>DIYR01000181.1 GCA_002429085.1 Flavobacteriales bacterium UBA6049
CCCTGTTACCTTCTCATTAGATGGCCTAGGTTATGCCATTACTGGAACCGAAGGTGTTTTTACCCCTACTCGTGATGTTTTTCAATATAACCCTGAAACAAACGAATGGTCTACATTGCCCCTTTTCCCAGGAGCTGCTAGAAGTTTCGCTATTGGAAAAGCCTACAATGGTAAAGGCTACTTAGGCTTTGGAGCATCTACATCTGCTTACTTTAATGATATATGGGAATACGATCCTACTACGGAACAATGGACTCCTCTTACCACCTGTCCTTGCTCTGGAAGAAGACATCCCGCTATGATTATCAAAAACGATAAGATGTATGTTGGTCTTGGTGATGACGCAAATGGAGATTTAGGAGATTGGTACGTATACGATATGGCAAACGACTCTTGGGCTCAAGCTCCAGATATTCCTGGCGATGGTCGTCATCACCCTTTTCAGTTTGATGCTGGCGATGATGTATACACTGGTATGGGACACAGTGGTCCTGTAATTTACAGAGACTGGTACCGTTTTAACGTAACAACCAATCAATGGGAACAAATGGCTGACTTTCCTGGAGAAGCACGTGTTGCTGGAACACAGTTTGGATGGCAAGGAAAAGGATATGTTTTGAGTGGTGACGGTGATGATCATGGTTTTATGGAACAAGGAGAATTCTGGGAGTACGATTCTGAAACTGATGAATGGACACAACTTCCTTCTCACCCAGGTATTAGTCGTTGGGCACCTGGTTCTTTTGTAATAGACGGAGCAGTATACTTTCTAGCAGGACAGAACCGTCAAAATGGTGTTATCTTGAATGATATGTGGAAGTACCAATTAACTGCTCCTACGAGCGTTGCTGAGGCAAAAACTCCCTCAAATATTTCTATCTACCCTAACCCTGCATATAATGAACTTAACGTTTTGAGTGATGTAGCTATTCAACAAGTTCGTTTGCTCTCTATTTTGGGAGAAGAAATGTCACTTTCTTACGATAACATACTAGATGTAACACAGATTCCGTCTGGTATCTATATTATCGAAACCACAGATAAAAACAATACTATAACCACACAGAAAATCAAGGTATTGTAATCCTCATATTTACTTTAATATCCGATCCCTTTCGAAATCAATCGAAAGGGATTTTTTTGTACCAATCTGAATATGTAATTAGTTACCCTCGCAATGTTTTGCCAGGTGCTTAAAAAAAGAGCACCGACATTACTCCACTTGGTATAGAAAAAGAACTTCACTCCTTCTTTCAAATAACAATACTGCTTCAACTAACCTACGAATAGGCAATCTATTTAATCGCAACCGCACATTAGTTTCCTCTGTTGGAAACTTTTTTGTCAAAATCTGTATTGTGTTAGCGAAAAATGATTTCTCTTTGTTTCCTCTTAAGGAAACTTAAAAATCCCATGAAAAAGAAAGAGCTTATACACTCGTTTGGCGAAGCCTCCAAAGCTGCTAGGTATCCACCATTATCCGGAAAAATTATGTGCGTTTTGTACATAAATCCTTTACGTTATTTAACTTTTAGCGAGATTCAAAACGAAGTTGAATCTAGTAAAGGAGCGGTTAGTAAGAACCTAAACCTACTAATCGAAAAAAAACTAGTGACAGCTATCCCCCATCCAACAGAATCCAAGAAAAAACTATTCGGCTTAGAGATTGACCAAGTAAAAATTCATTTAGAAGAATTGATACAAACGCTCAAGTTTCAAGCAGAACTGATGGGATTTGCTTTACAAATGAGAGGCGATTCTGCTTCAGAAAATGACGTATCTGATTTCATGAAAAGCACCATCAACATGCTACAGGATGTTATTCACCAATTAGAAAAATCGATCTTCAAATATTTTAACGAATGAAACGAATTGGGTTATTCTTCTTGTTATTCATTCTAGCAAACCTAACAACAGCCCAACAAAAACCAATTTTGAGGCTAGGATTCATGCTAGACAGCCGATCCATTGAATCAGAGTTTGATCGTTTTGCCCACGAGGTTAACAGTTTATTAAAAGAGCAATATGAGGTGCAGTTTCTGGGTCCCTTAGTGCACCAAAACAATTTTGAACAAGCAAGGCATAACTACTACGTTTTAAAAGACTCTTTAGAAGCAGACATTATTATTGGTGTTGGGCTCACATCAGCTAGGTTCTTTTATATTACAGAAAACATAGAAGTTCCTTCTATCATTATTGGTGCAGTAAATAGCAGTTTGATCAATATTCCTAAAGATCAAACTACTTCAGGAAAATCAAATGTCAATTTCATGGTGTTGCCCAACTCTTATGAAGAAGACTTGAATGATTTAAACATTGTAACTCCCTTCAATCGTGTTGGAATCATAGTAGATAGTGAATACATAAAGCAATTACCAGTTGAAGAGTTCTTCGAAAACTACTTTACCCCTCGAGAACGAGATTATGAACTAATCCCATTTTCAGGGATGAAAATAGATAGCACACTATTAGATAGTGTGGATGCGGTATATGTAACAGATCTTTTGTTTATAGATACTACAAGCGCACTAAACTTAATGCACCAAATCAATCGTAGAAACCTTCCCTCTTTCACTGCAAATGGTTACAATTTTGTGGAGGCTGGATATTTTATGACAAACAAACCTAATGGACTTGAAGATCAATTCAATAGAAAGGTAGCACTTCAAATTGAGGCCATTGCCTCTGGAGAAAATGCTGGTGATTTACCCATTCACATTGAGTACAACCATGAGTTAACTATTAACTACACTACCATGAAGAAAATAGGCTTAGACCTTCGATTCAGTATTATAAGTCAAGCCAACATTATCGGTTCAGATTACGAAGATGTAGAACGCACTTACAACATTAGAGATGTATTCAATCAAGTATTAGGTGAAAACCTACAGTTACAAGCGCAACAGCGAGATGTAGCATTGGCAACTGAAGATGTACGCTTGAGTAAATCTAATTATTTACCTGAAATTACTGCAGATGCACAAGGCGTTTACCTTGATCCTGAAGTAGCACAACAAAGTCTTGGTAGAAGCCCTGAAATTGACGTAGATGGAATCTTTACCGTTAAACAAGTAATCTACTCTCAAGATGCATCAACCGGCATCAAAATCAAGAACGAGTTAAACGAAGCTGAAAGACAAAATTACTCAGCTAAAGAACTTGACTTAATGATTGACGCTGCTGTTGCGTATTTCCAAACACTTATCTTCAAAACCAACGTCATTATACAAAATCAGAATTTACAGCTCACCAAGCAGAATTTTGCAATAGCTGAGCAGAACTTTAACGCTGGTGCAAGTGGAAAATCAGATGTATTGCGAATAGAGAGTCAATTGGCACAGAATATACAGCAGTTAATAGAGGCTAACAATCAATTGAATCAATCATACCTCACACTTAACCAGCTAATGAACAATGACATAGGCATGAATATCGGGATCTCTGATGCTCATATGAATGACGAGCTATTCGTGAACTACAACTATAAAATATTCGAAGAGCTGTTCGATTCTCCTAAGTTAATTCCAATCATCACAGATTTCTTTATTGAAGAAGCCTACCGTAATTCTCCCGAGTTAAAGAGTTTAGAATTCAACATGGCAGCTAATGAATTGAACTATCGATTAAACAAGTATGGAAGATATGTTCCTACGGTGGCCCTGCAAGGTCAATATAATATGAACTTAATCAACGAAGGAGAAGGATCTGATCCTCAACCTGGTTTCCCAGAAATCCCTCAAACCAATTACAATGTAGCACTCAATGTATCTCTACCAATATTCAATCAAAATACACGTAATATCAATCAGCAGATTGCCCAAATTCAAGGAGAACAATTGGTAGTTCAAAAAGACAATGTAAAGCAGCAATTTGAGAAAAACATTAGAGAAGTTATGTACGATTTGATGGGTAATCTATCGAACATAGAAACAAGTAACATATCAGAAGAAGCTGCCAAACAGAGTTTAGAGCTAACACAGAGTGCATATCAAAATGGAGCAGTACCAATCATTCAATTGATTGATGCTCAAAACAATTATCTACAAGCTACACAAGCCAGTGCTACAGCTATTTATCAATTTTTAATTAGTGCCTTAACCTTAGAGCGATACATGGGCTATTTCATAGTAGCTCATTCAGAAGAAGAAAATGATCTATTCTTTCAACGCGCACGCAATTACATCATTTCTAATAACTAGTGCTATGAGAACATCTGTAATTATCTTGACTTTCCTCCTACTATTTTGTGCCTGCTCTACCGAGCAAGTAAAGCAAAAAGAAATACTAAGACCTGTTCGCTACATTACGTTAGGAAATGCCAATAGCAATATGCTTCGCTCTTTTGGTGGAGATGTTAGGGCCACCAAGAAAATTGAATTAAGCTTTAGGAGTTCTGGTATAATCACTACTCTAAATGTAAAGGTTGGACAGCGTGTAACAAAAGGTCAGTTGCTTGCTACATTAGATAATGTTGAAGCTAAACTATCATACGATCAAGCTGAAAGTGCTTTTAACACTGCAAATGTATCGCTAAGTAATTCACGAGTTCAGTTAGACCGTGTACGTTCATTATATGAGAAAGGAACTAACTCTTTAGCAGATTACGAGCAAGCAAAAATAGCTTATCAACAGAGCTTAGATCAATACGAAAGCACCAAGAGTAATTTGGATATTCGTAAATCTCAAATTGAATATGGTAAAATCTACGCTCCTACAAATGGAGTTATCGCAGAAAAGAATGTCTCTATCAATGAAACTGCTTCTTCAGGACAAGTAATAGCTGTAATTAATGCAGGAAACGAATTAAACGTTGAAGTAGGTATTCCTGAGAATGTAATTAACCGCATTACTATCGGAATGCAAGTTGAACTGACCTTCTCTTCATTCGGAAAGCAACGTTATCCAGGAACTATAACAGAAATTGCCCCCATTGTAGATCCAAACACCAATACCTACTTAGTAAAAGTAGGTGTTAACGAAAAACTGAGCGAATTAAAGCAAGGCATGAGCGCTAGAGTGCATTTTGATTTTACTGTAACGAATTCTACTACTATAGAAGAACACATAATTGTGCCGTACAATTCAGTAGGAGAAGACGGTAGCGGAAACTTCGTTTTTATCTTAGATTCTATTCAAGATGCCTCTGCTACGGCCGTTAAACAGTACGTAAGTGTAGGAGAATTAACCAACACGGGTTTCGAAATTCAACAAGGTCTAGAAGAAGGTCAACTAGTAGTTACTGCCGGAGTCAACTCATTATTAAACGGACAACGCGTAAAACTCTAGTCTTATGAATATCACAAAATTCTCATTGAGTCAAAATCGCGTTGTACTCAGCATATTAGCAATAGTGATTGTAATGGGACTTGTTTCCTACAATAACCTTTCACGCGATAGTATGCCACCATTTACCATTCGAGTAGCAACCATTGTTACTTCGTTCCCTGGTGCAAGTCCTGAACGTGTAGAAGAATTGATTACTGACAAAATCGAAAAAGTAGCACAAGAGCTTCCAGAACTCAAAGAAGTAACCAGTACATCGCGAACAGGATTATCTGTAGTAAGCGTTGAACTAAAAATGGATGTGACTCCAAACAAGTTACAAGCTGTTTGGGATAGACTTCGCAGAAAGTTGAACACTATTCAAGGGTTACCTCAGAATGTTGTGCCTCAATTAAACGATGAAGGAATTGGAGAAGTATTTGGTATTGCAGTAGCCTTAGTAAACGATGGGTTTAGCTATAAAGAAGTAAAAGATTACGCAGATGATCTAAGAGATGATTTAATTGTATTGGATGATGCTGCCAAAGTTGAAATTAACGGTGAACAAGATGAACGAGTATTCATTAAATTCAACGATAATAAGTTGAAGAAATACGGAGTTTCTTCAAGTACCCTACAGAACATCATTTCATCTACCAATATTTTGAAATCTGGTGGAGAAATCAATTTGGCAAGTGAACGCATCATTCTTGAACCCACAGGTAATTTCACGAATATTCAGGATATTGAAAACCTACTTATTCCCATAGGAAACAGTGGTCATGTAATTGCTTTGAAAGACATTGCCACTGTAGAAAAGGGATACATCTACCCTCCTAGTCAGATTGTGTATGTTAACGGACAACCTGCTATATCGTTGCATATTTCTTTAAAACAAGGACGCAACATTATTCGACTTGGGCAAGATATAGATCGTATAACAACCGAGTACAATAGTAAACTCCCTGTAGGATTAGACGTAAAACGCATATCATCAATTGATACATACATCGATCAGAAAATCAACGACTTCGTATCTAACCTTATTCAATCTGTAGTTATTGTATTAGCAGTTATGCTCGTGTTTCTTGGCTTACGTACTGGCCTTGTAATTTCAAGCCTCATACCGTTAGTCACCATAGCCACGTTGTTTGTGATGAGTGTTTTAGGTGTTGGATTAAATCAAATCTCATTAGCTGCTTTAATTATGGCATTGGGTATGATGGTTGATAATGGAATTGTAGTTGCCGAATCTATTATGGTGAAAATGGAAAGCGGCAAGTCAACCAGAGTCGCTGCCATAGAATCTGGACAAGAACTATTCACTCCATTACTTATTTCTACCTTAACTACCTCTGCAGCATTTCTTTCGTTCTACTTAGCCGAATCAGTCATGGGTGATATCATGGGGCCATTATTTGTAGTGATTAGTATTGCGTTAATAAGCTCTTGGTTGATCTCCTTAACCATCATAACTCTTTTCTGTGTATACTTCTTAAAAGTAAAACCAAAGGGAGAAAAAGAAGCATCGTTTCTAGATCGTTTAATTGGTGGAATGAAAGTAGGCTACAAAGATTTGATGATTCATGTTCTTAATTGGAGACGAACCATGATTGTAGGTATTATTGGTCTATTCATAGCAAGTATTTTCGGCTTCGGACTACTAGAGGTACTCTTCTTTCCTGATAGTGATAGAAACATGATTACTGCAGATATTAACCTACCACTTGGAACAAGAATTGAAGAAACGCAACAGGTAGTTCGCGAAATAGAATCATTTATTCAAGAAGAATTAGAGGTAAATAAAGAGAGAACTCTTGGTATTATTGACTGGTCTTCTTTTGTTGGTGAAGGTCCTTCTTCTTATGATTTAGGGTATTCAGCTGACGAACCAAACTCTAGTTATGCACACATGCTGATCAATACCTCTAGTTTTGAAGACAATAACTTGTTGATTGAACGTCTAGATTCCTTCTGCTTCTTAAGTTTCCCGAATGCTGACATTAAAATTGGATTACTTGGCGCAGGTGGTGGTGGAACACCCATCGAAATCAAAGTCTCTGGCGACAATCCCGATAAACTAGCTGAGATTGCAGAAACTATCAAGGTTAAGCTATTTGGTGTTGATGGAACAAAAAACATTAAAGATGATTGGGGGCCAAAAGGAAAGAAATTCGTGATTGAAGTAGACCCATATAAGTCTCGCAACGTTGGTATTACAAATCAAGATATTGCTATTTCATTAGAGACTGTTCTTACTGGTTTTACAACGGGTGAATATCGAGAAGAAACTAATTCCATTCCTATTATTCTGCAGAATGAACAAAGTAAAGATTTGGACTTAGCTAGTTTAGAAACTATGAGTATCATCAGCCAAAGTTCAGGTGCAAGCGTTCCCCTACTTCAAATAGCCAATATTGTTCCTCAGTGGCAATATGCTAAAATTAAGCGTTTGAATTTGGTTCGTTCAATCAATGTAAGTAGCGAACTTACAGCCTCTGGAAATGCAAATGAAATCATGTCGCAAGTAACGCCATGGTTGAAAGAAGAATCACAAAATTGGGGAGATGATTATAGCTACATCTTAGGTGGTGATGCACAAGATAGTGCTGAAAACATGGGAGCAGTAGCAGCATATTTACCAATATCTGGATTCATTATCATTATGCTGTTGATCATTCAGTTTAACTCATTTAGAAAGGCAACAATGGTAGTACTAACTATCCCTCTTGGAGTAATTGGAATGGTGATGGGCTTACTCATTTTTCAGGTACCATTTGGTTTCATGGCTTTCTTAGGTGTAATTTCTTTAGCTGGTATAGTCATCAACAATGCTATTGTTTTGATAGATCGTATTCAGATTGAGAAAGAAGAGTTTAACAGAAGTAATCAAGATGCCATAGTGAGCGCATGTTTGCAAAGGTTTAGACCTATTATTCTAGCGACTTTCACCACAGTACTTGGTCTTGTTCCATTATATCTAGGTGGTGGTGCTATGTGGGAACCTATGGCTGTTACCATTATGGTAGGTCTATTGTTTGGAACAATCGTTACATTACTCTTTATTCCATCATTATACAGCTTACTCTACAAGGTAGATTTTTCAACATATGAGTTTAATCAAGAACTTATCGATTAATGATTAAGAAGCTATACAACTATCGGTTTACTATTTTCACAATAAGTCAGTTATTCATTTTATTTGGATCTCTCGTGTTTCCTCAAGAGTTATACGAAACGTTGATCTCACAAATTCTATTTCTAATAAACGTTTCTGCGGGACTGTTGCTTCTTCTCAAAAAGAAATGGCTTCTTTATTCAGTCATAGCTCTCTATAGTTTGCTAGTGATTAGTACTGCATTTATTCCAACAGAATTAACAACACATACGGTACTCGGTAATCTGCAATTAATCGCTTTCTTTTTGTTCTACACCATTGTATGTTATGAGGTTATACTTCAGGTATGGAAAGAAAAATCTGTTAATCAACACACCTTGTTCGGGTTAATAAGTGGCTTCATTTCATTGGGGTTTGTTGGCTTCTTTATTTGCTTGAGTATTGAAGTCACCAATCCAAGTTCTTTCTCGTTACCTGATAATGGCCTTGGAGTTGTAGATAACTTAATGTACTTCAGCTTCATAACAATTATGTCTATTGGATATGGTGACATTGTTCCTTTAACAGGTGTAGCGCAAAAAGCTTCTTTGTTGGTTGGGTTAATTGGAGAGTTTTACCTAGTTATTATTACAGCAATTGTAGTTGGTAAATACTTGAAAGATTAAAGCAACAGATATTAAAGCACCTTACTACATTTGATGCATGAATCTCGATCAGTTTTTTGAGCAAATAAACTTTGAACAAACAGCACCAGCCAAAGGAAAAGTATTGATTTCTGAGCCTTTTATGCAGGATCCTAATTTTGCTAGAAGCGTTATTTTATTGACCGAACATAGCGATGAAGGTACTATGGGATTCGTATTGAATCATGCTTCAGAAATGCACGTAGAAGATGTGTTGATGGAAGAAAAAGACATTGATGCTCCACTCTACTTTGGAGGGCCAGTGGGCGATAATCAATTGTTTTACATCCACACATTAGGCCCTGATATGTTACCTGGTTCTCTTCCAATTTTAGATGGGTTATGGTGGGGAGGAGATTTTGACAAACTCATTTTCTATTGGCAAAACGATATGATGCGTCCAGATCAGGTACGTTTCTTTGCCGGATACAGCGGATGGGCACCAGAACAATTGGCTGGAGAAATCAAAGAAAGATCTTGGATTGTAAGTGACTTTACGGCTGAATTAGCCATGCAAGGTAGCCATGATTATTGGTCTAAAATGATGAGTAGATTAGGTAGTCAATTCAAGCTTATGACCCAGTTTCCTGAAGATCCATCATTAAATTAATTCGAAGATCAACTTCTTGATTCATAGCATCTACCAACTGCTTACTTAACTTATGAAAATAACGTTTATTGTCATAAGCAAGAGCACATTGAATTCCAGCAATGGCATTCGTAAAAAACACTTCTCTCGCCTCATATAACAACTCTGGTTTAATAGCTGTTTGAAGCACTTCTACTTTGCCTTTTTCGAGTAGTTGAATCACTAGATTTCTCATTACTCCTGGTAAGCAACCTTCTTCTAAAGCCGGGGTAACAACATGCTCATTAACCACAAAAAACACATTTGACGAAATGCCTTCAGCAATACGACCATGTTCGTTCAATAACAATGCTTCATTCCATTCATGAAACCTAGCTTCACGTGCGGCTTGTACATAATGCAATGCATTGGTACTTTTAAGTTGACCAAGTGGATGAATTGGTTTTTTCCATGTTTGGTAAACCCCTATTCTATATCCTGGATCGTTTAACTCAAACCTAGCATTTGCTTCATAGGCTTCCATAACCCACTTGGCTTTATCAGTTGATGGCCAATAAGTTCCTCCATCTTCTCTAAACACCGATAAACGAATGCGAGCGCCTTCAGATAATCGACTTCTTCGTGCTAAACGCACAGCTTCTTGGTGTATGTAATTCACATCTCGCACTTCATCCATTTGAAGCCCAAGCATTTCCATTCCTTCATGCAAGCGTGTCAAGTGCTCTGTAAGAAACGGAACGGTATTGTTTACCAGTTTAAATGTTTCAAACAAACCATCACCGTAGTGAAAAGCTCTATTGCTTACCGACCAAACAGGACGATCTGCTGGAATTAACTCACCTTGAAGATTTATAAATGGAATCATGCAATACGATCAATTATGCTTCTAATAGCTTGGTTAGTTTCTATTAATATGCCTTGCTCTACTCCAGCCCCTCTTGCTGCCTCTAAGTCGCGTTCTTTGTCTCCAATCATATACGAACTGCTTGCATCAATGTTGTATAAGTGCAATGCCTTTTCAATCATTAAGCTACCTGGCTTACGCGATAACGATTTTGAAAAGTTTTCGTGATATGGAGAATAGAACACATCTGTTAATTCCACATTGAATTTTGATAACTCATCACGTAAAAACTGATGTATTTCATGCACATCATTATGCGTATAAAGCCCTTTCGCTATCCCTGCTTGATTAGTAATCACAATGAGTTTATACCCTTTGTCTTGCCATATTTTTAATACCTGAGGTACATCTGGCAATATGGAAAATTCATTTACACTTTTGGTATAATCTCCAGGATCGTGATTCAACACACCATCCCTATCTAGAAATATGGCTTTGTTCAATACTTTGGTTGACATGTTGCTATGCAATTTATCGTTTCCAAAGATAGGCTGAGAAATGTGGTTCTAGGTCAGTAATCCTTGAATTCCAGCTATGATTTGTGTCACGAATTCTATACCGTATTGAGGACGAAAGGCTAAGGTTGCAACAATTCCAAAAATTGCTCCCCAATAATGTGCATCATGTGCTATTCTATCGTTGGCGTTAGACATTCGTTTTTCGTACCACAAATACAGTACACCTAAAACCACTGCAGGAATTGGAATAACTAAGAACAATCCAAGCATTGCAGTAGGTCTCATTAATATAAAACTAAACAATACTGAAGCCACTGCACCCGATGCCCCTACTGCCATATAATATGGGTTATCACCATGTTTCTTTAGCGCTGGTAGAGAAGCTGCGGCAACGCCTCCTAGATATAGAGTAATAAAGTAGAGTGAACTCTTGGCTCCAAAGTCATATTCAAACATTGATTCAACCACACCACCAAACTGATACAACACGAACATATTCACAAACAGGTGCATCCAATCGCCATGTATAAAGGCATGGGTAACTATTCTGTAGTACTCTTTATTTCGAATTGTTGTATACGGGTCAAAAGCTAATTTTCTGAATAGCTCTTGATTTTGAAAAGACATTATAGAAAGAATCACCGAGATTCCAAGAATGATGTTTGTAATCATGGTGCGAAAGTATTGCTTCTACGATTTATAAATAGTCTGTTCTTAATGTCAAAGTTCTACTACATTGAAATAAAGTACATACAGAACTACTGCTACTAGTGACATTATTAGAATAAAAAGAAGCAACGACAATTGAAGACCTCCATAAAAAATAGCTAGTTTTCTTTGGTAGCCATAAACTCTTTTGAATGCCACTAGAAAATAGGCACTCAACCCAATAAGAAAAGCTAGATATACATACAAGTCTATATTAAGAATCGCAAGAAGAAACTGCATAACTAAAAAGGCAAACAGCATAAATGAGAGATAGTGAGCAGTAAAAACAATATCATCAACATAGTACCTAGGCTGCTTCCAGTTTAATAAATACAAGAACAAAGCAATAAGAGGTATGGAGCCAATTAAGGCTATTGGAATAGCTCCTCTAATCATATCGTCTCGCATTTTAGGAGGAAGTTGAAGTAAACGAACAGTCCCTTGAAGGAGCTCGGTTTCCAGTTTATTTTCTTCTGGTAATGAAGAAACATCAATGGCTAAAATGCTGTCCATTTTTGTTTGATTGGGTCTAACGTTAACACTATCAATCGTAATTATTTCTGTTTTCAATCCCTCTTCCTGTCCCATTTTTTGAAAATCAACAGGTTCGGAAACAAGAGATGTAATTAAGAAAAAAACAAATGATGTGAATAAATACAGACGTAGAGGCGAAACGTATCTACTTCTTTTATGAGCGATAAATTCTAAAGTTAGAAAACCAGGCTTGGAAACTAATGGAACTAGTGTTCTAAATAGCTTAGAATCAAAAGCTATGTAATCTTCAAAAAAGTTAATCAATAACGTAAGCAGACTATGTCTAATAGATTTATTTGCTTGTCCGCAACTTGGACAAAACTTATCTGTATCAATCAGTTCATGTCCACAACTTGGGCATTCTGTAAAACGTTCAACTTTCTTACTCATCTGGTTCTAGTGAATTCGTTTAAGAAGTATGGTCTTGAACAACCTTCCACCCTCCGTTGATTTTTCTAAAAAGTAAAGTAAAGCGTCCAACTCTTCTCTTCTCGTTCTCTCTCTTCAATTGATACTTACCTACAACCATAGCTAAATCTGCAGTTAATACATCAACCACTTGAATATCAAATGTCAGTTTACCAAATTTCTCGGGCGAGTCGTACCCTTTTTGATACATGGTTCTAATCTCATCAAGCCCGTTGAATATCTTGCTATTTGTTACAAAGCGAACCTTCTCATTATCCCAGTACCCTTCTAAGTATCCTTCCAAATCAGCCTCATTCCAAGCGTTCTGTTGATCTAGCAATACTTTTACAACGGCTTTTCCTTCTTCTGTTTTATTGATTTGTTCAGTACAAGAACTCAAGAGCAGTAGGGTAATTAAAACAAAACTTAGGTTTTTCATGATTGCAGTATATCCCATGTATGATCAGCCATCAAGGTAACACTTGCAATGAAACTTTCAAAAGGTTTACTTCTGCCCCATTCTGTGGGTGCTACCATACTCAACACAAAGCTTTCATCTTTCTTTTGATACAAGTAATATGTATGCCCAATTAGTGGTTCAAAACTCATCTCAGCCTGGTAGATCTGCTGACTAATAACTACCCGTTCTTGAATTGCTTTTGCTTGTTCTGCTAGCGTTTTGATTTGACCCTGAATTTGTTCCAATTGCCTGGTAGTTTGCTGCTCCATTGCGCGAACAGCTCTTCCCTTCACTTTTCCTTCATCTATGGGTTTAATCTGAAAAGATCCAACAGTATGTGCGTAGGGTAATGTGCTAGGGTTCTCCGCTACTTTATCAGGATCTATAGGATTAATGAATGGTTCTTTTTCTTCTGCCATAATTCAAATGTAATGAGTTGTACGATCCAACAAGCGTAAGCCTGTAAAAGTTGATGGTTCTAAAGTCTGAGAGGTAAATAATTACTTTTGCCGCAAATTTTAAATGCTATGAATAAGCGCGTTGTTTTAATGGTATTAGACGGTTGGGGAATAGCTCCAAACCCTGAAGTTTCTGCAATTGATAAAGCCAATACGCCATTCATTGATGAATTATACAACCGTTTCCCACATACTACGCTAAGAACAAGCGGGTTAGACGTAGGTTTACCTGATGGACAAATGGGTAACTCTGAAGTAGGCCACATGAATCTCGGTGCTGGAAGAGTGGTTTATCAGGACTTGGTTAAAATAAACAACGCTGCTGACGATGGCTCTTTAGGAACCAACAAAGTTTTACAACAAGCATTCACGTACGCCAAAGAAAATAATAAGTCTATTCACTTCATGGGTTTACTGTCTGATGGCGGTGTTCACTCTCATCAAAATCACTTAACGGCATTATGTCAAGCCGCACATGATTCAAATGTTAGCAAGGTTTATATCCATGCATTTACTGACGGTAGAGACTGTGACCCTACAAGCGGTTTAGGCCAAGTACAACGATTAGAAGAATCTGTTTCAAATACGAACACAAAAGTTGCTAGTGTCATTGGCCGATACTATGCCATGGATCGTGATAAAAGATGGGAACGTGTGAAATTAGCATACGACTTAATGGTTCATGGCAAAGGAGACCAGTACAACTCTGCCAGCGAAGCTATTCAAGCTAGTTATGATGTGAATGTAACCGATGAATTTATTAAACCATCTGTGATTTGTGAAAATGAAAAACCTGTAGCTACTATTCAAGAAGGTGATGTAGTAATGTGTTTTAACTTTAGAACAGATCGTGGAAGAGAAATCACCCAAGTACTTACCCAGCAAGATTTTAGTGAACATGGAATGACAAAGATGGATCTTCATTACCTAACGATGACAAGGTATGACGAGACATTTAAAGGTGTTCAGGTGTTATTTGAAAAAGACAACCTAAGTAATACACTTGGTGAGGTTGTTGCAAACGCTGGTAAAAAACAAGTTCGTTTAGCCGAAACAGAAAAGTATCCTCACGTTACCTTCTTCTTTTCAGGTGGACGTGAAAACGAATTCGAAAACGAAAAGCGTTTAATGGTTTCTTCTCCAAAAGTAGCTACCTATGATCTACAACCTGAAATGAGTGCTTTTGAGGTAAAGGATCAGTTAAAAAAAGAACTAGAAGCTGAATGGCCAGATTTTGTCTGTATCAATTTTGCTAATCCAGACATGGTTGGACACACAGGCGTTTTTGAAGCTGCTGTTAAAGCATGTGAAACAGTAGATTCTTGCGTTGCTGATTTAGTTGAAACAGGATTAGCACACGACTACTCATTCATCATTTTAGCCGATCATGGTAATAGTGATGTAATGATCAATGAAGACGGATCTGTAAATACCGCACATACTACAAACCCTGTACCCTGCTTTATGGTAGATAATGATCAAATTGCCATTAAAGAAGGAAAACTAGGAGATATTGCCCCTACAATTTGCAAGCTTATGGGGATTGACATCCCTACTGAAATGACGGGTAATATTCTTGTTTAGGGATTGATTATTTCATCAACAGATATATCAAATGGTTCACGAGGTAAACGTTGAACCATTTGTTTTTTATAAGCTAATGCAATCGTATAGCTATTGGGGTGTAATGCTAAAAAACGATCATAAAAACCTCCACCATACCCTATTCGGTATCCCTCTTTGTCAAATACAAGGCCTGGTACTAAGATAACGTCAGGTGACTCAGTAATAGATGCAATATCATTACTTGGAGCTAGAATGCCATATTTTCCTTTAGTAAGATCTGACATTGATTGGATGGGAACCATTTCCATACCTTCTGCTTTGCTAATTATTCTAGGTACAGATATTCGTTTACCCAATTTCCTCAACTCTGCTATAATTGCAACTGTATTGATTTCGGTTCCGTAAGAAACATAGCAACTAACATGATCTGCTTCTATGACTTTCTCATGTTCCACAAAATTTGATAGTAGTTTGAGATCCCAACCTTCTCGAATGGCTGCATCTAATTCATCACGTTCGGCTAAGAACAGAGCTCTAAGTTGAGATTTAGACCCCATTGACATTTAATGATTCTCTTTATAGGTGTTGATGTGATGATAGTACGTATCACTTGTTACACGCTTTCCGTTGATGTAATGAAGCTTTAATCCCCAAGGGTACTTGATTTCGAAGAGTTGTCTCCCCAAACCATTCTCTACAATTACTGTTTTCTTGATCACTCGGTAACCTTGATCGGTCTCTTCTTCTGTTAATCCTTCTGGGAAACGCTTAGCCAAGCCTGCTGGACTATTCTCTTCTAATCTACGAATACGTTCTTGTCTTCTTTTTTCTTCTAATTCAGCTCTTTTTCTACGCTCCTCTTCCTCGCGCATTCTCCTTGCGGCTTCTTCTTTCCTTCTTTTCAGTGCCAACTCTTCTCTAAGAATATCCCATTGTTCTTCAGCATCCGCCAGTTTAGAAGCAATTCCAGCTTCATCTGGTTTTAGGTCAACAGCCATCCCATATTGTTCAACAGCAGCTTTAAAATCTCCTTCACTCATCGCAGCATCACCAGCACTTACTGCATTATCGAATTGCTGCTGCAATGCAGCAGCTCTTGCAGCGGCTTCTTCTGCCCTTCTTCTCGCTTCTTCTTCAGCTTTTCTTCTAGCTTCTTCCTCTGCCTTTTTTCTTGCAGCTTCTTCTGCTGCTAACCTTTCGGCCTCTGCTCTAGCAGCTGCCTCTGCCTCTCTTAAGGCAGTTAATTGATCATTCGCTTGTCTTAATTGATCGCGTGCATCTTGGTCGCTTGGGAATAACTCGAGCGCTCTTTCAAAACTACCAACAGCACTTTCCCATTGTTCGTTTACAACAGCATCTCTACCAGCCACCATAGCTGCTTCAAACTCACTTTGCTTCTCAGCCGCCAAACGCTCTGCTTCTGCAGCAGCTGCTTCTTCTTCTCTCGCTAATTGCTCTAAACGATTAACCTCGTCAATACGTTCTTTGGCACCCATCGCCTCCGGCTTCAAATCACTTGCTTCACCAAAAGCCGCACGAGCAGCATCCCATTCTTTGTTACGAAGAGCTTCTTCTCCTTGGCTCATTAAAGCACTATACTGATTTTCTAAGGCTTCTTTTTGAGCCTTTAGTTCCTCTTCTTTGGCTGCAATAGCTGCTAATTGAGTTGTTGGATATTCATTAGACATATCCATATCTAGAGCAGTTTGATATCCTTGTTGCGCCAAGATATAATCGCCTTCTGCAAATGCTGCATCTGCTTGTTGAATCAACATAGCATACTTTGATTCTGCTTCAGCTTTCGCTGCCTCGGCTGCTTCAGCTGCGGCCTGCTCTGCTTTTAATTGTTCTAGTTCTTTTTGTGCCTTTCCTAATTGCTTGCTAACCGATTTTTCATCTGGCTTAATAGCTAAAGCCGCTTGGTAGGATGCTACTGCCGTTTCAAAATCGCCTGATGCCATAGATGCATCTGCCGTAGTAAGTGCTTCAACAAATGCTGCTTCCTTCTCTGCTTCAGCTTGAGCAGCTGCCTCTTCAGCTGCGGCTGCATTTGCAATAGCCTCTTCAATAGCTGTTAATTGAGCAGTAGGATGCGCCTCTCCTGGTTTCAACGCCAATGCCTCCTGATAAAACGATCTCGCATCATCATACTTCTGAGAACCGAATGCCGCATCTGCCTTAGAGATAACCCCTTGGTATTCTTGATCCAATTCAGCTTGAGCTGCAGCTTCCGCTGCCTGTTGTTCTGCAGCAACTGCATCAGCTATACCTTGCTGACTAGCCGTAATTTGAGTAGTTGGATAAGACTCACTTGGTTTAATACCTTGTGCTTCTTCGTATAAACTGATCGCCTTTTCAAAGTCTTTCGATTGATACGCTGCATCAGCTTTTGAGATAATCGCCTGATAGTTCGCATCTATCTCAGCTTGAGCTGCAGCTTCCGTTGCCTGTTGTTCTGCAGCAGCTGCATCAGCTATACCTTGCTGACTAGCCGTAATTTGAGTAGTTGGATAAGACTCACTTGGTTTAA
>DIYR01000140.1 GCA_002429085.1 Flavobacteriales bacterium UBA6049
GTCTCCTCTTATTTGCAACGTTTATCGAAACAAAGATTATATGCTTAAAAGGAAGCTATTTACGTATACTCGTTTATTCAGTCGGTGACAAGCCCGCAGTAGCCGGAAGTGCGTGTTTTTCGAGAAGGAAGTAAAAGACAGGCATGCAAGCGCAACAAGTGGCTGGTGCAAAGCAATCACCTCTAAATTAACTTGATCTTTTGCTTCTTTTTACGTCAGGGCAAAAAGAGAAGAGAAAAAACGGGGCTAAAATCCCACACTAACAACAGTGCCAAATTATAATGTCAATTCTGATTGTTTTAATTGAGTAGAAATTGCAAAACGATAAGGGCTTTTACCATCAAAATAGAAATGATTAGAATGGTAGGTAAGCATTGACTGTAGTTGATTTATAGTAAAACGCCAAAACAAAAAAACCGAATGAGATACTCTCATTCGGTTTAAACAATTTATAATCTGTAATGCTTAACTTCTTGTCATAGAGTAGAGTTGACCTAGTTCTTGATACGCAGCGCTCACCTCGTCACTAATACCACACTCTTTGTATTGCTGAGTTGTGTATACAGTAACTTGTTGCATAATACCAAAGGCTTGATCTAACCTTGATCTAAAGCTTGGGTACTTAGAAGGATCTTGAGAAACATAAAATTCTATGTATTCTCTCTGATGATTGATTAAATCAAGAGATAATTTGTTTCCACCTTCGTAATCTCCAATTCTATAATACTGCTGAATTAGTGGTAGAACAGCTCCGTTTAATGGAGTATTACTGTTTACCGATACTTCAACTGCTCTATCAAGAACTTGTTTTGCTTTTTCGTTTTCACCTTTATCAATTAAGGCACCTGCTAATTTGCTGAAAGTAAAGCGAATGTTTGTGATGAATCTTAAGTTATTCTCATCCATCCAAAGAGAAGTATCCTCATATCCACCCCACTCAAACTGATTCATTACGCGATCATACATTTTATCTGTATCAACTACTCCAATGGTTCCTCGCTGAGACGCGTTTTTAACTGGAACCAATCTATAGGCAAACCCTTCTTGAACAAAGTAATCTTCTAGTCCAAAGAATGCATCACTCCCCATTGTAATAGCAAAATACATTGGTCTATCCCAGTTGAAATGGGCAAGCATATCCCAAACGGCTAGTTCGCTTTTCAATGCGAATCTACCATCGGCTTCAAACCTCACTTCATCCACTACTTTGTCAGCTAAGAATGAAGGAACGGTTCCATTAGACAATACCTTTTCTTTAGGTACGCTAATCTTCAATTTCTTGGTAGGTATAAAGTTCGTTTTTCTGCCATCTTGAAGTTGTTGTCTAGTATCATCACTTGTAACGTATTCAACAATCTTCTTAATGTCATAGTACTTGTCTTTATCAATGCCTGGTGTCTCAACAAATTGCAAATAATCACGTGTTCCTGCACGATATTGATCTTTGGTCATTGAAATAGGAATTCCATCGCTTTCGTAAGCTTTTCTTGCCATCGACTCAATGTACCAATCGGTATTTAATAGCATCAAGTTTACTACGCGAACATCTGTTCTGTATCCCTCAACTTCTTGTAAATACCAAAGAGGGAACGTATCGTTATCACCATTGGTAAACAGAATTGCATTTGGTTCACAAGAATCCAAGTAGTTCTTAGCAATTTCACGAGCCGTATAACGGTTACTTCTGTCATGATCATTCCATCCCTCAGCAGCCATTAAAACTGGAACGGCTAATATTGAAACTGCAGTAGCAGCACCTGCTAATACTTTTCCATCGATTTTCTCTCTGAAATGACGGTAAATCCCCATTACACCAAGACCTATCCAAATAGTAAAGGCAAAGAAAGAACCGACAAATGCGTAATCACGTTCACGAGGTTGATACGGATAGTTGTTCAAGTAAACAGCAATTGCAATACCTGTCATAACAAATAAAAGGGCAACAACTAAGCTGTTTTTAGGATCATACTTGTATTGAAAGAAAAGGCCTACAAGCCCTAAAATCAGAGGTAACAAATAGAATTTGTTGTATGCTTTATGAACAGCTAAATCTGAAGGGTATTTAGAAAGGTCTCCCAGTCTCGCTTCATCTAGTGGACCAATACCACTCATCCAGTTGCCATCTGTAATCCAACCACCGTCAATTCCATGACCTTGGATGTCATTTTGCCTACCAGCAAAGTTCCACATAAAGTAACGCCCCCACATCCAGTAAAGCTGATATCTAATAAAGAATTTGATATTCTCACCAAATGTTGGTTTGTAAATTGTTTGTGGTCCTTGTTGTATGGTATTGTAGGTCATTGGCTTTCCTTTGAAGTCAGACCAAAGCTTGTAAGCTCTAACATGGTTTCCTTTAGAACTCCACATTCTAGGGAAGAACATGGTGAATTCTGGAGCATAGTTCGGAATAGAACTTTTCTTGTGATCTGCGATTTCATATTTCCCTGTTTTTTCATTCGGAAAGTAAACAGGATCGCCATCTAAATAAGGTTCACTTCTATCAAGGGGTGATGCCCAGAACTGACCTTTCAATAAAGGCAAATCACCGTATTGTTCACGTTTTAGATATGATAATAGGTTTACCATATTCTCTGGATTGTTCTCATCTATTGGAGTATTCGCGTTCGAGCGAACCAAAATCATCCCGAAAGATGTGTATCCAATTAGAAGAACAGCAAAACTCAATATAGCTGTATTCCAAACTACTTTGTTGTTTTTGTGGGTGTAATACAAACCGAAAGTAATTAACCCGATAATTAGTAAAGCAAACACAAATGAACCAGAATGGAATGGTAATCCAGCTCCGTTTACAAATATCAATTCAAACTTAGCAGCTATGTTTACCACTTGAGGAATCAAGAAGTTTTGCACAAAACCAAGCATCACAATACTGATAGCAAAAGCAATGGCACCGCCTTTCAAAGTAGGCTTAAACTTCTTGAAGTAATAAACCATTACAATGGCCGGAATGGCCAGTAAGTTCAATAAGTGAACCCCAATTGAAAGACCAATAATGTACCAAATGAAAATTAACCAACGATCACTATGAGGTTCGTCTGCAACATCTTCCCATCTAAGAATGGCCCAGAATACCAATGCCGTACAGAAAGAAGACATGGCATAAACTTCACCTTCAACGGCTGAGAACCAGAAAGTATCAGAAAATGTGAAGGCTAGTGCACCAACCATAGCACTTCCAAGCACTGCAATCAGATTACCTCCTTCTAACTTTTCACCAGGAATCATCTTCTTAGCCAAGTAAGAAATGGTCCAGAAAAGGAACAAAATGGTCAATGCACTCGTTAAAGCTGAGAGCATATTGATCATTAACGCTACATTTTCTAGGTTATCACCAGCTAGCATTGAGAACAATCTACCAATCATCATAAATGTAGGAGCACCAGGAGGGTGACCTACTTCTAGTTTGAATGAAGTTGCTATGTATTCTCCACAGTCCCAAAAGCTTGCAGTTGGTTCTACGGTGCTGCCGTATGTAAATAAAGCAATGGCGAATGCTATCCATCCACCAATAATGTTCAATTTCTTAAAATCCATAAGCTGGAAATGCTTGTAATTGTTGGTTCATGTTCTTTTGAAGCGGGTCAAAGTAAATTAAAATCACCTTATTTTGAATGTCGTTTAACTCTTTTTATCAAATAGCACTCAGAGGTTGCAATGGCTGTTAAACCAAATACAAGAATCGAAACCGATCCAGGAGTAGGGTCAAGCTACAGGCATAAGACAAAACGTACTATAAACCATGATGGTAGCTTCAATGTAAAACGAATTAATGGTGAGTTTACAATGAGAGATGCATATCTCTTTTTAGTAAGAATTCCTTGGTGGTTGTTCTTGCTCATCTTGTTGTTTAGTTACCTTCTTTTTAACGTTTTTTTTGCTTTACTCTACCTTTTAGCGGGTATAGAAGGTATGAGTGGTTTCGAAGGGAATCATTCATGGATAAGTGATTTCTTGCATGCATTCTTCTTTAGCGTTCAGACATTTACGACTGTAGGTTATGGTTCTACTTCGCCAATGAGTTTAGGAGTAAATCTAATTGCAACGATAGAAGCCATGACTGGTTTACTCTCTTTTTCTGTAGCTACTGGTATACTATATGGAAGATTTTCTCGTCCAACAGAGCGTATCTTGTTTTCTGATAAACTCATCATCTCGCCCTACAAAAATGGGAATGCCATCATGTTTCGCGTAATGAACGGAAGGTCGAACATACTTATGGATTTAAACATCAATATTACACTAGGGCTTAACGATTCTTCTAAACAAGGGTATGCAAGAAAATTCTATCGTTTGAATCTAGAATTAGATAACATTAAATATTTACCGTTGAGTTGGACAATCGTTCACCCTTTAGATGAGAATAGTCCGATCAATGGAGTTGATCCGAGTAAAATACCTGAGATGGATGGAGAACTTATGATCACAATAAGTGGTTTTGACGATACATATGGTCAAGAGGTATATAGGAGATTCTCATACGAACTCAATGAAATTACAATAGGTGAAAAGTTCAAACGAAACTTTCATGTAGATGATGAAGGTTATTTGATTTTGGATCAAAAGAAATTAAACGATACAGAAACAATTTCGTTAAACAAGTAGTTTGGCACTTTTTGTGGATAGAACGGCACAATACAATTGTGAACAGTTACCTTTGGCACGCATGAAAAATTTTACTTACACCATCCTTTTTCTCTTTGTAGCAATAGCAGCAAATGCCCAACGATTCAAAGGCGGACGCCTAGGAGCTCAAGCTGGCGTAGCTATTCCAATAGGCGCATTTAGCAATACTGATGATCCTTTTTATAAAAGTAATGGGTATGCTTCTACAGGATTAGATGTAACCGTGTTTGGAGATTTATTTTTAACCGAGCATTTATCTTTAGGAATAAGAGGTGGCTACAGCTTATTCGAAGTTCGAGATTCAGATCTAGAAGAAAGGTTGAATATAAGTGAGGGTGAATTAATAACCATACGTACAACACCATATCAAAACTTGAATATCAGTGGAGTGTTTGGTTACACAGGAACTTTAATCGAAGATAAGTTGGATATCAATCCCTATATTGGAGTAGGGTTAGGTGTACTAGGTACTTCTGATCGAGAAGTAACCATTAGAGATACAACAGGAGTAATTTTGTTTGACTTTAATAAGCAATCAGAAATAAATCCGAGTTTGCAAATCACTCCTGGAGTAGCATTTCATATTGCCTTGCTCTCGTTTCTAGATTTACGATTCTATGGAGAATACATTTTTGCAAACCATCAACTAGAGGAAACAACAACTACTCGAAGATTAGTCGATAACAACACTATAATAAGTGTTATGGATCAATCCGTCAAATATGAGCTGCGTTCAATTAATGTTGGGGGTGGTTTAAGTCTAAGGTTTTAATGCAGATCAGTATAGAAGATCTAAAGAAGCAAGTTGGTGCGGGATTCCAGTTACCCGTAATGGAACATTTTTACACGATTCAAGGAGAAGGAGGAAATAGTGGAAGAGCATCATATTTTATTCGTCTTGGAGGATGTGATGTTGGGTGCACATGGTGCGATGTAAAAGAAAGCTGGGAAGCAGCAGATCATCCAATTTACCCTATTGAAACATGCATTGATTGGATTATTGAATCAGGTGCTAGAGATGTGGTCTTAACGGGAGGAGAACCTGCTATGTATCAGTTATCACCCTTAACTTCATTGTTGCAAGAAAACAAAATTGGAAGGTGGATAGAAACTTCAGGTGCACACGCCCTAACAGGTGAGTGGGACTGGGTATGTTTATCACCAAAGAAGTTTAAACCTTGTTTAGATGATAGTTATGAGAAAGCTCATGAGTTAAAGGTGGTGATTGCCAATAGAAATGATTTTAAATGGGCAGAATCGCATGCAGAAAAAGTAAACAAGGATTGTCAACTTTACTTGCAAGTTGAATGGAGTAGAAGCGACAAATTGCTTCCTTTAATTATCTCATATTGCAAGGCAAATCCAAAATGGAGAATAAGCCTTCAAACACACAAATACATGGATATACCATGATCAAACATTTTTTACACACGTGTGCGTTTTTATTGTTTGTGTTTTTCTCGACTTTGGCATTAGGTCAAGAGAAATACAATACGAGTTCTAAAAAGGCAATTAAGTACTTCGAAGAAGCGGTTAAAAATTATAAGTACAAGTATTACGAACAGGCCTTCGAAATGGCAAATTCTGCCATTCAAGAAGATGAACAGTTTATTGACCCATACCTGTTACGCGCTCACATGAACTTAGCCCTAGGCCAATCTGACAAAGCACGAGGAGATTTTTTAAAAGCCATTGAAATAAATCCAGATCACGATCCTAGAACTTACTATAACCTTGCTTTAGCCGAGAGCGATATGCTGCTGGTAAATGAAGCACTCTTACACGTTAAGAAGTATCAATCATACGATTTATCAAGTAGGCAAAAACTCAAAGCGCAGAAGCTTGACACTTTGTTGACATTTCGGTTAGAACTCATTAACAACCCAGTTCCATTTGAACCAATCAATCTTGGGCAACGAGTGAACGGAGCTTATACAGAACATAGTCCAAGTTTAAGAGCAGATGAACAGGTGCTGTATTTTACAAGAAGATACCCAGCGAAACGAAGAGGACCTGGAAGTACTGCTAGTGACGAAGATTTATTTTATTCAGAGCTACAGCCAGATGGTACCTGGGGAGTAGCCAAAGATTTAGGTGATGCCATCAATACTCATTACCGAGAAGGTGCATCTTGTGTTTCGCCTGATGGTAAATACCTATTCTTTACGTCTTGTGATAGACCAGAAGGATTAGGTAGTTGTGACCTATATATTGCTTTTCGCCAAGGAGATAAATGGGTTAAACCAAAGAACATTGGGTCAAACGTTAACAGTAGGTTTTGGGAATCTCAGCCCACATTCTCTTCAGATGGTAGAACACTCATTTTTGTAAGTAATAGAGCAGGCAAGGGGAAACAAGACATTTGGATGACACGAATCGGAAACGATAGTCAGTGGACAAAACCTGTTAATTTATCGATTAATACCTCTGGAAGTGATCAATCCCCTTTTATTCACCCCGATGGGAAAACATTGTATTTCGCTTCAGATGAGCACCTAGGAATGGGAAGGCACGACCTATTTGTAACTACTATATTGGATGAAGAGGGAAATTGTTCAGCCCCGATTAACTTGGGATATCCAATTAACTCACCTGAGGATGATGTGAGCTTAATGGTGAGTGCTAATGGAGAGTTAGCGTATTACGCTTCTGGGATGGAAGGTGGATTTGGAGAATGGGATTTATACAAATTCGAATTACCAGAAAAGGTGCGCCCTGTTCAGGTAACTTACAGCAAGGGTTTAGTATACGATAGAGATACAAAAGCACCCTTGGGGGCTAGATTTGAGTTAATTGATTTAGAAACTCAGAAAACTGTGGTTGAATCGTATGCAGATAAAATTACGGGTGAGTTTTTGGTAAGTATCCCAGTAGAAAGGGATTATGCGTTGAACGTAAGTGCAAAAGGGTATCTGTTCTATTCTGAGAACTTTAGTTTGAAAGAACAAACCGAGCATGATGCTTATGCTTTTGATGTTCCAATGGTACCTATTCAGAAAGGAGAAAGAGTAGTGCTCAAGAATATCTTCTTTGAAACGAATAAATATGCCTTGAAACCAGCATCTCGTGCAGAGCTAGATAAGTTAGTATCATTCCTTACCCAAAATGAATCTGTGACGATTGAAATAGGTGGACATACTGATAACGTAGGTTCTAAAGATTACAACCAAAATCTATCCGAAAAACGAGCTCAATCTGTATATGATTACCTCGTAGAGAAAGGTATTCCGTCTAGTAGATTAGCATATAAAGGTTACAACTTCGAAGAACCAATTGCTACAAACAATACTGACGAGGGAAGAGCACAGAACAGAAGAACTGAATTTAAGATTATTTCTAATGAGTAATAGTGAGAAGGTAGATGTGCTAGCTATTGGAGCACACCCAGATGATGTAGAGTTAAGCTGCTCTGGTACATTGATACATCACGTTTCTTTAGGAGATAAAGTTGCCATTCTTGATTTAACACGAGGTGAGCTAGGAACTAGAGGGAGTGCAGATTTACGCGATAAGGAGGCGGCCGCAGCAGCAAAAATTTTAGGACTTCACGCTCGTGCTAACGTTAGAATGAAGGATGGGTTTTTCGAATGGAACGAGGACCATCTAAAACTAATTATTACTCAAATTAGGAGGTTTCAACCAAGAGTAGTTTTATGTAATGCCATAAGCGACAGACATCCAGATCATGGCAGAGGAGCAAAACTTGCCGCAGATGCCTGTTTTTATGCTGGTTTGAGAAGAATAGAAACAAGTTACGATGGTGAATTACAAAAACCATGGAGGCCAGAAACTGTCTATCATTACATTCAAGATCATTACATTAAGCCAGATTTTGTAGTAGATATCACTCCTTACTGGGAGCAAAAAATGGAATCTATTATGGCTTATAGCTCTCAGTTTTATAATCCTGCTAGTAAAGAACCAGTTTCTCCTATTGCAACAAAAGACTTTATAGACTTCTTAGAAGGAAGAGCTCGCCAGATGGGGCGTGAAGGAGGATGTACATTTGGAGAAGGTTTTACCGTTACTAGACCTCCACTGATTAAATCGTTGCATACGTTAAGTTAGAGTTTTCATTACTTTTCATTCTCATAATATTGAGTTCAATAACCTATTAAAACAACTCATTTACTTTTGTTGTTGAATTCAGTATCTTACAAAGAGCTTTCATCATGTTTTTTTTGAAATAATTGATGAAAAATCGAAACGAATCAATATCACATTGCGTTGATGGTGGTTTATTGAGACCTAAACCCATGAGTATGACTAAGGCAATACAAATGCTAATTCTGACATTGGCTGTTGTGGCTAGTTTTTCTAGTTGCGATTCCTTTGAACATACCCCATGGCAACACACAAGTCCTTCAGAACCATCTAATCAATGGAATTTACGAAAGTTAAATGCACAGCAGAATGAAGATTCCGTATTGAAAATAGCTTTTATTGGAGATACACAACGCTTTTACAGTGATACTAAAGCTGCTGTTAACTTCATAAACAGATTAGACAGCATCGATTTGGTTTTAATATCAGGAGATATATCTGATTTTGGGTTGTACTTAGAGTACGAAGAAATGTCACGCATTTTGAAAGAGCTAAGAGCTCCATTTTTTGCCGTTATTGGTAATCATGATATGATCAATAACGGAGAGCGATTGTTTCTCGATCACTTTGGATCAGATCATCAAGTCATTGAGTATGATGGTTATTATTTTTTATTGCACAATACAAATAGTATTTCGGTAGCGTTTGATGGCTCCTTACCTGACCTTCCGAGAATAGAATCCATGCTAGAAGAAATTCCTTCAGGAGCTCCTATTATAACAGTATCGCATGTACCGCCTAACAATGTTGACTTTGACCCTAACATGCAGGAAGATTATCAAAAGATGTGGGCTGATAATGGGGTCGTGCTAAGCTTGAATGGTCATAACCATAACTACAGAGATTGGAAAATGTTGGGGGTTCAATACATTAATAGTGCTTCGCCTTCTAAGGGAGAAGTAGTTGAGATTACGATGGTCGACACTAACTACAGCATAAAACGTCATCAGTTTTGAGAAGCATCTTGACCATATTATTCCTTTCTGTTTCGATTACTGTTTTCGGGCAGTACAAATATGATCATGTACCTATCCTCCCTCTAAAGAATAGGCATTGGTTTGGAACGGGTCAGTTTGCTGGTAGTACAGGGCAGTACTCTATTGGTGCAGGAATACACTGGACAGAACCAAACATATCGTTAGATGCAAGAATTGGATTTTCAGAATGGGATAGGTCAAGTACCATATTTTCGCCATCGTTACGAATGGTATGGACGCCATTTTCATGGCATATAATGAAAAACCTTACGTGGATACCCATAGCTCCAGGAGTAATGCTATCCGCACACGTGGATGATGATGACGGTTTTCTATGGGATGAGTTTTACCCAAGAGGATATTATTGGTGGACCAAGAGTTTAAGGTTTCATCCAATTTTACAGACCCAATTAGCCATTACGAATCCCCGGCAGGCAAGATATGGGATGATTTACGCTGAAGTAAACACAAATGATCTGTATTTAGCTAGTTATATAAAAAATGAAGATGCTATGGAAATAACAAGCATCTTGAAACTAGGAATAGGAATACGCTGGTATTTTAGTACTGCACCATTTAATACTAGAAGAGAAAGCCCATTGAAACAAAAGATTAAGTTCTTAATAGACGCGGCATCTCGAAAAAAATAGTGTTTTAAACTCTATTTATTGGTAATAAGTCAAATTGTGTGAAACAAGCCTTTGAGGAAGCTCAGAAAGCTGTTAAACAAGGATGCTCCACAAGCTCCTAGCTTATCAATAATTATATTTTTCTCCCCATTTTGCTTTTAAGAAGGCTAATAACTGAGCTTCCCTAGATGAATTTCCTGGCGTATAAAGGGCAGTTCCAGAAATTGCATCAGGAAGATATTCCTGCGGTACAAAATTTCCATCATAGCTGTGGCTATATTTATACTCTTGTCCATAACCCAAATCTTTCATCAATTTGGTAGGAGCATTTCGCAAGTGCAGTGGAACGGGAAGGTTTCCTGTTTGTTTCACCAATGCCTGAGCTTGATTGATGGCTTCATAAGAAGCGTTACTTTTAGGAGAACTAGCTAGATAAGTAGCGCATTGAGATAAAATAATGGCGCTTTCTGGATAACCAATCATACTCACTGCCTGAAATGTATTAGTAGCCATAATTAAACCAGTTGGATTGGCATTTCCTATATCCTCACTTGCTAGAATCACCAATCTTCGAGCAATGAACTTGGGATCTTCACCACCTTCAATCATTCTTGCCAGCCAATAAACAGCACCATTTGGGTCGCTTCCTCTTATCGACTTTATGAATGCTGATATAATGTCATAATGAAACTCACCAGTTTTATCATAAGCGATAGTTTGCTGTTGTACTACTTCTCGTACCATGCTATTAGTGATTATTACATCACCAGATTGAGCGGCAATAATTACCTCGATGGTATTCAGTAACTTACGAGCATCGCCACCACTTAACAATAATAATTCATCGGTTTCTTCTAGCTTGATAGAACGGTTTTTCAGAAATTCATCCTTCTCTAATGCATGGTTTAAGAGGTTAAGAAGTTGCTCTTTTCCCAGAGATTCAAGTGTATAAACCTGACATCGTGAGAGTAGGGCGGGAATAACTTCAAACGATGGATTTTCTGTAGTAGCACCAATTAACGTAACAACACCTTTTTCTACTGCTCCAAGTAAGCTGTCTTGTTGAGATTTTGAAAAACGGTGAATCTCATCAACAAATAGTAAAGGCCTTTCTTGTTGAAATAGCCCACCGCTTTGAGCTTTGTCAATTACTTCTCTGATATCTTTTACTCCAGAGTGTATGGCGCTTAATTGATAAAAAGTTCGTTTCACACTTTTTGCTAGAAGCTCAGCAAGCGTAGTTTTTCCTACACCAGGTGGGCCCCATAAAATCATGCTTGGAATAGCTCCGTTTGAAATCATGTTGCGTATAACACCTTGTGAACCAACAAGATGTTCCTGGCCAATGTACCCGTCTAGAGACTTGGGGCGCATACGTTCAGCTAATGGGATATCAGTGTAGCTCATAATTTATATTGAATCAATATTGATATAGTTTTGATAAATAGTTAAAAAAATTATCTTTGCTTAGCTAGAAAATCAAAACCCATGCAAATCTCTAATTTGTATACGAAACCCGTACTGAAAGCCCTATTTTTTGTGCTAATAACCTTGAGTCTGTTCACAGGCATTTCAGGTTTCACCAGTTGGGCATTGTTTGATGTATTCATTCATTTGGCGATATCAAGCTTGTTCATGATTGCTGCGTTACTCATTTTAACTAAAAGTTGGTTTTTACGATATAACTCAACTACTGAAATGGTTGAAATAGATCGTTCAACTCTTTTTGCCGGAGTTAATTCTAACATCTCAAGATTGGGAATGAACAAAGTACAAATTCGCGATTATGAGGTGAGAAATTATTGGCTTGGAGCCATCGTACACATTGAATATGAAATGCGCAATGGAACCATTTTCAAACAACGAATACCATTTACCTTATTTACGAACCGTCATTTAGCCGTGATAAAGTCTGATCTAGCTCGAATAATAAGTGGGAATAGCGAATCGAGTTTGTTTATAGGCTCTTCTCAATCACCTGCATAATTGGTAGATTTAAATTCGTTTTCCCTGATGTAAGTAGTCTAGGTTTGGAGACACTTACATAATTAAAAGCCTCGATTTATAGTCCGATCGAGGCTTTTTACATTTATGAAACAGAAACAACTAAATCACATTCCTTTTTTTCCTTTAATCCAGAAGGGTTTAAATTTGAGCTGCTCGGAGTTTAACTGGTGTTTTGCTCTTAATAACTGCCTAAGTTTCGAACCAATAGTCCCATTTCCACCCAGATAAATCATTACGTTGTTGAAATTACCTTTTGTGTACTCAAGAATGGCATATTCTAACTTTTCCAGTATGGTATCATCTTGCTCATAAAAATCGAAGGGAAGTGTGGAATCAAGATCAGCGAAAAAATTCGAAGTGTCGAAATCATACACCATTCCTTTGTATGAATTGATTTTGGTTAAGTGATTTCTCATAAAGTAGAAATGAGCTAAAGAGCTTATATCTCCAATGAATACATGTTTCTCAAAATCTTCTGATAATGTGAATCTGCCTGTCGGGCTTGTAATGTAGACATTATCTTTAACAGATAGATTTTCAATCCACGTAGCTCCAATTCCATTTGAGAATGTGCAAATAGCAAGCTCAATTGTTCCTTCAGATCTTGAGTGATTCCAAATAGAGTAGTTTCTATTTGTTGCTACATCAAGAATGTTTCCTGTAGCATGCGGAGTAACTAATATGTGTATGTGCTGTCCAATCTTGTAATCAAGATTATAAAATAACTCCCCCTTTATTTTTAGATGGTAAACCTGAGGAGCAATTTTGTCTTTTGATAAAACGGTTGTTTTATGAGTTAAGGAGTTTCTAATGAATTCGTTCAGTATCATGAAATCCTTTTTTTACAAGTATTGATCTACTTAGGAATACCTTTGGGGTGCTTATGAGTTCAAATCCATTAGTTAAAAGTAATTCTACCGTTTTCTGAAAGTTAGATTTACTAACCACGAAATTGGGTTCTAAGATGAAAAGGTACCCTCCACATTTTAGATTTTGATAAAGTTGTTGGATCCAAAAATCTTGATTGGGAAGCTCGTGCATCACATAGGCCGCAAGAATAAAATCGGCTTCATAGTTAGTGGGCATAGATTCATTGGAGAGATTGATGGGATAAACGTTGTGCGAATCAGAGTAATCTATGTTTTCCTGCAATATGTCTAGCATTTCTGTTTGGATATCTAAAGCCAATACACTTCCGTCTTTGCCAGTCATTTTTGCCATTGGGATGGCGAAATACCCAGTACCACATCCGAGATCAATAATTCGCATACCTTGGTTAATGTACGGATCTAAAATTTTAAACGGATTTTGAAGAATTCGTCTAAACCAGCTGTCTAGTTGAGGAGATTGTCCAGCATCGAACACATGCGTTTTTTCATTATTCATTGCTCAGACTGTTTATTTTGTTAAACGCAAAACGAGGAGCAATCCTAGAAAGCTTATAGAGTAACTCAACTCCAGCAACTCTAATTTCAGATTTACCTTTTTCAATTCCGGTGATCATTAAGTCAACAGCTTCTTTAGAGGTAATGGCTATTTTGGGAGGAGTGTCTTTATGCCATGGTGTTTTCACGGCTGGAAACATTATTTCAATGACTTTGGTAGACTGATTTTCTGTCTGTTTCCGAAATACTTGTGTAAAAGAATGAAGTGCCGATTTAGTGGCGTTATAGAAGGGATAGTCTGCTCTTGGGGCATATATTAATCCTGTGGTTACATTAATAATTTTTCCGTTTTGGTTAGAGTCAATGGTAGAATAGAGCTCTTGTATTAATTGAAGGGGAGCAAGAAAATTGGTGGCAATTTCTTCCTTAGCCAAAGCTGTTGCATCTATTTCTTGTAGAAACAGAATCTTATTTACAATAGCTGCATTATTGATAAGTACATTTAAGTTGGGGTGGCGGTCTTTAATCCAAGTGGTTAGTTTTAAACATTCTTCGTTGTTAGAAATATCACATTGATAGATTTCAAGTTGTGGATGTTGTTCATAAGCTTCTTTTAATTTGTCAAGAGATCGTCCACAAATAATCACGTTATTATTTTTTGCAATTAGTTGCTTACTAAGTTCAAGGCCAATGCCCGAACTACCTCCAGTAATTAATACCGTATTGCCAGAGAATTTCATTTAAACCTACTTTAATTGATTAAGATGAAGCGAAAGTAGATTTGACAATTCTGGCTTACATTGACCTATGTTAAGAACGAATTTTCTTTCTAATTCTGCTCAAAGACTCAGGTCGTATACCTAAGTAAGAGGCAATGATTAGTTGGTTTACGCGATTTTCAATACTTGGATAGTCATGAATAAAATTGAGATACCTTGTTTCTGCATCAAGAAGCAAAAGTTCTCGCTCTCTTTTTTCTTTAACCATGAATCCTTTTTCGACAAACTTCAATAGAAAAACTACCCAAAATGGATCAGATTTAATCAGTTCGTTCCATCGGTGATAGGATATTGAATATACCTCTGAATCTTCTAGCGCTTCTATAAAGAAGTAGGAAGGAGATTCCGATATCATAGCAGAATACGATACAATGAAGTTATTCTCAAGGATAATACCTTTTGTAAATTCATTTCCTTCATTATTTAGATACAAGTACCTGAATAACCCTGACTTTACGAACCCGATCTTTCTTGGAACTTCATCGGCTCTAATATAGTTTTCGCCCTTTACTAGAGTTTTGTATGTCCCAATTTTTAGAAACTCTTCCATCTTATCAGGAGGCATTAATTGTGTCAAATAATCAATCATTATGTATTGCTCAACAGTGAAAAATCTCTGATGAAAAATAGAGTAAATAGTTTGTTCTAATAATGGACATGGTTGAGCGGAAGATTACTTGTTTAGATGGGCTAATGTAAAGTTCGAATTAATAAAGGATATGTAGGTCTATTATTTGTACTATTGTTAAAAGCTCAAGTAACCTTGTTTTCTAAGACGTGCGAATATGGGATAAGGGCTGCAGTATATTTAGCCAGCCAATCAGTTCTTTCTAGAAAAGTTAGCCTAAAAGAAGTAGCCAAAGAAATTGATTCACCCGAGGCATATACCTCTAAGATTCTCCAAAAACTTGTGAAGGGAGGAGTAATTGTTTCAGAGAAAGGACCTACTGGTGGATTTTCTATTGAAGCGAATCAATTAGCTTATGTAACATTAGAGCAGGTGGTTTTGGCAATTGATGGAAATGAACTGTTTGTAAAATGTGGCTTAGGTTTAAAGCAGTGTAATGATAAGGCTCCGTGTCCTATGCATGTTAAGTTCAAAGTGATCCGAGATGAATTACAAGATATGTTAAGGTCTACTACAGTTGTAGAATTATCTAAACGGATAGATGAGGGATTGGGCTTTTTAAAAAATTGATGTTTTTTTGAGTTAATAGTGGATATCTATATCCGATAAATGAAAGGCAATGGAAAACGAGAGTTTAATTGATCAGATTAAAGAGAAGTACGACAATCTTGGTGAGAACCACGAAACTTATCTCCAAGGTTTATTGCAAGCTAAACCAATTAACTATTGGGAGTATGTTGGAGTAGATACGCTATTGTCTCTTCAAAATCCAAGAACAAACTTCAAAGACGAAGAGATTTTTATCATGTATCATCAGGTAACTGAATTGGTACTTAAAATGATGATGCATGAGGTGAAACAATTGGTTTATGAGGATCTTGAGGAAAGTATTTGGATTGATAAACTGACTCGATTAAACAGATATACGTCAATGCTCATCACTTCTTTTGATGTAATGAAATCTGGAATGAATTACGATGACTACAATACATTTAGAGCTACCTTAACTCCTGCTAGCGGGTTCCAGTCGGCACAGTTCAGATTAATAGAGATTTACTGTACAAGTTTACCTAACCTAATAAATGAAGAAGGAAAGTCTAGGTTGGGAGAAAGTCCAACGGTTGAGGAATACTTTGAACACATTTATTGGAAGGACGCAGGACTTAACAGAAAAACTGGAGAGAAAACATTGACTCTTCGACAATTTGAAGAAAGGTATATGGATCAGTTCGTTGCATTGGCCTATAAAATGCAGGGGAATACGATTGAGGATAAAGTGAAGCAGATGGGGGCTGTATCAGAAGAGTTGAAAAAGGCACTTAAAGACTTCGATCATCAATACAATGTGGCTTGGCCAATGGTACATCTTACTACTGCTAAGCATTATCTTGATAAAAGAGGAGAAGAGAAAGCGGCAACTGGTGGTAGTAAATGGAAGAAATATTTACATCCAAAGTTTCAGCAAAGAAAATTCTTTCCAGATCTATTGAATCAAGAAGAGGTAGATAATTGGGGAGAGGAAGACTAATTTGATTTAAGATAGTTAGGAGAATAGGAGGGTGTTGAAACAAT
>DIYR01000062.1 GCA_002429085.1 Flavobacteriales bacterium UBA6049
TTACAATAGACCAACTATGCGGATGTCTATCGCCATTAGCTCTGTAGCCTTTGTTTTTAGTTGCGATGTATGAAACATGTTTAAAACCAGTGCCTTGTAGTGTTTGGTGTAGGTTGTGAATAAGGAAGGCGTTGGTTTCTTCATATTCAACCATTCTATTCTCTTTCCACCATGTGGTATCAGGTTCTGTATATAACCTCAATGCTGTATTTTTTAGAAATCCTAGGTTTTCAACGTGTTTGGTCTGCCAAGTAAAGATGCTATGTTCCTCGTATGGAGAAATGTCTTTGTGAGGATTGCCCAAACGATTCCCTAGCTGATGAATAATCCATTCACTTTCTTGTATCGATACTTCTGAAAAAGCTCTTTCCAAATTCTTTTCTGATGTGTAATACAACTGAGATAAATCAATGGGAGAATCAACTATGAATATGCTTGAGGGTTTGTAGTTGTTCTCTGGTATTTGATTCAAATAATTGCTGAGGTGAAGGGATACAACACCTCCACTAGAAAAACCTCCAATGCATAGTTTTTTTGTCGGTAGATCTAGCGAATCTAGCAGAGTTACAAGCACATTAGAGAGAGAATCTAATTGATTGTTTTCAAACCATAAGGTACGGTTGAAATTCATGTAAACTACAGCAATGTTGTTTGATTTAGCATTTTCAGATATGGCAAATTCTCGCTGAATATCTTCTGCATTCTCAGGATACCCTCCAAACAATACCAAAGTAGCAGCAGTTGAATCGCTTGGTTTTTCAACGGTATAAAACGCATTATGAATTAGCTCATAACTCGTCTTATCTGTAGTAGTTTTTTCATTCACACGAACGTTACACCCAACTAGGAGAGAGGTTAGGAAGATTATTGGAATGGCTAGTTTAATTACGTCTCTCATGGTGTGTTTCGAGTTTTACAACAAATCAAATATAGGACACCCGTTAATGAAGATTTCGTTTGACGGAGTTGAAGCATGTTCTTCGTACACAAAGTAATCTTCTAGTTCATGTTCAAGGTAGTTCTTGAAATCTACTTCTTCTGATTGAGCAAAAGAGTTAGGGGTATTTAATCTGAATAATTCGAGTAAACTGTCGGTGTCGCTTGTTGTGTATAATCTTATCATTTGGATTCCAAAAGTACAACAGCAGAAATACCTATAATACACACGAAAAAAGCACCTAAACTAGGTTGTTGAAACGCTAGATTAGGTGCTGTACTATTTGAGTTGTAAGTTACTTACTTGGGTAGTTTCAGAAAGATATAGACATACCTAATTGAACCTACTAAAGACAAGGCTCCTAACAAGTAAAACCATGGCTGATTAAATACAGGAGCTGCTGTGGCCCACATACCTATTCCTGGAGGCGAGAAAGTGAAAATGGTACCGAAAACAGTAACGATAGCAAGAAACAACGAACTACCTTTTCTGCTTTTTCTTTCTTCAGCAAGAAAAGAGGGAGCCAGTGCAACGGTAACATTGGTAGACATCATCAACGCTAAGCACATTACATCACCAATTCCTAAACGGATTAAGTAGAATAGAGCGAACCCTACAAAATAACCCGTTAGACCTCTTATCCAAGCAGATTGAACACTTATCTTACCATCTTTATAGAATTTACCCCAGAGTTCGTGGCGTTCGTGTTTTATGGCATAATACAAGCTCCAAAGTTCAATAAAAACAAAGGCTAAGCAGCCAGCCCAAAGAACCTTGAACAGCCAGAAATCTATTTCATTAAACCATAAACTAAATAGAAGTACAAAGGTTAAATCATGACCAAAATACCAGGCATGCTGCCAAAAGTAGAATGGAGCCTTTTTGTCTCTAACGGTTACAAATAGCGAAGTGAAGTACTGAGCGAACCCCACACCGTACACTAAGAATGCTAATGAAGCAAACCCCCATGGGTTCTCATTAACAACCGACATTACTTGTTCTACAGTATACATTATAATTGAGTTATGCGATTACCAAATAGGTTTCTTTTGACCTGGAACATGTTCTTTAGGAGGGAGTTTCAATAACTCTAGTAGATTCCTCACAGATATAGCAAGAACAACCACACCAAGTAGATAGTACCAAGGATGGTTGAAATAATCAGAAACCAGTGTCCACATACTACCCGGTATAAATGAGGCAATAGCAGTTAAAACAAGAACAATTCCTAAGCCAACAGAGGCTCCTGAACGAGTATTTCTTTTAATCCAGAAAATACCCGGAACGGTGCACATCACCACGTTGGTAAATAGCCACCATTTCATCATGGCAACATCCGACATAAATATTCGAGCTAGGTTTACAACACCAAACATGAGCAACACTTGCATCACAATATTGAAAATGGCGTATCCTCTGCTAACTTCTTTGCCTCCTTTGTCTGACCCCCATATTTCTTGACGTTCGTACTTTACCGTCATGTAAAAACTCCAAACTTCTAGGCTACACCATATCAACATGGCGATCCCAACAGTATTGAATATCCAGAAGTTGTCGTTCTCTCTTGCCAATCCAAAAAATACCATGGCTGATGTAAAGTCATGCGCAAAGTAGAATGTATGCATCCAGACTGGAAAAGGAGCCTTTTTTTCTCGGATTACAATTCGTAGGCTATACATGTATTGTAAATAGCCGAAGAAGAATGTAATACCACTGACTATGAGCGTTTTTACAATATCTGGATTAGAAAAAGAAAACGCAGCAATAAACTCTTGAAGTGTGTAGTTTTCCATCATCATGCCGTTTTGATAATTGTCTATGAATCATCAAAATTCGATAGAGAGAATGGAATACTCGTGCACAAAATTGTGCATTTATAGCTGTAAGTTACTGATAGCTTTTCGGTAAGTATTTCTGTGCATACCTAGGTAAGAGGCTAGGTACGTGTAGGGGAATATTTTAAACAACTCTGGTGATTGTTGGTAGAGTTCTTGAACTTTTTCATTGGCATTGGTGGCCTGCAATAACTTAATGATGTTAAGCGATGAGAAATACCGTTCTTCTGCCAGTTGTAGTCGTTTTTTATGTATTCCCGGAATTCTATCATACAGTTCGTAAAACTTGATTCCGTTGAATATCAATACTACTGAATCTTCGAAGCATTCATAGTATTGAGAAACCTTTGTTTCGTGTACGAAATTCTCATAATCAACGATATAACAGCTTTGCGGATAACAATAAAACCCCGATATTTTCTTATTGCCATCATCGTTGTAGAAATACGAATAAACACTGCCTTTTATTAAGATTCCGAACGTATACCAAGGATCGTCTTTTTGAAGAACAAAACTTCCTTTTTTGAACTCACATATTTCGTATGAAGTTGCAAAGATCTTGCTTTCTTCTTCTGTTTTGATGAACTCACCTAGAACAGAATTAATTTCTCTAGCGTATCTATTCTTCATGTTACAAGCAACGGCTATTAGTTGTAATAATGGGTAAGGTTTCCGAAAAGTACGAATTACCATTGTATGCTTAATGTAGTGCGCCTACATACTAGATATTGACTACAATAGATGACTTCTACTAGTAAGGTTAAAATAGCAGTTTATCTAAAATAATATGTGAAAGAACTCATGGATAGAATTCACATTTACCTAACCATTCTTCCTTTTGGTTAACAGTATACAGTATCTTAAATTCTTCAATGCTATAGTTTTCATTTTCACAGTATATCAAAAGTGATTGTGCTGAATCAGCACCTATCTCTACAACTGGTTTAAAAAAGCCAGTGTAAATGTATCCTTTATGAATTTTAAAGTCGGTCGTGTTAGGAGTATAAGTGTAGTACCTATTCGTAAATCCATTCAAAGCATAATCGATTTTAATGGCTTGGGGAAGGTATTCATATCGCATAATGACTGAGGAAGCAACTAGCAGTAGAGTTACGGTAACTAGTATCGTATATTTCATAGCGTTTTATGCGAGGTAATGTAAAAAGAATTATCCTCCTGCAAGTAGTGGATTACGAGTGAATTTTACTCCATCTTTTTGCCGAAGAATAACGTCAAGCTGTTCTTTTAACTTTTGAGAAATGCCGATCATATTTCCAATGTTATAAACTCGTATCTCAGAGGAGGAAGATTCAAAATAATTTTCAATAGGGATACTACGAGTAAACCTTAGCTCAGAGTAGTTTTTCCATTCTTCTCCAGTTGCTTTTCTTTTAATAATTACAGGTTTGCTATTTACCTCATATGGTGCTAGTTGTACTAGTTTTTCAGCCAAGTGGCTTTTAATTAATACATAATCTGAACCAGTTAGAATAGTTCCAAAATGTCCGTTTTTGGTCACCATATACTCTCCATTGGAACGTTTGAAAAGCAATACTTCGAGTTTGAATGTTTCATGGTCTTCAATAGTAAGTTGATATTCATTTACTAAAAGAAAAGGTCTGCTGTTTTCTTCGGTTTTCATTCCTCTCTAGAATTTACAGAATTGTTCAGTGGTGTTGTCGCTGTGGTCAAAACCATGTTGTGTGCAGTGATCTGTTATAGTTGGGTAATTCTCTGTTTTAACATCAAAAAGGTTTTTATTGAAGACATGTGAGCAAGTAGATTTCTGTAATTTAAAATCATGAATAAACTTTGTTGGTTGATTGAAATTTTTGGTGGTTTCTACGGCACTTGCATTAAAGTAGCCACTGGCTGTAACAAATAGCTCATAATCATAGTTGTGCATCATTACAGTGGAATCGAAGAAAAATTGTCCGTTGTAATCTGTAATTACCTCGAAAGATTTTCCATCACTTCGTTTTAATGTTATTGTTGCTTGATCTATGGCTAGCCCGCTCTCAACGTCAGAAACCGTACCCTCTAAGATGAAATAGGGTGTTTGACTTAGTGCTTTTAGTGAAAAGAAACAGAATAGCATTGAAAATGAAATGAATTTGATCATAGGGCTCTGTATGGCTCAAAAGGTTAAAGAAATGATGAGTTCTAAAACTGGTTTATCTCCGAGATATTGAGAAAGTTCGAATTCTTTCAAAGTCTCACATATCTCTAATGCTTTCTTATTCAGATCATCGTTACTTGATGTTCGAATTAAGGAACAATGGTCTTTATCTCTAGAAATGGTGTATTGAACAAAAACACGCTCAGGAGCTTCGGTATTTATAAATCCTGATTGTGCAATCAGCAACTCTAAATGGTTGTAAATGGAATCAATGGTTTGTTCATTGTGCAGTAGCTCATCTATTCTAGATATAGAAACACGACTAATTGGTGCTTCTTTTTTAGGCTTGACTTCTGTGAGTGGCGTAAACGCTTCGTTCATTTCGTAAACAGAGATAGTATGCACAGTAAAAGAATCTGTCTTGGGATGTCCTAGAAGAGAATACGTGAAGTCAAAAGTACATTCACAGTCGCATTCACTAAAAGTGGCTACACGTTTGTTGTTTGCATCATAGTAATGTGTGTCGGCAACTTGAATTAAGTAGATCAATCCAACATTAGAGCTATCAATTTCAACAGTGGTAGCGGAATAAGCACAACAATTTAGCTTCTTTGAAAAGGTGATAATTGTGGAGTCGCTTAAGTGTTGTAGTATGATTTTTTCATTGGTTGTAGTAAGAGCTTGTTCCAGCCCAACGCATGACGTATAGATTGCTCTTGAGATTTTAAGTTGAGCAAAACTGGAAAACGCCAGTAGCATAAAAACAAAGGTTTGAACTAGACCTATTTTCATGTATATAAATCTATAAGATTCTAACGTTTCATTGTAAAAAAGAACATAGAGTAGGGGCGGTGAGCACAAAAACAAAAAATCCGAGCAAGTTATCTTGCTTGGATTTTTATTCGGTATACGAATTTATTGTGCCTTTTTATGCGATAAAGTGTATTAAGAATGAACTATTGTCAAGTCCATTCAAAATTCCAGTTGTTTTTTTGTTGAGTAATGTTGTGTTCTTTCTTCTTCTCTTTGAAGTAATCTTTAGGGTGTGGCCCCATTTGATCGGTTAGATTAAACGGTATGTTTTTTATGAGACCATAGTCAATAAGAATATGGTACGAGTGGTTATCGTTTTCATATTTCCACCAAACATCTTTATTAGTCCAAATTGAATTCCAGTATAAAATGGCTTGTTCATGATTCGACAATTGTCCTCGAATCATTTTTACATAATCGTATTGTTCTTGCCCAGTCAGTTCATCGTTTTCAATCACAAACTTTACCATATCAAAAAGATGTCTAAAAGTATGTCCAAGCTTAGAAACATGTCCATCAAAAGGGTAGAAGTCTGATTTAAGCTGTCTGGTAAGCTCTTTGTTTTCTGGAGAGCGAAATGTATATTCTATTCTGTACTCATTATCGGACTTGTCGTTATCTATAAGCTCTTTAGCATCGTTTTTAATTTCAGCTAATTCTTTACACAGCGATTTAGAGATGGATTTATACTCCTTATCCATTTCATTGTTGCAGCTGTCATCAAAACGGTTTACTCCCCAGAAAAAGTGATGGTAGGCTATTTTGATCAGTGTTTCTTCACCTTTAAGATTTGCTTCAATATCAGTGTCTTCAAGGTTTTTCAATGTAGCATAAATAAACCTCAACTCTTCAAACATCTTTACGAAAGCCTTTTTGCCTTTGTGTTTGCCTGCTAGTTCAATTTCGCTTATGTTTTCACGATGGATTCTAAGCATTTCATAGAACTTAGTCTCAAAACGATCCCTGTCTACACGTTCATTTAACTTTTGATTGGCGGCATACTGAACCCAAAAGGCAAGGAAGGTGAGACCCGCAGCAACTATAGCTACAAATGGTGCAATTAATCCATTAATGGTGAGAGCAATATCTTTTCCATTTGTTGTATCGAGTTCAATTAGACTTAACTCTGTGAACAAAAGTGGAAAACATAGAATGATAAAAATGGTAATTATGAATCGGTTCCTGTATCGTTTAAATTGCCCTTTGAGTGCTTTTGATTGAGTTTTCATAATAGGTTGTTTTAGTGTTTTGGTTAATTCTACAAACTAGCTTACGCCATATCTTCACAACCATATTGGTCCCAATATTTTTTTAATGTAGTGGTTGGTAGATCACCATTTAATCTTTTTACTCTCCTCAATTCTCGACAAATACATGCAATTAATGCTTCAGTAGCTTGATCAATTTCTTTTGGTAAGTACTGGTCATCATCTAACACATGTTCATAGTTAGTGAAGCATAGATGAACTCTTTGAGTCATTTTGTCAAGCGTTGATTTAGGGATTAGGCTTTGAAGTCTTAAGCCTTCTTCAATTGTGCTTGGCTCTTCTGTCTTTGACTTAGCTTCAACTAAAGATTGTTTTGCTTGTACTCTATCCTTTTGAGTTTGCCAAAATGTTATGGCTTGCATTGCTCCCCTAATGAGGGAAACTATCAATCCTGTTTCTTCCATATATTCATCATTTAAGGGTTCTGCTGCTATTGAAACCGTGTTGTGCTCTGGGTATATCGGCTTTACTTTCTTTAGCTCTAATTCAAAATCATCGCACAATTGATTGAGAATATCCTTCGTTTCTCTCTTGAAAAAATCACCCAGGTTTTTGTTGATTATGGTGTACTTTCTGTACAGCCTTTCAAAGTCTCTGTAGATTTCTTCCTGGGTGAATGCTGAGCCACCATCGGTTATTTTAGCGACTAGCCTTTTACCTATGTTGTCTGATTTGATATAAGCAAAGAAGGTATCAACTTTATCTTCAAAATCCTTAATCAATTCAGCAATCGCTTCTTCTTCCTGATTTCGCTTCTCAATTACTTTGAGAATATTGTATTTGTATTTATTCGGGCTGTCAGGATCCGTTGGACTTGGATTCTTAGGCTTATTTGATTTCTCCTTTTCTTCACTTGGTGCAACGATACCGATTCGGTTATCAAAGTAGATTTCTACATCATCAATTATGTCGTCAGGCTTGTTGATATAGTTGTACAGGGTGTTATACTTTCTCCAAAATTCTAGGAATACTTCATTACTGTAAATAGGATTCAGTTCAATTACAAATTCAATGAGATTTAGAATTTTGAAGTAGGAGCCAATTGTCTTTTTTAAGTGTTTAGCTTCTTTAGGAGACGCATTGATATATCTTTCAAATGCTTCTTCCATATTTAGAATTATGGAAATATCCTTACTGTCCTTTTGGTAAGCTTCAAACTTTTTGAAATGACCTTCATAAAGACTGTGAGCTTTGAGCTCATCAAAGTAAACGCCTAACTTTTCTTCATCGCCTAACGGGTCAAAGTCAGAAACTACCACGTTGCTAAAATGCTCAAAAGCGGACTTGATATTTTTGACATTGACATTCTTGTATGAGAAGTCAACAATCTTACAGTCATTCTTGTACTTGGCAGTTCTGTTTACTCTTGATATGGTTTGAATGGCATTAATCCCACGTATTTCCTTGTCAAGGAATAGAGTATGTAATTTAGGTTCATCAAAGCCTGTTTGAAGCTTATCTACAACTATGATTAGACCATTTTTGGCTAGCTTGAAGTTCTGTAAAACAGACTTTTCGCTTAGACCATCATTCAGACTGCTACTGCTTTGGTGTTCTTGGCTATCTGAATAAACGATATAAATCGGGGCTTCTTTGAAGCGTTCGTATTTCTGATCCTGAACGAGTTCATTGAAATACTTTTTGATAAAGCCTTTGTATTTGATAGCCGCAGGAATGGAAGAAGCTGCTAACATAGCTTTTGCTGTACCCCTAATGTTTGGGTAGACAGCTGTAACCAATCTTTTGGCTGCAAACTTTGAAATCGCTTCAATGCGTTCAGGATTGGCATAGATTCGCTTTTTCCTAATAGCATATTTTCTCCCTTCTTCATCAATACCTGTATCAGTATTGTCTGGAATTTCTTCATAACCCGTATCGCCTTCGAAACCTGCTAATTCATTATCGGGTATTTCAAAGAACATTTTGGCTGAAACGGGAACAATACCTTTAATGGGGTTAAGAATGTAACCGTCTATGATAGCTTCCTTCATGGTATAGCTATCGAATGGAATCCAAATTTTCTCCGCTTCTGCGTATTTATTGTATTCTCCAAAACGAGCTAATGTGTGGTCACTTGGTGTTGCTGTAAAACCAACAATCAGGTTTTTCTTAGTTGCTTGTTCTTTGTAAGATTCACTATTGTCAAAGCTCGATTGTAGTTCATCAAATACACTCACCATTTCGGAGTGCTGTACACCGCTTTGACTTCTGTGGATTTCGTCAATCAAAAATGCGATACGTAGCTTGGAGAGTTTAGCTGTTAAGTCCGAGTCAAGTATGTCAGTGATTGAAGAGAACTTCTGAACATTGACCACTACAATTCTTTTATCGCTTGTAAGAGCCTTGATAAAACTCTTCTTGTCTGAAGCTTCTATGAACATCCCTTTTTGAATGTTCATGTTGTGCATTTTGCTATCAAGTTGGTCTCTCAGTTGAAGTCTGTCAACCACCAACATGATTTTATCATACACATAAGCATCATTTCTCCTGAGGTCTTTAAGCTGTAGTGCGGTCCAACCAATGATATTACTCTTACCAAAGCCTGCGGCATATTGTAGGAGTAGTGAGTAAACGGTTTTATTGTTTTGGTACTTGCTTCTTTTGTGAACCAATTCTTTGATTTGCTCTTCACCTAAGCCCCGTTCCTTGAGTTCGGTTTCTAGTTTTTTAAGGAAGTAATCGGGTTCATTTTCGTGAGCCAAAAACTCATCAATCTTGCTGAGTACTTTATCTGTTCCGAATTTTTGCTTGGGTCTGGGAGCAATTAAGCGACCGTCATTGTGTTTGTATTCCTTGGTTTTACTGCCTTCTTTTTTAATGAGTTCTCGCTCAATGAAGTTGTAATAGAGAATCTCTTTTTCAATCATTCTCTTGTCATACAGTGCTTTGAAAACTTCTTCAAAACGCTCTGTTTTTACTTCATGTTTCTCTCTTAATGGATAGGGCTTAAAGTCTTTGAAAACCTTCTTCTCGTAGTTCTCAAAATCATAACTGCCTGCATTTATGGTGGACTTTATCTCATCAAAATGGTTGTCAATGGTTCTGATAACAAAGGTTTCATTGATATCAGTTGCTGTGATATGAATGGCCTTTTCAAAGATTTTTAGAAACCGTTTCCGTATGGATTCGTTTAGGTCATTGTCTTTGGCTATTTGCAGGTATTCTTGAACAGCTGTCAGATAATCTTTAGCTACTTTCTTTCTTCCTTGTTTTCGTGCGCTTTGGTTATTGTAGTTGCTTTTAAGCTCACTATAGCCCAAATAAATCCCATTGATAAAAAACGTGAGGTCAGGGCGGAATGAAAAGAGTTGTTTGTCTTTATGTCTGAACGTGTAAGGAAGTTCCTGAACAACTGAAAAAATATTCTGATTGAAGAGTTTGTCTCCATGTGTCTCGGTACCGCTAGGGTAGAACAAATGCAGTTTGGTTCCTTCAAACGTTACCGATTGATTGTTGTGAATGAAGATTGCCATATTCATAGAAGAACTAATTCGCTCGTCTAGGAATTGGGTAAATGCAGTCAATAATTCCTTCTCTGAATCGAACTTTCGGAGAAGCTTTTTATAGTTTGCTTTGTTGAGTTCTGTTTCTGATAAAAACTGCTTGAGGTCTTCAATGACAAAGAAATTAGACGAAACAGTATTGGCCTTTGCTTCATTGTATTGTAAGCCATCTGCCCGCTTGCACAGAAAGTTAATCAGGTATTTATCTTGTAAGTCTAATTCTTTCATTCTACTACTTTTATTTTACCCGTTACCACATCATTGATTAAGGCTTTTCGCAGTTCTTTTAATCGGTCAATTTGGTCTGTAATGTTTTGGACTATGTTATCTACGGTCGTTGTTTTATTGTCTAAGTATTCAGCGATTTTGGTTTGCTCTTCTTTCGTTGAGGGAATGTGAACAAAGAAATCGTTTACCTTTTCCATTTTTAGATTGATTCGTGTAAACCCTTTACCTTCAACAATTAATAATTGGCGGTAGCTATCTGATTGTAGTAGATAGTTGATAAAATGAGAATCAAACTTTTTTGATTTTAACCTGTAGCCTTTGCAGAAGCTGTTCAGGTAGGACTGTTCAAGGTCAATATTAAGTACCGAAGATTTACCAATATCTTCATAGCCTTCTGAGCTCATTAGAAAGAACAGATCGCCCTTTTTTACTTCATTCTGCTTTTCTAAACCACCAACTACTACTTTGCCAATGTTGTCTTTGGAGATATAGGTATTTGCTGCAATATTGGTGAATGGAATGAACCCTTTATTATCAGGGTGATTGTCTTGTCTGAAATCATCACCGCTTTTACCTGATAGCCCACTGTAGAGCTTCCCAATATCCTTTAAACGATATCTTTTCCATGTTTTGGGAACTTTAACTCCGATCTCTGTCCTCTTTAGCTCAATCGATTTATCTAAGCCTTTGGTAACGGCCTTATCAATTAGGGAGATTCGCAGCTCTTTGTAGTAATCTATTTTTTGCTCAAGTAGTTTGACTTTTTTGTCAATGGCTTTGGTCTTGGCGTCTAAGTACTGGGCAATGGCTTGTTGTACAGCAATATTAGGTGGATAAAAAAAGGTTGTAGACCCTAACTGTTCCTTATTCAAATGTGGTTGAGCTGCTCTTAATGATTCAACTACTAATTGATCTTTAAAAACGTAAGTGCTAAGTATGGCATATGCAACAAAATCTGGGTATACAGACTTTGTGTTTGGAGTTAAAACCATATCATAACCTGATACCGAACCATTATAATCTATTGGTATTATGGCACTATCACCTGTGTATGCTCCGCTCCTGACAACTATTATTTCGCCCGACTTAAGAATGGGGTTTCTATTATAAGGTAAATCTTCAGGGTCAACGAGAATTAAATCCTTTGTTGAAATTTTTCCTTGTGAAATATTAGTCGCCCTAATTATTGGTAGACCATCCTTGAGTTCTCTTGGCGGCTGTCCAAGTCCATACCTGATGCGACCATGGGATTTGATTCGGCTTTCTACCCAACTTTCAGGTATTTGCTTTACCATTTTTAAACTCGTAGCCTTATATTTTTCGTAAGTCATCATAAGGCTAATTCTGCTTCAAGTTTTTTAAGGTCTATTTCTAATTCGCCAATAGATTTGCTGATTTTCTCCACAGATCTGAGTTTTTCAGGCTGATAGAAAATCTTATTGAAGTTAAGTTCAACTCCAATCACATTGTCTAAATACTCAAAAGGTCGGGTAACGTACTTTGCCATGAAATCGGCAATATTTTGTTGGTTGGTTGCTTCAAAAGGACTGTAGGGAATTATCTCGTAATCCTTTTCTAAATCTTTGGTCAACTCAACCGTAATGGCGATTTGCTCTTTTTTGGTTTTGGTGGCTTTCTTAAAACTGGCTTTCACTACAATTTTGCCACAGCCCAAAGCAGTTTGTTCGCCATCATCTTCAATTATGGTCTCCTTATCGGTATCATACCAATGAGTTACACCTTTTGAAACAACTTTTAAGTTCGATTCCTTGTAGTCGATATTGGCAATCTTGGGTTTCAATACCTGGTCGTAGTATTCCTTTAAGCTTTGGTAGTTTTCTTCCGCCAATGGGTCTGCTACGTCTCCAAAATCTTCAATAATAAACTCAGTAATTTCAAAGGGTTCTTCATTAAGCTTGTAAGTCAGTTTGGTGGGGTTAAGTTTGATCGACTTTTTATCATCTAAATCGATGCTATTGCCTTCTTCATCTACATTAGTCAGCATGATTGACTGCTTATTGTAGTAAAAGTTCCATTTATCAAAGACCTTGGCAAAATCATTGTCTTCAAATTGCGAGAAGGCATCTACAATTTTAGCTCTGTGGTCAGGGTTCATTTGTCTACGCTTTTTACCCTTGCTCTTTTTCAGTTGTTCCCATAGGTTACTGCCGTCAATCAGAATCAGTTTATCTTTTCTGTCATCTGGCTTGTTTTTGTTGAAAATCCACAAATAGGTGTAAATACCCGTGTTGAAGAATTCATCTGTTGGCATTTGAATTATGGCTTCCACCCAATCGTTTTCAAAGAAGTGTTTTCTGATATTGCTTTCTCCGCTTCCTGCATCTCCACTGAAAAGGGTAGAACCATTGTGAACCACAACGGATAATCCATCATTGGCTAAATGGTGGAGAATGTGTTGCGTAAAAAGAAATTGTCCATCAGAAATAGAGGGGAGTGCGACAAACCTTTCGGTTGTGTCATTCTCAATGTCTTTCTTATAACCTTTCCAATCAACGCCATAAGGCGGATTGGCAACTACAATGTCAAATTTCTTCTCAATGTGAAAAATGCTTGTGAGCGTATTCCCATGTTTAATCTCACTATCATTTCTAAAACGGCTTTCAATTTTCGCCAAGGCGTAAAGCGTATCATTCCACTCGTCACCATGCGTTTTGGTTGGTCGGTTGAACTTCTGTTGAATTTTGTCTTCAACGCCAAACAGCAAGTTTGCACCCCCACAGGTTGGGTCGTAAATGGTCAGGAACTTGTCATTGTCGTCAATTTTTGAAGCAATGATTTCAGTAATCAGATCAATGATGTCTTCTGGGGTATATTGTTCCCCTGCGGTTTCTGCAGAAATATCGGCCCATCTTCTTTTAATGTGTTCTTCAAGTGTGGTGATTTCGGAGTTGTTGAAAGGCGTTAGGTCAATCTCGCTCCAAGCCTTAACTGTATCGAAGAGAATGTCTTTCTTTTTGAGTAGTCCCGCTATCCCTGAAATGTCTAGGAACTTTTCTTCATCTGTTCCTTTATCAACACCAAGTAGGTAGCGGGTTTCGGGGTCAAAAGCCCTGATATAAGCATAGAAGTCAACATCAAAAGTTTTATCGTTCTGACAAATGGTTTTTAATGTTTTACCTTCTCGAATCGCATAGTCATTGTAACCAAGGCCTTCGAGCTGGAACATTTCAACGAAATCGTCAATGTTGTCTCTTCCAATTTCTTCTTCTAGTCTTTTTGATTCACGCATCAATCTACTTTCTACCATGACAAGGGCGAAGAAGGGCATCATATACTTTGGAAAATCTGATTGTTTTATTCCCGCTCCAATAAGTAGGTCGGCTGTTTTCCAAACGTCTGATTCGTGTTTGAGTATGTTATCGCTCATTAATTAACTTTTCTGTCAAAATCTATAAAACCATTTTGGTTAGTCAAATTTACTCTCTCTCGTTTATACGAGTTCTTATTTCTGTCTTTCTTTTCTATACTTAGAAACAAAAAATCCGAGCAAGTTGCCTCACCCGGATTTTTATGCGTTCCAAGAATTTCTAATGCTAATTTAAATGGATATCAGAAACGGGCGCTGAATTTTTAAACTGATCTGGATGATTCTCAGTGTATTCTGCGTAAATAGCCAATACAAAATCATTAAAACTGTAATCAGAATCTGGATAGAACTGATCTATTTCATGGTCGTCTGTGTTTAGCCAATCGAAATACTCATAATGCGAATCGTTGCTCAACGGATAACCGTAACACTGAATAGTAATACAGGCATCTACTGGATTGGTATTTCGCAGCTGATGAATTTGGTTGAGCCACGGTGTAATATAGGTTACTTGATTCAAGGTAAAATGGCATGTTTTAAAGTGATTCGGTTCGTAGGCAGCCTCCATACTCAACAGGTTGGTATAAGGAGTAGCCTTACTGAGCGTGGCAAAGAGTTTACATTCAATTTCGCCATGCAACACTTTTATAATGGCTTCGCTGCCTCCGTGGTTGTGGATAGGAGAGCGTTTGCCACTAGGCCAAATCTCCATTACATAAGGAATTCCAGGAGATTCTCCCTGATTGCCACCCATGGTAATACGTAGGTATACCATATCAGGATCTCCAAACTCATCTACCTTAGATTGGATAATCTTATTGCAAATCATGCCTTTGGTATCTATGCTGTATTGAACGGCTTTGGCAAAGTTGAAATTCGGGTTGAGGTCAAAATCCTTATTGATATTGGCAAGGTTAAAGTTTCGTCCGCCCACGTTTTCGTAAAGCTGTTGACAAACGCTTGGTAGGTTCGCTGGAACCGTAGCGGAATAGTTAGATACATCTCCCATGGTAATATCGTTCATATCTTTTACCTGCATAGGAGCTGCAACCGTAATAGGATCTTTAAAAACCGTAATGAGTTTGGCAGTAGTACTTAAGTTGACTGATTCTAGTTCTTTCAGCCATTTGTAACGAGAAATAGCCGGATCGTTTGCCTCGGTTGGTTTCAAGATAGGACCCACGTTACCTTCGGTGAGTTTGCCATCCTTAAAATCGAAACTAAAGAGAGCCAATTCTGCTCTAGGCTCACCATATCCGCCTTTTAATAATCGGTTTTCAAAATCAATGCTAAACCAAAAAGGCCCGTTTGGATATTGATCAAATCCCTTTTTACAAGTGAATAACTTGTCTTGATCTGATGCCCATGTGGTTTTGGCCGCATAAAAAGAGGCTTCGAACTCTGTTACATGAAACCAAAAGAACTGGTAGATGTCTTGATCTGTAGCTGATGGTGGTGCCATTATTTCAAGCGAAGCGTCTTTAGACTCTGGCGAGAAAATAACAACTCCTTGTCCTGCTACAGGTAAGGTTACTTCTCCGTTTACAAACGAAACGGGCTTTGGCGCAGTGAACGCAAAATTTTCTGAATGGTGTGACATAAATAGGATGTTTACTGAATTACAAGTGCTTGATGAGGCAGCATGTCACATAAGCAAGCTTAGTGAGTGTGGTGCTAACTAAAATAGTGTAATTGCTGCTGTTTTTAATAATCCTAAGAATCGTTCGATTTCGGACTAAATTCTCTGAATCTCCCAACTGTATTGGGTTTTGTTAAGAGAGAGGAGTATGGTCAAAATCAAAAACACCAATTAGAATCTAGGTGAATTTGAAATATAGGTATTTATACTTGGTTCATAGAATAGGTATTTACTCTTATTGGCTTTTGGTGATGAGTTGAATAGGTTTGATTCCGCTGATAAAAACAGCCTCCACAACTATGCGATTTCAATAAATCAATGATCACCTCTCTACAACACATATTTTAAGTAGACACTAGTCATACAATGAGCCGCTGGAGATCACTTTTACTTGTACTTACGCTGATTCCAATACTTGTATTTGGGCAATCAGAAAAGAGCGGAATTCATGATCTGTTGTCTAAGGAATTGAAAGACCCGTTGCATGGCGTTCATCATCTCGAAAAAGATAGTACAAAGCACCAAACAGCCTTATTTAAGAATATTACTAGGAGTAACGATTTTGAGGTGTTTGGTTGGTATCCTTATTGGAACGAGGACTTGTATGCAGGATTAGAATATGAGCTTCTTTCTACCATTGCTTATTATGGGTATCAAATAAACCCTAGGAGTGGTAAATCGAGTAAAGAACATCGTTGGTCAGATAGCCCAATGCTTGATTCAGCAAGAGCTTATGAAGTAAAGTTACTGCTAGTAGCAACAAACTATGGGGAAAAGAATAATACCCAATTTTTAAGTGATACGAAAGCCAGAACTAAGTTCACCCAGAACATTCTTCAGTTATTAGACGAAGGAAAAGGTGAAGGCGTCTGTCTAGATTTTGAAGGAGTAACAAAGCAGTATAAAGACAGCTTATCTGCATTTGTGAAACAATTGAAAGAAAGTGTTACAGAGCATAACACATCATGGAAAGTGTACCTCACTTTACCACTTAAAGATTCTGTAGGTGCCTACGATTTAAAAAAGCTTTCGCCATATGTTGATCGTTTTGTTGTGGCGGGTTATGCTTACCATGCTAAAGGTTCTGAAACTGCTGGACCTATTTCTCCTTTAAACGGACTGAAGAAAAACGTAACAGCGTACCGGAAAGACATACCTGCTGATAAACTGATTGTAGGGTTGCCATTGTACGGAATGATGTGGGAATCGCATTCTGAAGAACCACAGAGTAAAGCAAAGAAATACTTAGGAGCTAGATCATTAGATTACATCACTAAGAAAACCAGTAAAATACCAACACAGTTCGACACCATTTCAGAAAGTCCGTATAAGGTAATTCCGATGGATAGGCTGGGAAAAGAGTATAGGCTTCTGTGGTTTGAAAACGAGCAATCGTTTGCTGCAAAGTTGGATTATATCACCTCTCAAAAACTTGCTGGTGTTGGGGTGTGGGCTTTGGGAGATGATTTGATAGAAAAATCGGTTTGGAAAGAGATAGATAGCGCACTTACTAAAGAAGTAAGTATTCAAGATACGTTGTCTTTTGAAAGTGAATTAGAACAAGAAGAAGCTGCCATTGATTCGTTGAGTGCTACCTCTCCAATAGACAAGTTAATTCTACAGTTAGAGCCAATTGAAGAAATACTGGCACCATTTGTTAGAATCAAGACCATTTTAGTAGTACTACTAGTGTTGCTTACATTGTTTATTGGAATAGGTTTTTTAGCAGCATTACTTTATCCAGATACGAGGCAATATTTTTTCAATTCTACCACAAGAAAAGTGCTGTTGATTTTGGGTTTGTTTTTTCTAGTAATTACCATCCTCAGAATTCAAAACTGGATAACAGATATATCACTCTTAGTATTAGCAAGCTTTATGCTTGGCGCGGTAGGTATGAACCTCATTAACTTTTACTTATCCAAAATCAAAAACAACCTACCATGAGTCAAGTAAAGTCCATACAAGCACTGCAAAAAGAAGGTCAAGAGGAGATAGGAAAGCTAACAAAGTTGGTGCAGAAAATTCAGAAAGCTATTTCTAAAGAATTTCTGTTGATTATCGGAGTACTCATTTTCGCAATTCCGATTAGCTATTTTATGTATCTCATTTTGCAAGACCTTCTTACAAAAGAAGCGTTTGCAGAGTTGGCTGCACTAACAGAAGAAGTGCCGTTGTTTATGTGGTGTTATGCGCTTGCAGTGGCCGGATGCTATTTTTCAAGAATGGTGTTTAGTGCTATTCAATCATTAACTCAAAAATCGGGAGAATGATAGCAACAGCGCTCAAATTTATTACCGACTTTCTGAATAAAGAAATCAAGCTGCAGTATGGTTTAGATAGTAATCCCGTGGTGTTGTCAAGTTTGATTAATCCAGATGGAACAGTAACAGAAAACATTGAGAATAAGCTCATTTTATCGCTCATTAACATAGAGCATGAAACTACAGTAGCCAATATGCAGCAGTTTCATAGCGCTGGAAATAACGCGTTCGATAAAAAAGCACCTCCCGTTAACTTAAACCTGTATGTATTAGCCTCAGCTAATTACGATTCTAAGAATTATGCAGAGGCACTAAAGATGATTTCAACCCTCATTGGCATATTTCAAACCAACCCTTATTTCAACAAAGAGAATAACCCAGATATGCCAAGTTCAGTGAACTTACTACGATTCGAAATATTCAATATCCCCATTAAGGAGTTAAGTCATATCTGGAGTGGAATAGGGGCTAAATATGTGCCTTCTATTATCTACAAGGTGAGAATGTTAACCATACAAGAAAATCAAATTACCGAACAAATACCAGGCATTGGTGGAGTTGGAGGAACAGCAAAAACATAAGCTATGAGCACTACACAATTCATATCATGGTTTAGCATAAAATTCTTCCATTCTTACTTCAAGAATGGAGGAGAGTTTAGTCAAATCTATCTCAGTCCAGTAGGCGAACTCCAGCAGCTGGTAGAAAAAGGTGTTCTCAAATTGTCTAAACAGGGCAATCAAGTTTCGGGATACATAGCACTGCCTACTTATTTAGATAGTATTTACGATTATATAGATGCCGAATACTATTACTGTGTAGTCTATCCGAAAGATGTAGAAATCATTGGTAAAACAGTATTTGAGAACCACTCCAACATTCAGAAAGCATATTATACTAATACCAAAAGTGGGCAGCAAAGTATAACGGTTAAGACTAAAACCTTTACGCAGTCTATCCCAGAAGGGATTCGTATAGTACAGGTAAGAGATTTAAGCGGAGGTATTGTAAGAGAAGTAAGTACAGGCAACAGAACCGAAATACATGTTGATCTAAGAAACAGCAACGATGGAATCTATGAGCTGTGGATTGATAACATGTTGCAAGAACAATTCTTTTTAACCAGTCAAGAGTTAGATACAGCTTTAGCCATTATTCAACTTTCGGTAAAAGAACTCAAAGAAAATGATACGCTAGAGGTGAGATTCAACTCTATAGAAGCGCTTTGGAATTATAAAATAGCCATTAAATCAAACATTACGGTAGCAGAAGATCAAGTAGAGATACGAGATTTTCAAGAAATCTCATTTGAGGCACCAATTAAAACACAATTCTCATCAAACTTAATCGCCTATGAATTTAACTCAACATCGCCAATCACACTGCAAGAAGAATTTGAGGAGTCTCCAAGGCTCAAGCTAGGTTATTCAGATCAATATTCTGTTCAAACCAAACACATGGAAGTAAAACTACCTAACCCATCATCTACACATCTAAAACGCTTTGAAACGGGCGTACACAAAGGAAAGTTCTTCCTATCTAAAATCGTATACATCTAATCTAATAATTCACAACTTAAAACTAGAAGACAATGTCCACAACAATGAAGACTCCTGGAGTATACATTCAGGAATTAGATGCTTTCGGAAATTCGGTGGTTCCAGTACCAACGGCAGTTCCTGCATTTATTGGCTACACAGCAAAAACTACGTACGATGGCAAAAACTTAGTCAACAGAGCTGTAAAAGTCACCTCTTTAGCAGAGTTTCTAACCATTTTTGGAGATACTCCTCCACAAGTACAATACAGTGTAGCTGCGGTTAATTTACCTGAGAAAGAAGAGATTTTACAAGCAGAAGTAGATAAAGCTACAGATGAGTTAAATAAAGCAAATGCTGCAGTAACAGCTGCAGGAGATAATGCAACCGATGAGCAAAAAGATGCAGTTACAAGTGCAACATCTGCTCAAAAGGCTGCTCAAGATGCACTTACAGCATTGCAAGCAGAAGAAAACATAAAAGCATTGTCAGATGCTAAAACTGCGTTGGCAGAAAATACAGATCCAACAAAAGAGTCTGATTTAGAGAAAGCTGTAAAAGACGCCCAAAACGTTTTTACCAATATTATCAACGAAGCTGCTTTTGCACTAGATGGTGTGGCATATAACATTGCTACTACAACTATTAACTACCGATTATACTCAGGAGTAAAGTTCTTCTATGAGAATGGTGGTGGAGATTGCTACATTGTTTCTGCTGGTGCTTACGATTACAATAAGAAAACCATCAACGATACTTCCGATTTTATGGATGCCATAGAAGTATTGAAAAAGGAAACTGAGCCAACAATGCTTTTGATTCCAGATGTGGTTGAAATTGCTGATCCGAATGCAAAAGAAGATGATTTAGCAGCTAAGTATGCGAATGCGTATTCATTGCAAAGCGAAATGATTAACCACTGTGGCGAAATGACTAGCAGAGTAGCTATACTTGATGTTCCAGGTGGGTGGAGCGAGCCGTTAGTTGGTGCAACAAGTATTGATCTATTTAGAAACAATGTAGAACCAACTTTATCTAAATCGTTGAGCTACGCGTCTACTTACTATCCTTGGTTACATACTACAGTGTACCAAACATCAGATATTTCTTATAACAACATTAACAAGAAGTCGTATGGCGTAGTTACTGAAATGTTGAATACAGAGTTTGCTGGTCCAGATGGGAATGTTCCTGAAAAAATGGCTGATATAATCAGTGCGTTTTCAACGGATGAAAGTAACCCACCAAAAATGAGCTTAGATAAAGCAAATACCATTCTTGGGAACTTAAGTAAATCATATCAAATGCTTACTGGTGCCATAAAAGGAGATATGAATTTAATGGCTCCTGCTTCTGCTATGGCAGGAGTAATTACTACGGTAGATAATTTCGAAGGGGTATGGATTGCTCCAGCTAATGTAGGTGTTCAAAGTACTGTTAAACCAGCAATCAATATTGATCACCGAATGCAAGAAGACTTAAACGTTCCAATAGAAGGAAAGTCTATCTGTGCTATTAGAGCATTTACAGGAAGAGGAAACCTAGTATGGGGTGCTAGAACACTAGATGGAAACTCTAACGACTGGAGATATCTGAATGTAAGAAGAACACTGATTTTTATTGAGCAATCTGTTAAGGATGCGGCTAAAGCTTATGTGTTTGCTCCAAATACAGCAAATACATGGGTGGCAGTAAATAGCTTGATATCTAACTTCTTAACTGGCTTGTGGAAGCAAGGTGGCTTGGTAGGGCCTAAACCATCAGATGCATTCTCTGTGTCGGTGGGCTTAGGAAGTACCATGACCTCGGATGATATTTTAAATGGAATTATGCGCGTATCAGTTAAAGTAGCTGTATCACGACCTGCAGAATTCATTGAAATTACATTCCAACAAGAAGTTCAAAAAGGATAATAAACTCAAATTTTAAACCAACTAAAACACATAGATCATGTCAGACGGTTCAGCTCAAGATAGTAATTGGCCATTACCGAAGTTTCACTTTACGGTATCATTAGGTTCACAAGACAATACGGTTTCGTTTCAAGAAGTTTCGGGCTTAGAAACGGAAACCCAACCCATAGAATATCGCCATGGCGATAGCAAGCAGTTTTCAACCATTAAAATGCCAGGAATTGCTAAGGTTGGGAATGTAACGTTGAAGAAGGGAATCTTCGTAAACGATAACAACTTTTGGAAATGGTATGATGCTATTAAGATGAATACCATTAAAAGAGAAACTGTTGTTATTCAGTTGCTAGACGAAAAAGGCAGTCCAACGATGACGTGGACG
>DIYR01000119.1 GCA_002429085.1 Flavobacteriales bacterium UBA6049
ATAAAGTTTGATACGTTGCCACCGGGACAAGCCGCTACAAGCATCATCCCTAAAGCCAAACTTGGGTTTGGTTTCCAAATAGAAACAAGCACAAAGGTGAGTGCCGGTAATAATAGGAACTGAGAAACTAAACCTAGCCAAACCCCTTTTGGAGATTTAGCTAGGTTTTTAAATTCTGATAAGCTAAGATCAAGTGATACACCAAACATGATCAACCCTAAGCAAATGTTCAGTAACCATAAACTATCGGGACTGAAGTTAAGGTAGACTTCATCCATTGGTGTATTCATTGAATCAGTTTCCTAGTTCTGACATGAACTTTAAACGTACTAAACGTAACTCTTCTTCTGAATAGTCCTCATCAAATTCCTCTAAAGCAGAATCAATTGAATCTGATTCGGCTTCACGGAAATAATCAAAGATTTCTTCAATATGGTCTTCGTCTAATACATCGTTAATGTAGTAATCTATATTGATGCGAGTTCCTGAATAAACTACGTTCTCTAATTCAGTTACAAATTCCTCATCTGTTAAACCTCTACTTTTTGCTAGGTCAGATAAGGGTACTTTACGGTCAATTCCTTGAATAATGGCAATTTTATTAGAAGCTTTATTTGCTACTGATTTAACAACCATATCCTGAGGACGTTCAATTCCATTATCCGCAACGTATTGCTTAATTAGCTCAATAAACTGTTTACCGAACTTGGTAGCTTTTCCCATTCCTACCCCAACAATGTTGGTTAATTCTTCATTGGTAATAGGATATTGAGTTGCCATTTCTTCTAGTGAAGGATCTTGGAAGATCACAAAAGGAGGCAAGTTCTTTTGCTTCCCAAGCTTTCTTCTTAAATCTTTGAGCATTTTCAGCAGTTTTTCATCACCTGCTGCTCCTCCTTTTTGATTTACTACGGCATTCGCATCTTCTACCAGTTTATCGTAATCATGGTCTTTAATTAACATAAATGACTCTGGCTTTGCAATAAATGCTTTTCCTGAATCTGTTAATTCTAGGGTACCGTATGCCTCAATGTTCTTTTTGATGAACCCTGCAACCAATGTTTGACGAATTGCAGCATTCCAATACTTACTATCATGGTGCTTTCCTAAACCAAAGAATGCAGCTTGTTCATGTTTAGAGCTTTTAATGGCAGAAGTTTGAACTCCTGTTAACACATCAACTACATAACGCCCTTTGAACTTCTCTTTGACATTTTGAATGGTCTCAAGCAATAGCTTAATCTCTTCTTTAGCTTCTACGCGCTCTTTAGGGTTGACCATGTTATCATCCATGTTCACTCCATCACCTGTAGCTTCATCCCATTCTTCACCGAAATAGTGTAGTAAAAATTTGCGTCTCGACATTGCTGTCTCTGCATATGCTACAACTTCATTTAGTAAGGCTCTTGCTATTTCTTGTTCTGAAATAGGCTTTCCTGCTGTAAACTTCTCTAGTTTCTCTATATCCTTATAGTCATAGAATGCCAAACAGTGTCCTTCACCTCCATCTCGTCCAGCTCTACCAGTTTCCTGATAGTAACCTTCTAAACTCTTAGGCATATCGTAATGTATCACAAAACGCACATCGGGCTTGTCAATTCCCATACCAAAAGCAATGGTAGCTACAATAACATCTACCTCTTCCATCAAGAACATATCTTGGCAGCGTGCTCTGGTTCCGGCATCTAATCCAGCATGGTATGGTGCTGCTTTGATTCCATTTACCTGAAGTACTTCAGCAATTTCTTCTACTTTCTTACGGCTCAAACAGTAAATAATTCCTGATTTACCTTCTCGTTCGCGAATGAACTTAATCAACTGTTTTTCAGGATTAATCTTCGCTCGAACCTCATAGAATAAGTTAGATCGGTTGAATGATGCCTTAAATGATTTGGCATCAGCCATCCCCAAGTTCTTCATAATATCTTGCTGAACTTTAGGTGTAGCGGTAGCAGTTAAAGCCATCACTGGGATATCCTTATTGATGCCTTTAATCATTTCTTTAATACGTCTGTATTCTGGACGAAAATCGTGTCCCCATTCTGAAATACAGTGCGCTTCGTCTACTGCAACAAAAGAGATTTTAATTGACTTGAATAACTCAATATTCTCTTCTTTGGTTAATGACTCTGGAGCTACATACAATATTTTGGTAGTACCTTCTCTTAAATCCGTACGCACTCTGTTCTGCTCTGTTTTATTGAGCGAAGAATTCATAAAATGCGCAATTCCATCATTCTCAACAAAACCACGGATACTATCCACCTGGTTTTTCATGAGTGCAATTAATGGTGAAATAACGATGGCCGTGCCTTCAGAAATTAAGGCTGGTAGTTGGTAGGTTAATGATTTTCCACCTCCAGTAGGCATTATTACAAACGTGTCTTGCCCGTCTAAAACGCTTTTGATTATAAGCTCTTGCTCTCCTTTGAAGTTACTAAATCCAAAAAACTTCTTGAGATGTGCACTTAAATCCAAGTTCTCTTTCATGCTATCTTATTACGACTACAATACTTTTTTTAAAAAAACCAATAAAGCAAGCACGTGATTGATGGTTTGGGGGAATTTTGAAGTAAGTTGGATAAACTAAATTAGGTGTTTTGATTGGCACAATAAAGCGTTACGCAGTAATATTTAAAGATTAGTGCTGATTTATAATCTCAATATATTTACCTAGAACAAAAAGTAATTGCGGGTAGAAATACTGGTTAGGTAATGCAACAAATAAACAGATTGCTATTTTTGCTCGAAACGCAACAAACATGCATTCCATGAATTCGAAGAAGTTTTGGTTTATTACAACCTCTATTGTTTTAGTAGCTTTAACTCGCTTTTTGCCTCACCCTCCTAATTTTACTGCTGTTGGTGCTATGGCTCTTTTTGGCGGGGCAATGTATCAATCGAACATTTTGAGATATGGATTGCCTTTACTTATCCTGTTCTTAACTGATCTTGTATTGAACAATGTTGTTTATGCTGCCTACTACGATGGATTTACTTTGTTTACCTCTGGGGCCATGTATTTATATGGAGCTACTATAGCAATGGTTGCTCTTGGGCAAGTACTTGTGAAAGTGATTAAAGTAAAGAATGTTGCACTGGCTAGTATTGCTGGGTCTGCCCTATTTTTCTTAGTAACTAACTTTGGCGTTTGGGCTAGTGGAACTATGTATCCACTTACTCCTGCTGGGTTGATCTTGTGTTATGAAGCTGGACTTCCTTTCTTTTTGAATACACTTGCTTCTGGGTTGTTATTTTCTACTGTGTTGTTTGGATCTTACTATATGATTGCAGACAGATTAGAGTTAGCTCCTGTAAAGGCAAATTAAGAACCGATATATATTAAAACAGAAAAGCACCCCAATGGGGTGCTTTTCTGTTTTCGTAGACTTCAACTATTTCTCTGTTACTTCAAATACAACCTATTGGCATTTCTATAACCTGCATTGTCTTTGTACCAATCTTTATATGAGTTTCCACCAGATACTCCCCACGTACTAAAGAAGTTATAAGCACTGTTAATAGGAACTTTCTCAAGTGGATGTCTAAACTCATGAATCATATTGATTCCCCATGGCAAATTATTAGCCGTTCTATAATAAACTCCACTGCTTGGATTAGTCATATCATGCACTGTTCCAAAAAATATTGGATCAGCCAAATCTGTTGGAACCATATCTGCTAAATGAAGCTCTCTTCCTCTATCTCCATCAATAAAAATAAATGGATTGTAAGGCGGCACAGAATTGATTACAGCTGGATCAATTGGATTTGTAAACTCAATTGTAATTTCCATTTCTGGTGCAATAATTTCAGGTTGATTTGCCTGTGTATTTACAAAGCTTCCTCCTACCAATTGACCTGCATTATTGAATGCATCATCAAATACAATAATGGTAGCACCGTCTGAGTGTCCTACTTCTAACCCTTTGCTATTTACAGTTACAATTCCATCGGTATGATTATAACCTGTAACGGATTGAATCAAAGCTGGATTTACATCTAGTTTAAAACCAAATCCATTATGGAAACTTGCTCCAATTGCTTTGATTTGAAATCTAGCTAGCATGCGCACTGTTTTATTCTGAGCATTCAATACATGAGTAAATCGATAACGAACTACCAAGTCGTTAAAATCATAATCTCCACTAGAAGGCCACAAGTCTTCAAATGCCAATGATCCCCATCCAATATCTGATGGTGTATATGTTGTATGGGCAGCTTCCGAATCGTTTGGATAATCATCTAATTGGTCGATTACGCCATCTCCATCAGAATCAACATTTGCAAGCTCACTTACTGCACATTTATAACTACCGAGGTCATTTATTTTATGAGGATAGGTACTTACTACGCTCCAAGCTCCATCAAATTTGTCCATCTCAATTAATTGTGAATTAGCATCATTCGTGGCTAAATACAATCGATCATTTCTATCAATAGCCATTGATGTAGGTTGAAATGGTAAATTTTCTGCGCTAATTCTTGTTGCATTGGCGATATTTCCATTGATGTCTATGCGGTACAAACCACTAAAGCAACACATGTATATTGTTCCGTTCTCGCTTATGGCTACGTCACCACCTCCTACAGGATCTTCCAGCCCTACAATATCATAAGAACTTTCAATGACATTTGTCAATGGGTTAATGACATGCATATCCTCGTTCTTAGCTATGTAGAGCAAATCGTTCGTAGGATTGTATTCCATGCGCGGATAACTTCCATTAAAAGGGTTTCCTTGTTGAGCTACATGAAATGTGTTGGTGTTATAATCGTAATATCTCAGGGTTGTACCAGTATTATAGTACACAATTCCATCAGCCTTATTTACTGCACATGCTATTGAACCTCCACCAACCAAGTTGGGGAACGTAGTTGCCGAATAGGTTCCATCTTCAACATTAAGTGTATAAAACCCACCTTGGCCATTTACTGCGTATAGAATTTCATTACACGATTGTGTTGCACTTGCCCCACGCTTAAAAGACCCTAACACGCTATTTCCTGCCGCTGAAAGCATCTTGGTAGTAACACTTCCATTTTCATTTCGAACTACCTTAACCTGATCGCAAAAATCAGGGATTACAAGATCTAGATCTACCACACCATCTACTGGTTGTGCTGTTGCTATTAGTTCTTCGTTTTCGCGATCAAACGATGCATAAATAGTATACTTTACCTTCTCGGCATTTGGGTCATCGGCTAGTTTAAGCGCTACCTTTCGTTCTGTTTTAAAATCGAAACTACTAGGAACTACCAAGTTCTGAATATCTTCAGTTACTTGGAGTGGAGATTCCTCTGTATCCTTTTGACATGAGATCAAAATAATGGAGGAAACCAAAACTGGAATAAGAATTTGTGCTTTCATAGGTTTTAGATATTGATTCTATCAAATTTAACCAATATCTAACCTACTAATAAATAACTAGCTGATTGTCAAAGTTATTTACGTGTTTCTCTCAACCAGTTGTTTTTATTGTAAGGCTTTTGATTTTTCAAATAAAATTCTTGTCCCCAACTGTAACGTTCCTTCACATACTCGTCTCCACGGTTACCTTCCACAATAACAATTTGTGTAACCACCTTATTCCCTTTTTCTGTTACGTTCTCAGTTCTTCCTTGTGGATACTTTTTAGCTAGTTCATAGTTAAACTCCGTATCGTTCTTCGCTTTTTCTGCCGCTATTCGCTTTTGTTCTTGTATTAATCCAGAAATCTCTTTGATTTTCTCTTTTGGTTCGGGTCTATCTGGGAATAAATCTGATGCTTTTTGATATTCAGATTTCGCTTTTTCAAAGTTGTTTTCTCCGAATGCATCTAATCCTGATGCCATAAGATTTTGATAATCTTCTTCTTTCTGTTTAAGGCGCTCTTCTTCTATACGTTTTTGTTCTGCTATTCTGGCTAATTCAGCCTCTCTAGCATCAATAAGGTCAAGTTTTGCTGGTGGAACTGTTTCATTTGGTTTCAAATCTGCTGCGTGCTGAAATGCAACCCTAGCCGCATCTAACTCATCATTATCAAATGCTTGGTTTCCTTCTAAAATAGCTTGTTTGTAATCTTTATCTAATTGAATTCTCTTCTCTTCTGCTATTCTCGCGGCTTCTTCAGCTGCTGCAATTGCCGCTAACTCATCTGTTATTCGTTGAATTTGCTCTTTTGGATAAGATTCTTCTGGATAAATACTACTTGCCTCTTCATATTTGGATCTCGACTCATCAAAGCGTTTTTGAGTAAATAACACATCTCCATTATCAACTAACATTTGATAACGTTCTCTTAGCGCTTTTTCTTCTGCTTCTGCTTTTAACCTTGCTGCTTCTGCCTCTGCAATTTCTCCCAAGCGCTGATTACATAAATCTATTTGCTGCTGAGGATACTCTTCTTGAGGCTTTAACTTTTGAGCACTTTCGTACCTAATGATTGCTGTCTTGTATTGTTCTGCCTGGAACTGATCGTCCGCTTCCTGAATAGCTGCACCATATGCCTCTTCTAACTTTCTCTCCTCTTCAATTCGCTTTGCTTCTTCTGCAGCGGCCAAAGCAGCAAGTTTTTCTAGTTGAGCATCAATTTTCTCTATTTGTTGATTCGGATAACTCTCTTCAGGCATAATGCTCTGAGCTTCTGAATAGGCTAACTTGGCCTTATCCCATTCTGATTGTTGGAATAATGCATCTGCTTTTTGAACAGTCAATTGATAACGTTCGGCATCTTGCGCTCTCTTAAGCATTAATGCCTCTATTTCGGCAACTTTTGTAGCTGGATATACTTCTTCTGGTAGCAGTTTAGACGCAGCACGGTATTTACCTATGGCTTTTTGATATGCGCCTTCCTCAAATGCAGCATCAGCAATTGCTATCGTTTCATCATACAGTTTTTGATTCTCTGCTCTTATCCTCTCTTCTTCGGCTTTTTTCGCTGCCAATTCTGCTGCTATTGCGTCTATAATACCATTCACTTCATTTAAAGAAGCTGTTGCTGCTGGATCATTTGGTTTTACTTCTAGCGCTCGTTGGTACGACTCTCTTGCACTTTCATAATTCTCTGATGACTGAGCACTTTTACCAGAACTCATATAATTCGCATATGCTTCTTCTGCATTAGCAATATCAGTTAACTCTCCTCTAATTTTTGTAATCTGTTCTTGTGGATATGACTCTTCTGGTTTAATGCCCTGTGCTTGCTCGTAGAAGCCGATTGCTCCACTTAGATCTTTAGCAGTGTATGCATCGTCTCCTTGTTTAACGAAGCCATCGTA
>DIYR01000004.1 GCA_002429085.1 Flavobacteriales bacterium UBA6049
ATCCTTTCTCAAACAGCTACCACGCAAGGTGTCATGCAAATTTACAGCTTAGACACTATAGCTGACGCTATTGCTATTGCTCGTATGTTACAAGCTTCGGCCAATACCTGAAAACTCAGGAGGGAGACACTAGTTATTCTTTAACTAAATTGGCCAAAGGCAAAAAGGGAACCTCTCGAGCGTTCCCTTTTGCTTTTTCTATTGTTTACCAATATACTAACACTATTTCCTCTGGATCTATCAATTGGTTCTGAAAAGCATAAATGACCAAACCAGCAACGTTTCTTGTTCCTGTTTTTTGGTATAAATTACTCCGATGGCTTTCTACCGTCTTAACTGATAGAAACAAACGTTTAGCAATCTCTTGTGTATTGAGTTGTTGACAATAAAGCTTAAGCACTTCAATTTCTCGATCTGATAAGCCGTCTTTTTGATGAATTTGCCATTGGGGAATTTTGGAAGCAACCTGAGAACGTAATGTCTCTACTTGCTCTTGACTAAAATAATGTCCATTTTCCACAAGACCGTAAATAACCTTCAAAAGTTCCTGTTGACTAACCTCTTTCGATAAGAACGCATCAGCGCCCAACTGAAGCATCTGCCCCATAAAAGACTTTCTGTAAAAAGTAGAAAGAACTACCACCTTTATTTCAGGAAATGTTGAGTATAGATGATGGAGTGTTTCTATTCCATCACCTTCAGGCATACGTAAATCTAATAGAACAAGATCTACTTTCTTACCCGATGTCTCCAGCCAATTAAGAAAGGGTTTTCCTCCAGGGGCCGTATGTACTATTTCCAAAGACTCGTGTTCTTTTAAAAAAGAAGAAAGTAATTCATTGAACAATAAATCATCATCTACAATGGCAATGTTCACCTGTTTCTTCGTCATTTTTACTATTTTAAATCAAGTGGTAAAACAAGAATAAACGTAGTTCCCTTCAAGCTTTTAAACTTACAATATGCCTTGAGGAGTTTGGTACGAAATTCAATGTTTTGCATTCCCAAACCTCGTTTAACCGATTGACTGAAACCTATTCCATCATCTGTGGCCAGTAAGCATACATAACTAGAGCTAACTCTTAATAAAAGTTCCAGTTTTTGTGCATGAGCATGCTTGTAAACGTTGGTAATCAACTCTTGCACAATGCGAAAGAGATGCATATTTGTTTCTGCATTGAATAGATGTTTGCCCCTGATATCTGCTCTGTACAAAACTGAGATATCTCCGCCTAATGAAACAAGATAGTCATCTATGAGCTCTTGCAACTCAACTGTTTCTGGCATAGGAGGACTCAACTGATGAGAAACACTTCTCGCGCTGCTTAATAAGTTTCGCAGCTGTTTATCTAATTTTTCTCTCTCTTCTAACTTATGGTTGGTCAAACGTAATCGATGAATCTGTGAAACAAGATCATCGTGAATATTAGCTGCAATTCTCAACCTTTCTTCTTCTTGTGCTTTTACTGTATGCTGATAGCGTTCATTAACCTCAGCTAAGATTCGCTTTTGAGACCGTTGAATGATAAGAACTATAAACGCTATCAAACAAGAAACCAAAGTTAACCCCATCATATTCCATACAACCAACACATCAGGATCTTTAATCATGAGCAAAACGAATAACGGCATAGTAATACCAGAGTAGAAACAAAAAACGAATAAACCAGAGCACAAAAACTAGGTGAATGGCTGCATTAACCAAAAAATTAGATGAAATAGCTAAAAAGAGATCAATACTAAAAAAAAACAAGCTTGCATAATGGAAATACAACGATTGTTGATGGAACATTTTTTTACTAACACTTGCATATAAAAAAGAGAGGTTAATAAATACGATAATAGCATGAAAAAAAAGACCGCTGTATGCCTTAAAATGCTCTACCGAAAGTGAAAACGGAAATAACAAAATAGCGATAACAACAGCCACGAATCGCAACAACAACAATGTTGTTTCTCGCAACTTTAAGAAGTCTTTCTGTATTTCAACGTAAAAAATGGTGTTCACCAACGGAGCAATACCGAATAAATAAAGATTTTCTCTATGTACAGTCATGTTTAAGAACTCCATGAGCCATACAACAGTTAAGTACCACTTAATTAAGGGTGAGCTGGAAGCTTTTTGAAAGAAATGAATGTACAATCCAATAGCAGGTATCACAAAAACGATGATTTGCATTACCCAGCCTATCGTATAGAAAATTGACATAACTAACTAAGCAACCCAAACTGGTTAGCCACAATTTTAAACGGAGGACGTGGCACCCCTACATTCGCATAAACTCTCGGACTATAATTGGTAATTCTACCTTTTGACGGATCAAATTTACTGCATAAAAAAACACTTATTTCATCTTGATGGGTGTCCTCCTTGTTTTCAAAACTTTCTAAGCAGAAGAACAAAAAAGCTGAGGTCACCTCATTCTTATCAAAAACCTTAAGAAAATCGTTAAAAGGAATACTAAAGACTCGAACGATCCCTTCTAACGTATTTAGTTTTTTAGCAACCCAATACCTCGAATAAAGAAACCATTGAAACGCTGCCTCTACAACTTCAGTTTTATCCAGATTTATTTTGGGAATCAAAATCGTAGAGGCAACATCTGAATGGTTAACCTCTCTGTAAAAGCCCTTTATAAAGAGATTCCCCCCTAACTTATAGTGCTTATCATCTCCGCTACTATCAGTTACAGAATCTACCAAATAGAAAATTAATTTACCCGAGTTACTGGCCAAGTAAAGATGAATTTCAGCTTCTTCATGACCTTTGACCAGTGGAATCCAATTTTGAAATTCTTGTCGATTTATTTCCAGACCATACCCAGAGGTTAACTGGTTTAAAGCAACTTCCGTTTGACGAATCTCATTCCATGTTTCAATATCTTCTCGAATTTGCTGAATAGACTTATTTATGTTCATTTTTGATTCATTCATTAGGATCTTCAAGAATAATAATCACATACAGAAGGCGTATTTATAAAAGCTCATATACACATGACTGCATACTTCTATGAAACAGCACAAACTAAGTAGTAAAATTCAAAGCACTACTTAAAAACAAAAAAATGTATTAATTAAAAACAAATAAGCAATCAAATATTTATCAGAATTACCTGTTTTAACAGAGTATAAATATTGATTTAAAAAAGCAGGCATTTATACCTATATATTAAAACCCGATGTAGAAATATTCATCTGCACTCAACACTTCTAGCTACTAAAAATTTACAATTTGATACATACCTGTCTTTTTTGTTTTCAACCTCCAGCATTAGGGCATTTTTAATACTAGGTTAAACAAATAAGGGTAGGACACTCTGAGTCCTAAGTGCGACTTCCTCACCCATAGAACAATAACTCGACAATCAATTGGATTACTGTTTTTGACTCTACCATGCTAATGGAGAGTAAAACGATCGATTAGCCCCCCCTTTGGTATTTCAATTCTTTATAGTTAGTACTTTGCAAAAAAATGACAAGTAGCCTCGGAGACTTTAACAATGAAGAAACTTATATTTTTATCTACTTTCATTCTATTCATTACCACAAATAGCAAGGCGCAATTAGATTTCGTTCTTGAAGACATTCATGATTCCTTACTTGCATCTCTAATTATACCCGATGCAGACTCTCCAGAAGCAAATTTCCAGAACTTTGCAGTTGAACTTTTCAGAAGTGGAGAAAAAATACCAGATTCTTTACTTAAGGATGAATCGAATAAATTTATTGGAGTTTGCTTACTTAGTCTTGACGGGTTTAAGTATAAAGCTCCTGAGTTTAATCTCTACAGAATGCAATATGGTGATTTCAGAGAAAAGGACTTTCACAAGAGCATTTACTACGGAAGAGGACATGAGGGTATAGGACATTTTTTTGTTACATGGGATTTTGAGGTTGAACATCAAATGATCCTCCATGCAGTTGATACATTACTAAATTATTCACCCCTTCCCAATGAAAATCTAGCATTTCAGTTTACAAATACCCATGAACTTCCCAAGGATCGGTTTTATGAATATTGCAACAGTACGGGTACTTCAATTGTCATTCCATCAACAAGTCCTGTTTACATCAGAAAAAGTGGAAATTTCATTGTGATGCTTGAAGGCAGGGCTGACAAAGCCATTTTCGAGGAATGGGAAGAGCTTAAAGTCACACCTTACTTTATTGATCATTTAGTTTCTATCAGTGTTCTAATGATTAACCCTGAAACAAGTACCCTAAAAACTGCTTTTGACCAATTCAACTCGCAGTAACACCCAAAAGTTATTGATCCGTACCTACTTACTATTCTAGTTTCTAAGCCAACTACCATCATTTTGGTATTCACCTTTTATTTCTCATCTTTTTTTGGTCTACATAAAGCCACAACAATACATTTGCAGATTCTATTTAAAATGAATCTAAATAACAGCTTATGCTTAGATATAAACTGAACAACTGGCTGAAAACGTTTGTACTTTCTTTCTCACTTTTAATTTCCTTAAATCTCGTTTCTCAAGAGAATATCTTATTAGACAGATCTTACTGGAAATCGCAACCAAGCCTAACAGATGTGCAACAAAAGATCAAAGAAGGCAACAGTCCTTCAGAGATGAATCCATATAAATTCGACCCACTTATTTATGCCATCTTAGAAAAGGCTCCAAACAACGTATTGGAATACTTACAGGCTCAAAAAGGCAATGACGTAAACAAAATTACACATGATGGAAGAACTTACATCTTCTGGGCTGCCTATAAAGACAATATTTCCTTTATGAAGTACCTTCTAAATAAAGGAGCTGCAACCGATGTTATTGATGAGTATGGCTACTCGCTTCTAAATTTTGCAGCAGTAACAGGTCAACAAAACCCAGCGCTATACGACTTCATCATTGAAAACGATGACAAAGCATTGAATGGTTTAAATCATGAAGGTGCGAATGCTCTTTTACTAGTTCTTCCTCATTTAAAATCACCTGACTTGATTGGCTATTTCCAAGAGAAAGGAATGTCATTAAAATCAACAGACAAAGATGGAAATGGAGCTTTCAATCATGCTGCAAAAGGCGGCAATATCGACATGTTAAACTGGCTAATAGAACAAGGCGTTGATTACACTTCTCCAAACAAAGAAGGTGGAACAGCCATGCATTTCGCAAGTGCTGGTATGCGCAGACACCATAACACGGTAGATGTATTCCGATACCTGAAAGAAAAAGGCTTAGACCCAAATAAAGCTACGAACGAAGGAATTACTCCTCTTATGACTTATGCTTTTGACGGTAGTGACCCAACAGCTTTTGAATTCTTTTTAAAGAATGGAGCATCTGTAGATCAAGCAGATAACAAGGGAAATACGGCTCTAATAAACGCAGCTGGTTTTAACAGTGTAGAGATTGTTAAGCTATTGATGAATGAATCTGCTAATACGAATATTGTGAACAAAAAAGGTCAATCTGCTTTGATGATGGCTACGCAATACAACTCTTCGGAAGCTATGAACTTATTGTTGTCGAAAGGAAGCAAGGCTCCAATTTTTGATGAAGATGGTAACGGTGCACTGTATTACTTAGTGCAATCATACAGCAGCAAGACAGAAGAAGACTTCAATAAAAAAATGAAGCTCTTAAAAGAGAATAAAGTTGATTTTAAGGCAACTGAACCAACAGGAAATTCACTCTTCCATCTTGCAGCAGATAAAGATATTACTAGCCTTATAGAATTAGCGAATGAGGGTGGTTTAGATGTTAATGCAAAGAATAAAGAGGGTATGACTCCATTACTGATAGCAGCCATGAAGTCAAAAGATGGAGAATCATTGAAGTACTTAGTTTCTATTGGAGCAGACAAGTCTATTAAGACAGATTTTGAAGAGTCTGCATACCAACTTGCTTCTGAAAATGAACTACTTCAGAAAGCAAAATTTGATATCAACTTTTTAGCAAAATAAGATGAACGGATTCGTAAAAATCATTCTTCTTTCTACCCTACTATTTGTTGGATTTGGGAAAATATCTCAAGCTCAAGATGGCGAAAACACCAGCTATAAATGTATGGTTCAAACCATTAACTACAAAGGTGAAGGTGCCTACATTGTAGTTTCGTTAATTGATCCTAGTGGTAAATATGAAAACACCTTATATATTCTAGGTGACGATTCTGAATGGTTCCATACTATTGATGAGTGGTGGAAATTTTTTGGAAAGAAAAAACGTAGTGTTGATGGTATCACGGGACCAACTGTAAGTGGAGGCGAACGACAAGTAATTACCTTCAATGTTCCTTCAGACAAGCTAGATAAAGGTTATAAAATCCGTTTTGAAACTGCTGTTGAAAATCAGCAATACCACCCTATTGATGTAGAAATTCCGTTGACTTCGGAAATCAAAACATCTCCTTATAAGGGAGAAGGTTACATCCGATACGTTAGAATGATGGCAAACTAAATTTATAGTGCATGATTATTTCCATTTGGCGATATAGCCATTTGGCTCTTGCCATTTCTTCTTCGCTGTTTGTATTGATTTTGGCCATAACAGGAACTATCTTGTCCTTTGATCCAATTTCATCAAATCTAGCAGCAGGAAGCACAGTTCATGATTATCCAGAAACCTCCATAGCACAAACTGTGGAGGTTCTTCGTTTAACATACCCAGAGGTCTTAAGTATACAAGTAGATGCCAATGGATTGATATCTGCTTCGGTGATTACCAATGAAGGTGATATGGTCGATTTTTATATCGACCCCACTACTGGTGAAAAAACTGGAGATATCATAGAGCAATCTAATTTCATCAAATCAGTAACCAATATCCATCGCTCTTTACTATTGAAAAGTCCTGGGCGAATTTTTGTTGGAATCAATTCATTTCTACTTCTCGTAATTGCCTTAACAGGACTGGTATTAATTGTTAAAAGACAACAGGGAATTAGGTATTTCTTTTCCAAAATCATTAAAGAGAATTTTCAGCAATTCTCACACGTTTATCTCGGTAGATTAGCATTCATCCCAATCATTATCATCACTCTCTCTGGGGTGTATTTGTCACTGCTCCGATTTTCGATAATTCCTAGTCCTATCATTGAACACAAAATAGATTACGACAACATTTCTGCTATACCTGAGGTTCCTCTTACTGAATTCTCCATTTTCACTCGGCACAGCATCACTGAACTTCGTTCCATTGAATTTCCTTTTTCTAACGATCCGATGGATTACTACCAGCTTAACCTAAAAGAAAAGGAAGTCATCGTTAATCAATATACAGGTGAGTTATTGAGTGAAATTCACTACCCGTTGATTGTACTTTTTTCTGATTGGAGTACAATAATTCACACAGGCCAAGGAACTATTTGGTGGGCTTTGTTATTAGGCATTTCTTCTCTTACTATTCCTTACTTTATGATTACAGGGTTTAAGATGACCTTGAAAAGACGTTCATCTAAAATCAAGAACTCTTATACCAAAGATGAGTGTGATCATATCATTCTTGTAGGTTCTGAAACAGGAACTACCCTACAATTCGCTATGCTTTTTCACGAACAGCTACAGTCCACTGGAATAAAGTCGTACATCACTCAACTAAACCAATTTGAAGCTTTCCCTAACATGAAACAATTGGTGGTATTTACAGCAACTTATGGACAAGGTGAGGCTCCTGCTAATGCAACTAATTTTGAGCAATTAATTCAATCTACTTCCTTAAAGCAGCACGTACAATTCTCTGTTGTTGGATTTGGTTCTCTCTCCTACCCCGATTTTTGTAAATATGCTTTTGATGTTGATCACTTGCTGGCAGAAACCCCCAAGGCTACTCGTTTGCTTCCTCCTCATACCATCAACAATAGATCTTGGGAAGCCTTTAGACAATGGATCAATGACTGGAATACAGAACATGATTTAGATATTTCTATTCCACAACAAGAGATTACGGAGAGTAAAAAGGTTATCAATTCTTTCCAATTAAAATCTAAACAGATCTATACAGATACGTTCACCTTAGAATTAGAAACGAAAGATGGGAAGCGAATTCAATCTGGTGATTTATTATCTATTGATCCTAAAGATGGTACACATGAAAGATTGTATTCCATCGGAAAACTATCAGACAACCGGATCTTCTTGAGTATTAGGCTCCACGAATTCGGAATTTGTTCCAATCTCCTCAACAAACTTGAGATAGACGACTATTTAGATGGACATATTGTTGCTAACAAACATTTCCAATTTCCCAAGAAGGCCAAGCAGGTTTTGATGATTAGCACTGGAACAGGAATAGCTCCTTTTGTTGGGATGTTGCATGAAAATCACCGTAAAGCAGAAACACTGTTGTATTGGGGAAGCAAAACATCTCGCAACTTCTCACTCTACCAACAACACATTGCCCAAAGTTTAGATTCTGGAAAATTGAGTTCCTTTCAAACTGCCTATTCTCGTGAAGAAGGACATCCTAAAACCTATGTACAGGACTTGCTCAAACGAGATAGTGATATAATAGCTCAACTATTGAATAACAAAGGTATCATCATGATTTGTGGTTCATTAGCCATGCAAACCAGTGTAACAGAAGAGCTAAACACAATTACCTCTCAACAGTTGAACAAACCATTGAGTTTCTTCCAGAAAAAGGGCCAAGTAAAAATGGATTGTTACTAGCTTGGACGTGGAATAAAATGAATCTACTACAAGAAGATGAACTCAACCGTATGGCACCACAGTAAAATAAGTATAGCCTTCTTGTTAATTGTAGCAAGTATAGGCACCTTGTTACGTTCAGTATCATTCATCGATTTACCCTTTTCTTACGGAAATCTAGTTCATACCCATTCACATGTAGCATTTCAAGGTTGGGTATACACTATTATGATTCTTATTCTACCAAAGCTTTTCTTATCAAAAGATCAAATTTCAAAAGGGCGCTACCTCCTTCAATTTCAAATTACTATTCCAATTATAGTAAGTATTCTTATTTCGTTTTCACTCCAAGGTTATGGCCTTTACTCTATCATATTCTCAACTTTGTTTCAAGGATTGAATTATTGGTTTATCTACCGGTTTTTGAGAGATAGTAAGTCACTTTCTCCTACCCTACCTCTTCAATTTATTAAGTGGGGATTATATCTAGGCCTATTATCAACTCTGTTTCCATTTATTATCGGTTTTCTTTCTGCAAAAGGATATGCAAACACCGAGTTGTACGAATCGTTTGTCTACACATTTATGCACTTACAATACAACGGTTGGTTCTTATTTGTAGCAATCGGCTTGTTTCTAAAACTGCTCGAATTGCGTGGTGTAAAATTGATTTCTAAACATGCTTCTATATTCTTCAACTTATTTTCAATTTCGGTTCTTCCAGCAATCTCTCTTTCTCTCATTGGAATGAGTTTCAAGTCCTTTTTCCTTCCATTTGCATACATTTCAGCCATACTTCAAGTAATTGCCCTTTACCATTTTATTCGTGCAATACCCGCTAAAGCAACTAGCATGTTCTATCGTGAAACATTTCTAGTTCAGCTATTTTTCATAGTGTTTCTAATCTGTTTCATACTTAAGTTCTCCATTCAGTTACTTTCCATTTTCCCATTTGCAGAGCAAATTGCCTTTCATAACAAATCGATCATTCTAAGTTATCTACACCTTAGTTTGATAGGAGTTATTAGCTTCTTATACTTAGGAATCATGTCTCTACTAGGTTGGATACATACATCATTGCTTTCCATAAATGGCGGGTTGTTATTTCTGGTAGGTTTCCTTTGTACCGAGTTGATACTTGCATTAAATGGGCTTAATATCTTTTCGAGTGATATAGCTCTTGCGCTCGGAAGTTTATTGATGATGCTTGGTGTTCTGCTCTTACTATTTAGCTCAACTTCTAAATCTAATTCCATTGAACGATTACGAAATACTCACACTCGCTAGAGTTCTACATGTACTTGCCGTAGTACTTTGGATTGGCGGTGTTGCCATGGTTACCACTGTTATTATCCCATCTATTAAGAAATTGACTTCTAAAGAAGATCAAATCAAAACCTTTGAACAACTAGAACATAAATTTGCTACTCAAGCCAAAATCACAACACTCATAACTGGTATTACTGGTTTTTACATGCTCTATGCCCTAGATGGTTGGCAACGTTATCTAGATGTGCATTATTGGTGGATTCATGCTATGACATTAGTATGGTTCATTTTCACACTTGTACTATACGTACTAGAGCCTCTTGTTTTACACAAAGTATTAAAGAAGTATGCTGAAGAAAATCCTAGCAAAACTTTTAAAATAATGCATAGAGCGCACTGGTTCCTGCTCCTATTAAGCCTTATTACCATCGTTGGAGCCGTAGCAGGAAGTCATGGCTGGTTTTTCATTTGAGTATGTTTTTCATAAGGAGCAGATTAGTTCATCGCTCCTATTCTTTATTCATCTATCGTTTTGATGAACTCGTCAGATTCTTGTTTCATATACAGCCGTATCAGAATCATTTTTGGGTCAATCAAACAAAACTATGATGACGAAGCCTCTGTACTGGCCATTTTTTATCCTGAGCACTGCTCTATCCAACTCTACTCAAGCCCAAATGAACACTCTTTGGGGCGATACATTAGAGAAAACATTCTATACAAAATGTAAGGAAGAAAAAATGCTAGGGTGCGCAGCATCTGTTATGTTCTCTGATGGTTCTGTTTGGGCTTCTGCACATGGCAATCATGGTTCTATTCCCCTAACAACTGATATGCTCTATGACATGGGCAGTAGCTCAAAAACAATGATTGCTAGCCTAATTTTTATGCTCGAAGATGAAGGTTTGCTCTCTATTGAAGACACTTTATACTCTTATCTATCTCCTATTGAAGACATCCCTAGCGGAATACGAATCAAGCATTTAATGGGGCATACCAGCGGAGTTTTCAGCTATACAAACCATCCAGATTTTAGTACAACAATTAATAATGACGTATCTAAATTTTGGCATCCTGATAGCATATTAGCTACATTTCTAAATCCACCAAATTTTGCTATTGGCACTCATTACCGTTACTCAAATACTGGTTATATTTTACTTGGGCAGGTAATAGAGCGCATAGAAAACAAACCTCTGAATCAGGTGCTTTCGGAAAGAATTTTCAATCCCCTAGGATTAGCGCACATGTACTTAGATCAGTATGATACATACGCTGATGTTAAAACAGGAGCATGGTTGTCGGAAACAAGTTATTATGATGAGGACTTTGTATCGTTTATGAGTTCTGCTTGGGCAGCAGGTGGAATTGTAACAAAGCCTCAAGACTGTGCTAGGTATGCCCATGCACTAGGGAGTGGACAGCTCTTTGAAGGAAATGTAACAAATAGGCTATTCTCTAACAGTAACGAGGTGTCTGGTTCCGAATCATACGGTTATGGAGCTATTAAAACTATTTACAACAACCATGTTTATATTGGACATGATGGAAGAACCATTCAAAATGCAGAAATGGAGTATAGCATTGATTCTGACTTCAGCTTGGTAATATTAAATCTTGATTACAACTACTATTACGAAGTTCGAAGACTAAAATTTAAGATGCTGGATCTAATGGAATATATTGAAGCTACTAATGACAGTTTAAGTGCACCTTAAGTTCAGATACAAAGCACTCAGCTAAAAACTTCTCTTAATCAGCAATACTCAGTACTGATCTAGTTTACTTCACTCTTGCTTTTTATAATCTAAATAGATTAGCTTTCTCAGCGAATTCAATTAGCTGTATACCATGCAAACAATAATCTTTATCGGCATTCAAGCTTCAGGGAAATCTAGTTTTTATAAAAGTCACTTTTTCAATAGTCACGTTAGAATTAGCATGGATTTACTAAATACTAGAAATAAAGAGGCTGCATTTTTAGATACTTGTTTTCATTACCAAACTGCTTTTGTGGTTGATAATACCAACCCATCTAAACAGGATAGGGCAAAGTATATTGAGTTAGCCAAGAAGAACAAATACGAAATTGTTGGATATTATTTTAGCTCTTCTATTAAAGATTCATTAGAGCGAAATAAACTTAGAACAGGAAAAGATCAAATTCCTGAGATTGGTATTAAATCTTGTTACAAGAGACTAGAAACTCCGTCATGGAATGAAGGTTTCGATAAATTATACTACGTACAAATAGCCAAAGATGGATTCATTATAAAAGATTGGAAAGATGAAATTTGATGAGCTGGATAAGAAACTAAGAATCTACGAAACTTCACATGACTTTTGCGTACCTCCCAACATTTACATGGTGGCCAGAATTGATGGAAGAGGCTTTACCAGACTAACAAAAGAAGTACATAACTTTAATCGACCATTTGATGAACGGTTCAGAGACTACATGATTGAAACAGTCAAACACCTCATGAAATCCGGATTTAACATAGTCTATGCTTTCACAGAAAGTGATGAAATTTCTTTGTTATTTGACTTTCATGAAGACACTTTCTCCAGAAAACTCAGAAAGTTTAATTCTGTACTTGCCGGTGAGGCCAGTGCAAAGTTTTCTGTTCTTCTTGGAGATGTAGCTGCATTTGATTGCAGAATATCACAACTCCCAAGAAAACAAGATGTTATTGATTATTTCAGATGGAGAAATGAAGATGCACATAGAAATGCTCTTAATGCACATTGTTACTGGTTACTCAGAGAAAAAGGTGAGTCTGCAATGGCTGCTAGTAAAATCATTGAAGGCAAATCAACCGCATTCAAAAATGAGCTACTATTCGAAAGAGGTATCAATTTTAATGATTTACCTAAGTGGCAGAAAAGAGGTATTGGATTTTACTGGTCAGAAATAGATAAGATAGGTTGGAACCCTATAAAACAAGAAGAAGTAAGAGCAAAAAGAAGAGATATTCATATAGAACTAGAACTGCCAATGGGTGATCAATACAATTCATTTATCCAAACTTTTCTTTAATACTTAAATTGAATCGTTTTGCTTAAAAAATTGACCTACGTTTCTTTCTACAATTATTTTAACCCATTTGTTAATCGTCATTACTCGGGCAAAAAAAACACTGATAATCAACAAATTAAAACACACAAAAGGTTATTTAAGCAAATTTTAAACAATCCGGATAGACGCTCTCCAAATAGAATTCGATTACTTTCTAATTCCATTTGAATAGAGAATTATGAAAAATCAACTAGGACTCGCTTTGCTATTAATTACCTTACCTACTTTGCTAATTGGACAAATAGCTGTTGAACGAAATTTCGGTCTTGAGCTTGCTGAAAAAGACAGTATTACATCTGCCAACATCGAGCATTCATTAAACGCTTTCTTAAGTGAGGCACAAGCATACGAATACAGCGAAAATTATTCAGATTCGAACCACAGGAATCAATACGATTTCTTTTTTAGAAAGATTGCCGCTATCGGTAAAAACTCAGAAGATTATCATCAACCTATCGTTCTCAAATCATACCCTACTGGAAATGGAAACTACCGATTGGCAGTGGGCTTTACAGGCGAAAAAGAAGGTAATCCGTTTATCTTTCAAATCACTGAGTTTAAAGCTGTCCCATATCAAGATCATTATCGATTCTATTGCACTTTCGAAGAAAACACCGCTGCACTTCATCAACAATCCGTTGATAATGTAACCTACCATTACAGTCAATCATTTCAAAAAGAAACTGCACAAGAATTTGTCACATTTAGCCAAGAGTTTGCTCAACTCACAAATGGACCCAAACCTACTTTAGACTATTATTCCTTTAAAAGTTTAGACGAACTCTTAAAAGCGTATGGCTTTTTATACAGCGCGCGTCAATGCAACTTTCTGTGCTACGATCTCGGGTTTACAGAAAACAATGGCGCTACCTATATTACAGGAACGGATAACGAGAATTACATTTATGAGTACATTCTCAATTATATCTACTATTACCTCCCTAACAGTGACGATGTTTACTGGCCGTATGTTAACGGAATATCTACCTATTATGGAGGTTACGCAATAACCTATGATAACATGGACAAATTAAAAAGTCAATTTAGAGAACAATTAAAATCTACTCCTGATATTGACTTCTACGAAGAGTTTAACAAAGGAAGAAAATCAGCTGTTGCTAGGCATTTCTCATATTATGTAATGAGCGCATTTCTATTTGAAGAAGTCCTACAACAAAAAGGGTTTGAAAGCGCTTTTCAATTAGCATATACTGGCAATGACGGCAATCGTTTCTTTGATGTACTCGACCAAACTATTGGAGTAAACAGAGATAACTTTCATGAAACAATTGTTTCGCTAATAAAGGCCGACAGCTAGTTATTATCCTTATTCTTCAAGGATAATAACTCCGCTGGGAACCATCTTCAATGACAAAGACATATTTGATTCAGGTTGTATTGAACTATTGCTTCCAACTTCTACTATAGCCGGTTTGACGTTAAGTTCTATTGCCGTGCAAATTCTTACGACTCACAATCTAGCAGGATTTGAAACACATATGCAGGAAACAAACTACTTAAACAATACAACACAATTATTGATTTACACAAGCCATGCAAATCTATTTTGAGCATAATAATGCTCCTTTCTTAGCGGCATTATAAACTACTATACCCGATAGCAAACGGCATTGATATTCATGCCTGCGCCAACGGATGCAAATAATACTACATCGCCAGTTTGAATATGGTGACCTTTTAATTTGCCCTTTGCTACTCTATCAAACAATGTAGGTACTGTTGCAACAGAACTGTTACCAAGTTCATGAACACTCATTGGCATAATTCCTTCTGGAATTTCCTTGATACCATAAAGTCTGTAGAGCCGTTTAATTACTCCTTCATCTAACTTTTCGTTTGCCTGATGAATAAAAATTTTCTTCACTTCAGAAATATCTACCTCAGCTTTATCCAAGCACTCTTTCATAGCAACAGGCACATGTTTCAAGGCATACTCGTATACCTTACGACCTTTCATTTTTATGAATCGAATCCGCGGATCAGCTTCCGGAAAATTGGATTTCCCCAAGTGTAAATAGTACGCTTCATCTTGAGTATGAGACATAGCTGCTGTACTTAGAATTCCCGATTCAAAACTGTCAGTATACTCTAATACACATGCACCTGCACCATCTGAAAATATCATGCTATCTCGATCATACACATCTAGAACACGCGAAAGAGTTTCGCCACCAATTACGAGTGAACGCTTAGCCTGTCCACTTTTAAAATACGCATCACTTTGTATTACACCTTGAATCCAACCCGGACATCCAAACAACACATCGTAAGCCACACAATACGGATTTTTAATGCCCAGTCTATGTTTTACACGAGATGCTAAGGCTGGTAGAATATCCGTTTGAATAGTATGTTTTACAACGTCACCAAAATTGTGCGCAAAAATGATTTGATCAATCTTTTCTGGATCGATAGATGCATCCTCTAGTGCTCGCTTAGCAGCCTCATAACCAATATCAGATGCTTCTACATCTTCTGGCACATATCTACGTTCTTTAATTCCAGTAATTTGCTGGAATTTACCAGTGATCTCTGCCGCTGGTTTATCTATTTTTTCTTGTTTCTCAGTGAAAAACGTTAAGTGATGAAAATCTTGATTTCTCTTAACCCCTGCTGGAATGTAGCTTCCAGTCCCTCGTATAATTGTCCGCTTCATAAAATAAAATCCACCATGCATAACGATTGAACAGTCAACTTATTAGTATGCATGCCTAACAATAAAGATAAACATTATCGAACAATTTCCCTTTTAAATGACTACTCTACCTTTTAGCCATTCGAAAAACCATTATACCTATACTTTCATCCGCATATCCCAAAAACCACGAAGTCAAGAATCCTTCCTATAAATTCGTTGAATGTTCAAGAACAAACAGCGCATTTATTGGTACCTCCAATTGTTTGGGTGGTTAGCTTACATCATTCTTGCCGGAATTCTATATAAAGTAACAGGGAAAGAGCTAAACAAAGACCTAATTGGTACTTTAGCTGCCGCCTACATAGGAGGCATTGGTAGTTCTCACCTTTACAGAATGGCCATTAAGCAATGGGGCTGGGCTAAATTTGGGATTCTCAAATTGATTCCTCGTGTTATTCTTGGATCAGCCGTTTTCGCCATCATCTTCGAAATTTCGTTTTACGTACTATCTAGTTTACTAATTGATGGCAGTTTCAATTGGAGCATGGTAGATGTATTTACTGAATGGCTAAACTGGAGTATCCTATTTTTATTCTGGTCGCTGATTTACTTCTCGTTTCATTTTTTCGAGAGATATAAAGACGAGGAAATCAAAAATTTAAGGTGGGAAGCTTCTAAGAACGAAATTGAGTTAAACAAACTGAAATCTCAGCTGAATCCACACTTCATTTTCAATTCTATGAATATCATTCGTGCATTGATTGATGAAGATCCAAACAAAGCAAAAAAGAGTATTACGCAACTTTCACATATTTTGAGAAAAACCCTCCAAATGGGCGAACGAAGAACAGTGAGTTTGGACGAAGAGTTAAAAGTTGTGATGGATTACATTGCACTAGAAAAAGCACGATTTGAAGAACGGTTACAGTGTGAATCTCATATTGACCCTAAGTCTGGAAGTTTTCAAGTACCTGCTTTAATGGTTCAAACCTTGGTAGAAAATGGAATTAAACATGGTGTTTCTCAACTTCCCGAAGGTGGTTTATTAAGTTTAACCACTCGCATTGAAAATGACGAATTACACATTCTAATTACAAATAGTGGACAAATAAAGGCTGCAAACAGTAAAGATCCAGGCTTTGGACTTTTAAATACCAAACAACGTTTGCAGTTGCTTTATGGAAATGCTGCTAAACTAGAATTGTACAACCGCGATACTGAGACAGTAGTAACTGAAGTTACTATACCTAGATTGCAAAACTGATAGCTTATGATACGCACATTAATTGTTGATGACGAACGTCTTGCCAGACAAGAATTGAGAAACTTATTGGCCGAACACAAACACATAGAGGTGATTGAAGAAGCTAGCAATGCAATTGAAGCCAAGGATAAAATTGAAGAGCACCGTCCAGATTTAGTGTTTTTAGATATTCAAATGCCGGGTCAAAATGGTTTTGAGCTACTAGAAGAACTAGACTATACACCAGAGGTAATTTTCGTAACAGCGTATGATGAATATGCTTTGAAGGCTTTTGAAGTATCAGCACTAGATTACATCCTAAAACCAGTTGAAGATATCCGATTAGCTGAGTCATTGGGTAGAGCTACCAAAGAAATTGAAAAGCGCAAAAAGCAAGCGAACGATGAAGGGCTTACCCTCTCAAATGAGACTTTAACAGATACTGATCAAGTTTTTGTAAAAGATGGAGACCGTTGTTGGTTTGTAACCTTAAGTGACATTCGTTTGTTTGAGTCTGAAGGAAACTACGTTCGTGTATACTTTGATGATAATAAGCCATTAATTCTTCGTTCACTCAACAACCTAGATAAACGTTTAAATGACAAATCTTTTTTCCGAGCCAACAGAAAACACATCATTAACTTGAAATGGATAGAAAATATTGAGACTTGGTTTAATGGTGGGCTACTAGTGATTTTGAAGGATGGTAAGAAAATTGAAATCTCTCGAAGACAAGCAGTTAAATTCAAAGAAAAGATGAGTTTGTAAGTTAGAAACTAAGTACTCGTAAATTCATGAACCACTCTCCAAAGAAAGAATTTCTCATTTTAACACATTTTGAAGTTCAAAGAATAATAAGCTCTAGCAATCAAGATAGTATTCTTGAAAAATTAGAATCTATTAAATGGATTGGTAACTTCAAAAAACTTCAACTCTCTAGAGAAGAGCTGATGGATATTCGAGCATCTATCAATCCACCAAGCTATCTAGACAGTAAGCTTATAAACAAGATTAATTTAGCTATAGATAAGTTAACATCTCTAGTTGTTGGTGACATTGTTGAAATTGTAAAAGACACTCGTAATTCCAAATCTCACGCAGTAATAGGAAGGGTAATAAACATAGTAGAAGTTGATGTCGATTTTAGGAACTTTCAAGTAAAGCTTATTGACCTCGATTATGAAAGGTTTTATCTAGCATGTGACTTAAATAAAACGAAGAATCATGAAGCTTAGGTATTTCTTACAAAGTGGAATTTCTTTCTTCTTAGGATTGATCTTTACCACTGCTGGAATAGAAAAACTGACTGGGTTACCAGATATCATTGGGCCATACTATCTTATAGAGGAACTAGCTAAGTACGATTTAGGGTTGTATGGTCAATTCATTGCTTTTTCACAAATAGTGATTGGCTTTCTTTTACTCACCAACCGATTTAGGATAGTAGGTGCCATCATGTTACTTCCAATGCTCAGCAATATTCTGATGATTACGATTTCTTTAGGTTGGAACGGCACACCATACATCGTCACTTTCTTCTTACTACTCAACTTGCTGTTACTGTTACTAGATTACCACAAGCTCAAGTTCATTTTAAGCGATAGTTCATACGCAGAACTATCAACAATAAAACTTAAGCGAAAAAACCCCTTACTTGATTTGTACTACTTGATTCCATTAGCACTCATTCTTAGTTCGGCATATTTTGGATGGACGGACACTGGTAAAATGCTAGCTAGATCTGGATTTTTCCTAGCCTTAATGTCTATGTTGGCACTTAACTTTTACAAGTTCTATCAGCGAAAATGGGTCAATAAAATTCAGGAATCGGACAGTGAGAAAAAACACATAAAAAAGGCTTCATTGCTCAATGAAGCCTAAACACATTCGCTTTATGAACTCAGTATATATTCATCACAAATAGATGTGAATCTGTTTTTTCTGGTTCAAAAGACAAAGGTAGCAAAGTTAACTTAATATTACCTAAATATCAACTCAAGATTTAAAATCAGTGCCATAGTTGGCAAACATGAGGTCGAGCAATTCGTCTTGAGCAATGAATTTCCCCTTCACAGTATTGGTTAAAACAATGATGGTAGCCTCTTCTTCTGGTAAATGAATAAAATACGACCTAAAACCTCTCCACCAACCATTGTGATACGTTAACTCATCGCCATTTTCCATTCTTCGAATTCGCCATCCTAAGCCATAAGACTGCCCTCTTCTGTTAAATTTAGAAGCTGGTGTGATCATGAGTTGATAAAGTGAATCAGATATCACCTCTCCATTTCGTAATGCCTTATGCAATGCATACAAATCATCTACACTTGCATAAACTCCCTTATCTCCAACTGTACCGTTTAAGTAAAAAGGCTCATATACCCGCATTCTATGTGTATGTCCAGTAGCCACACTCCCATCACTTGGTCGTTCCATACTACTATTGATAAATGCCAAATGCATTTGAAGAGGTTCAAAGAAGTGATTAGCCATGTACGTTTCAAATGATTCGCCACTTACCTCTTCTACAATACTGGCCAACAACATATAGTTGGTATTGCAATAATCAAATCGCTTATCTAATGTGTAATAAATTTCTGGCTTTAGTTCTGTAAAAAGGGCTACTGCTTCTTTGTTGCACATAGCAATACTCTTATCTTCCCAATGCTCATCGGTATGGTACAAGTAATTCCCTAAACCACTTCGGTGGTTCAATAAATGTTGAATGGTTACCCTTGGATATGGCCAGTTTTGAATGTACTTACCTACTGTATCTGATAAAGACAGTTTTCCTTGATCTACCAATTGAAGTACCGCAAGGGCTGTAATTGGTTTAGAAACAGATGCCAATTGAAAAGTAGATGCTATAGATAAGGAATCTTTTCTTCGGTAATTAGCCCAACCATAAGATGCTCTGAATACACTATCGCCATGAGCAATCAGTACGTTTCCGTTGAACTGCTTTCGTTTAAAACGTGATTTAAAGTACTTGTTGAATTTTTCTGCTCTACACGAATCAAAGGCAAGTTCAATTGCTTCTCGCTCTTCTACCACTTCGAACACTTCTTCTTCACTACATGCTGTAAATAACAACACACTCATCCACCCTATCCAAAACCGCATCATGCAAAACTAGACTTCTCCATGATTCTAGTTATGCTAACGGTCAAAAACAAAAAGACCTTGCAATAATTAGTTCTTGCAAGGTCTTCACTATTATTTTACGCTACACTAAAGATTAATCATTTTGTCTTTCGGATACTTAATAGTGTAAGTAAATCGTGCCTTCTTCGTTTCACCAGGTTTCAAGTTCCAGTTCCAAGACAAGCCACCTTTTTCCTTATCTATCCTAGCCCCTCCATCATCATCTAAGGTAACGGTAATATTGTTATCGCTAGAAGTTGGATACTGGTCTTGTAACACCAATTCAATTGTTTTCGATTTTGTATTTCTCACAGTCAACTCAATGGCAATAGTCACTTTTTTATTGCTCCCAATCACTTTTTCTGAGCTAAAATCTTTTACGCGTTTTCTATCAACCTTCAATTCAGGGTCCATTCCCAAGCTCAACAATAGTGTATCATCTGTTGTATTAGGGTTTAGATATCCTCTACCCACGAACATATCATCTACAAACAGTTTTGTATTACCAGGCATCAAGTTTTCTTTTTCCCAATCAACTAATCCTGCAACCAAAAACGCTGATCGATTCAATTTAGGAACAGCATAATACTTACTACTTGATTTCACTTGGAAAGATCTCAAGCGTACTTGATGTTGCTCTCTATTGCTACGAATGGTGTAAGGTAAATCTACTTGATAGCTGGTGCTCAACTGCTGTTCAATCATCTGAGTAAAATCTGCCGCGTATACCGGTGTCGATGCAGCAGTAATTTCCGCATCGTCCATAGTCAATTCTTCCGCCTCCATTGCCTTGTAGTTTGTTCTTCTGTTACTCAACGCATGTGACTGGTTGAGTTGTACAAAGCGCAATACCCACGGATGTAATTCTGGCTTGTTCTGAAACTGTTGTGGAATACTAGTAGATAAAGTTAGTGGCACTTTATTCCAATCTATTCCAGAACCTTGATAAACGGCAGCATACATGGCTACATCTACTTCGTTCATAGCTCCATTGCTTCTCACATCATAGTTTGGAGTCCACCCAGCATCACGAATAGAATACAATACTTTCAATTTAGCAGTACTCGCTTTTTCAGCCATTAACTGCAATACAATCTCGCCAACAGGATTATTACGATCGCGTTGGTAAATCGCCAATTCATTCTTAATACGATTTCTTCTATCGCTCTGCTTTTGAATTTGAACCGTCAACTTATTAACTGATTTCGAGTTAGCTGCTAATCTGGTGCGGTAATAACTCGCCATAGCCTTTAGCTCTTCTGCAGAAAGATTTTTCTCTTCACCCTTTAGTGTATTGTTAGCCAATATCAGTTTACGCTCCTCTTCTAATCCAAACTTATCTGCCTGAAGATTCGAAATCTCTTCGTTGTACATAGCTAAGCTATCTTCTAAACGAATCATTTCTTTAGGTTTCGGCAAGTTTCGTAAATAATTCATGCGTTTTTTAACACTCAATAACGTAAAATCACCTTGTCCTCCAGCTCGAATAGAGTTCTCATCAATTTGAGATGATAAACCACCAATGATAACTTCTTGTACCCCTGACGTAAGTGAAACACTTGCTTCACGTTCAATTTGAGCTCCTTGTACAAATACAGTAACATGTTGAATAGATGCATCTACACGATGTTCGTTAGCCAATCCAACAAGTGAAAAACAGGTGATTATTCCGATTAGTGCTAATGCTTTCATAATTATGAGATTTTGGGATGTAATGACAAGTATTGTTCCAAAGATATTTTTCTGTCAAGTCTTCTTTAAACTTAGTTGATTCATCACAAATCAAAACTTAAAATCACCACTACTATTTAATCTTAGTTTTGTGACTCATAATAGGTTAGTTACGCATGAACGACAAGCAAAACTTCAATCAATCGGATGAAATAAACTTCGAACCTTTCTTCCAATTCATCATCAACATTTTCAAGAAAATTGGAGGATTCTTTCGTCTCTACATTTCTAGGCTTCTAAAAGGATTTAAAACGGTAACAATGTACTGTCTTTTAGGGGTATCAATTTCTGTTGGAGTAAGTTTTCTTATTACTCCTCGTTACGAAATGGAAATGATTGTGAAAAGTAATTACCTGAGTAGGGCATATTACTATAATGAAATTTCTGCCCTTGGAAAATTAATAGAAGGTCAGAGCTATCAACACCTATCGGAAGCATTACGTATTTCAACAGAGCAGGCTCAAAATCTTCACGATATAAAAATCTCTGACAGATTAATTAACCTATTAGGAAGAGATACTTCAATTGCAAATGCAAAAACATTTGCCATTCATACAGAAGTTTATGATGTGAGCTTAAGTGCCGATCTTGAAACGGGTATTTTAAAATATCTCGAAGGAAATCCATTTGCACTAGAATACAAAACTCACAGAATCAACACATTAAATGAGCTTATCTCTAAGTTAGAAAATGACATTACTGAGATAGACACCCTCATCAACGTACTTGCAGAAGAGATGATACCTAGCTCTGGTTCTGGTGTTATATTTGGAGAACCTATTAACCCTACAACCTTGTTAGATCAAAGTGACCAACTCTATGCTAAACTGTTACACCATAGAGCAGAATTAGCGTTTATAGATAACATTCACTTAGTTAAGAGCTTCATACCATATAACAATCCAATTTTCCCTAAAAAATCAACTTTTGCATTGTACGGTATTTTAGCAGGCTTCTTGCTTTCTTCCATACTTCTTTTAGCCAAAAAACCTTAATAAACTTTATAATCAAGGTAGTACTTGGTATACAAAATCTGATCCTATTACCTTTTAAAGAAATTTCGTGTTCGTTAAATAGATCTTGAATTGTTCAGACTAGATAAATATAGAGCCGTTTCTTTGGTTTATTTCTTTGTGAATAGCTTGTTTCTACCTTTTGGATTGCTATACACAATGCTTCTTACTCCATTCTTCTATTTCTGGAATGTAAAGCAAGGAAGCTACCGAATAATCACATATTTCGTTTTGTTTTTACTACCCTATTTCTGTATTCATGTAGCACTTGGAGCCAACTTATTTTACTATGTCAGATCTAGTGTTATGCTATTTGCAACAGTCGTTTTTGGTTTCACTGTGTACAATTTCGTTAAGACGAAGAAAATTCAAAACTATTTCCCGCTAATCATCAAGGTAAACTTTATCCTATTTCTAATTGCCCTTGCACTATTCTTCACACCTTGGGCGGAATACCTTTGGACCATTAGGAATCTAACACTAGAAATAAAAGATTTTCAACGGTTAGAACTGTTCACTTATGAACCTTCTTACTACTCATTTTTGCTAGCTCCAATTGCAATTTACTACATTCTTAAACTCGCTTTGTACTCTTCCACTTATTCTAAAGCCTTTACTTATGGTATTGCTATATTTCTACCCTTACTATTCTCGTTTTCATTAGGTGTATTATCTGCATTGTTTCTTGCATTTGTCGGTTTGTTTCTCATAAATATTAAATCGCTCTACCCTAAGAAAAAGTTTTTTTATTCCATCAACTCAATCGTCATACTGACTGTTTTTGCACTCTTAATTTTACTTATTGTTTACCCACAAAACCCTCTTTATGCTAGGATTGAAGATATGATAGAGGGTAAAGATCTTTCTGCTAAAGGAAGAACCTATTATGCTATGTACCTTGCTGGGCAAATAGCTTCTGAAAAGAGCATATGGTTTGGAGTTGGATTAGGTCAAGTAAAAGTTGTTGGGGCAGAAATTATTCGGAAATTCTATAATTATCATGTGTCTGATCTTGCCTCTATAAGAATTCCGAATACCATAGCAGAAACATTTGCCATGTTTGGAATAGTTGGACTAGCAACAAGGTTAGGACTACAGTTCTTTTTATTCTTCAAGACCAAAGTTTATAACAACTACTACAGAACCACGGTTTTCTTATTTGTTTTCATCTATCAGTTTACGGGAAGTTTCTTTACGAATATCGTTGAATTGGTTATGTGGGTAATTGCATTTACTCCATGTTGTTTCTTATTTGATCGAAAGCGATTTAGTTCACAAAAGCAACTACAAGATTCATCAAGTTAATTGTTCCTGTGCTTTCAAAGAATGTTTCCCAATTAGTTAGGGGTACACAACTCATTTTACACTTTATGCTCCAGTGGTTAAGTAGTTGCTTAATTTCGCGGCTATGAGTAAAGATCGGTTGATTCTCGTTTGTAACGATGATGGTGTTACTGCACCTGGAATTCAAGCTTTAACAGAAGTAGCAAAAGATTTCGGAAAAGTGGTAGTTGTAGCACCAGACAAACCACAGAGTGGAATGGGACATGCCATTACAATTAATGCTACTTTACGTATTCACGAGCACGTATCTGGAGATGATAATGTGCAGATATTCAGCACTTCTGGCACTCCTGTAGATTGCATAAAGTTAGCTGTAAACGAAATACTTGATCGCAAACCAGATTTGGTTATTTCTGGTATTAACCATGGCTCTAACGCTTCGGTAAACGTGATTTACTCTGGTACAATGTCTGCCGCAATGGAAGGCTGCTTAGAACACATCCCAAGTATTGGTTTCAGCTTAGAAGATTTCAGTATTGATGCTGATTTCTCTACCTCTCAGCTAGTTGCAAAAAAAGTTATCCATCAAGTACTAGAAAATGGGTTAGAAAATGGTGTTTGCCTCAACGTGAATATTCCAAAAGCGGACGCCTCTACTTTTGCAGGTATTAAAGTTTGTCGTCAAGCCGATGCCAATTGGGAAGAAGAATTTGAAAAACGTACAGATCCACACGGCAGAAATTACTATTGGCTAACTGGTAAATTTGTCAATCGTGATGAAGGTACTGATACAGATGTATGGGCATTGAAAAACAACTTTGCATCTGTTGTTCCCGTTCAATATGATTTAACTGCTCATAGTACGCTAGCTCAATTAAGCACATATGAATTCAATTCTTAAACAAGATCGTTTTGTTACTGGAGTAATCATTGGACTCATTTTACCAGCTGTTGTTTACTTCTTATTTGTATTGAGTATGGAAGCATCTGGAAATGTGGTAACCAGCACTATCAGCGAAAAAATGCAGTTATTCATTATTGCTGTAAATGCCGTGGTTATGAGACAATTCATGGTAAAACGAGAGCAAGACAATATTGGAAGAGGAATCTTATTGGTAACGATGTTAGGAGCCGTTTTCCATTTTGTTTACTATTATACAAACTGGATTAGACCTTAATGAAATACTACATTATAGCAGGTGAAGCATCAGGAGATTTACATGCTTCTAACATGATAAAAGAGTTAAAAAAGCTCGATCCAAACGCAGATTTTCGTTGCTGGGGTGGAGACTTAATGGAAGCCGAAGGTGCTACATTAGTCAAACATTATCGCGACTTAGCCTTTATGGGGTTTGTGGAAGTTTTAATGAATCTCCGCACTATTTTGGGGAACATGAAGTTCTGCAAAAAAGACATTGCCGAATATCAACCAGATGCTCTCATTTTAGTAGACTATCCAGGCTTTAACTTGCGTATAGCAGATTGGGCAAAGAAAGAAGGCATTCCTGTACATTATTACATTTCACCGCAAATTTGGGCTTGGAAACAATCGCGTATCCATCAAATTAAACGTAATGTAGATCACATGTATGTGATTCTTCCATTCGAAAAACCATTCTATGAGCAATTCGACTATCCTGTAGAGTTTGTCGGTCATCCATTGCTTGATGCTATTGAACAGTTCAAAGCAAAACAAGATCCAGAAGGATTCCGCTCTAAACATCAATTAGACCCCGATAAACCAATCATTTCTTTGCTCCCGGGTAGTCGAAAGCAGGAAATCAAAACCATGCTACCATTGATGTTATCTGTGCAAAAGCATTTCCCCGAATTTCAATGGGTAATTGCTGGAGCCCCTTCTCAAACAGAATCATTTTACGCTCCATTCACAACCAACACTCCTGATGTTCATTTAGTAATGAACGATACCTATGGTTTATTGCAAGAATCCAAAGCAGCATTGGTAACCAGCGGCACTGCCACTTTAGAAACAGCCTTGTTTGGTGTTCCAGAAGTAGTTTGTTACAAAGGATCATTCATCTCATATCTGATTGCGCGTAGATTAATTAAGGTGAAATACATATCCTTAGTAAACCTCATTATGGATAGAGAATTAGTAAAAGAGCTTATTCAGAATGAATTAACAGAAATGTCCATAAAAGAGGAGTTAAATGCTCTGTTACATAACGATGTTCGCAAGCAGGAAATAGAACAAGGATACGCTCAACTTAAAAAGAAACTAGGCGGTGGTGGTGCCTCAATTGAAACAGCTTCTACCTTGTTGAAAACTCTGAAATAGCTGTAAAAATCAACCGCTATCGGAGATTATTTTTGTGCGAAATGAGACAACTGCTCGTGCGTATCTTTCTGATGTTGTTTTGCTTAATGCCCTGCATTTCTTGGGCACAGCAAGCAGATGCCATCAAAATTGGTGTATTTTGGGATAACCGCCCTTCTAGCGCAAAGTTTACTGGTAGAAGTGGATCATACGCCATTTTTGCTGATGGAGCCCAAGTAGAAACACTGTCTCCTGCCTCAGAAATTACCTTAACTATTACCAAAAAAGGAATATTACTGCGGTCCAATCATCGTAAAGTTGGTTACTATCATAACATCCAACTAAAGGCTGCCCAACATGATGCTTCTGTAGCCATTACGCCACTCTACCCACTGCTAGAACCTCGTAAGTATGAAGGTTCATTTAACATCTCAAACAAAAGTGGTCGGCTAAAAATTATAAACCACGTAAGGTTCGATCAATACTTGGCTGGTGTTGTGCAAAGTGAAGCGGGCAATAAGCATACCTTGGAATTCTACAAGGTACAAGCTATAATATGTAGAACGTACGCTTTGAAGCACTACTACAAGTTTAAACAAGAAGGGTTTAATTTATGTGATCGAGTAGATTCTCAGGTATATAAAACCATGGGGTGGAACGACACTATTCGTCAAGCAGTTTCTGAAACAAAAGACATTGTAATTGTAGATAGCGACATCAATCTTATTTCTGCTGTGTTTCACTCTAATTCTGGCGGAGCCACCATCAATTCAGAGGACTTATGGGTGCAAGCAGTTCCTTACTTAAGAGCAGTAAAAGATACATTTAGTGTATGTCAACCACATTATGATTGGTTAAAAGCTATCCACACAAATGAATACCTAGGGTATTTTGCTCAAAACTATCAGATTGACACTAGTAACACTGAAATCAAGAATCAGATCTTATTTTATACCCCACCAGAAAGAAAGCCTTTCTACTTCGCAAAAGACGAGGTAGTACCTTTGCGTAAATTCCGTTCAGATTTTCAATTGAGTTCAACGGCTTTCCACACTGGCCTATCTGCTGATAGTGTAATCATTGTAGGTAGAGGTTTTGGACATGGAGTAGGCTTGTCGCAAGAAGGAGCTATGCTCATGGCAGAGTTAGGCTATTCGTATACAGACATTCTTCATCACTACTACCAAAACATCCACTTGATCAAACTTTCTGTAATCGATTTTTTTAAAGATTAAGTCATTTTATTTAACTTATAGGTGATTTTAGATCATCTACATGTTTATTACAAACCATATACCCTTATTTAAAACCCTAATCCCATTTGCACTTGGAATTATAACAAGTTCATACTTCCCCTACCCAACAAATCACTCAATTTCAATTACTTGCAGCTCACTCTTAATTGCTACGCTCTGTATACTATGGTACATGCGCATGCGCTACTTTAAACAAAGTCTATACACCGTACTTGCTGTGTTTACATTTCTAAGCTTTCTATCATTTGGATTCTTTATTGGATTGCAACACATTGGAAAATTTGAAATCAATCACATCTCCCACCAAGTCATTCATCGTCCCTTAACTCTGAAAGTAAAGTTGGTGGATGAGCTTCAAGAGAAGAAGAACTCCTTTCAAACCCAAGTAGAAGTATTGTCAGTCATCAACTCTAATTCCATGACATCACTTTCTGGCAACATTCTAGTGTACTTTTCAAAAGGTAATGTAGAAAGATTGCAGTATGGAGATGAACTTATTATCAAAGCACAGATTGACACTATTCTCCCCCCATTAAACCCCAATCAGTTTGATTATAAACGCTACTTATTTCACCATGACATTTACCACAGGGCATTTATACAAGATGGGCAATGGAAGAAGATTAAAAGTTCTAAACTTTCAATCAAAAAAACAGCATTTCAATTCCGAAAAGCACTTCTACAACAACTACAAGATTTAAACTTTCAAGGTGACGAGTATGCTGTTGCATCTGCTTTATTACTCGGAGAAAAGGATTACTTGAGTCCAGAATTATCCAGATCCTACTCTAGTGCTGGCGCTATGCATGTTCTGGCAGTAAGTGGTTTACATGTCGGAATTATTTTCGTAATCGTAAATACCCTACTCAAACAACTACCAAATGTCTTCTGGTCAAGAATACTTCGAGCAATTTTACTTTCTACCAGCGTATGGATTTATGCACTTGTTACGGGGTTATCTCCATCTGTAATTCGTGCTGCTACTATGTTCTCTGCCGTGGCTTTAGGTGGGGCTTTTCGTCAACAAACGAATATTTACAATACACTGGCGGGATCCGCTTTTGTGATACTATTAATTGATCCATTTATGATCATGCAAGTGGGTATGCAGTTGAGTTATTTAGCCGTTCTTGGTATTGTTTACTTCCAGCCCAAGTTTGTCCAACTACTTTCACCCAAAACATGGATTCTAAAAAAAGTGTGGGAGATAACCTGCGTATCAGTTGCTGCTCAGCTTGCTACCTTTCCTCTTGGCCTTTTGTACTTTCATCAATTCCCAAACTACTTTCTTATCTCTAATCTTGTTGTTATACCAGCAGCTTTCTTAATGGTGTATACAGGAGTTAGCACCTTCTCACTATGTTGGATTCCGCCTCTTCAAAAACTAATTGGAACACTGCTCTTATTCATCACAAGAGGATTGAATTGGTCTGTTGATTTCTTAACCTCTTTTCCACACGCCATTACAACTGGCATAGATCTCACAACTTTTCAAACCTGGATCATTTACGCTGCCATTGCCAGTTTCAGCTTGTTTTTAGCATTAAAGAACAGCAAGTGGTTAACGGGTTTCTTTGTCATGTGTGTTGGGTTAATGGGGTATCAGATTTACGAAAGGCATCAGCACTTACATCATCAAGAACTTACCATTTATGCGGTTAAGAACGCAACCTGCATTGGAATTGTTAATCAGTTAGATGCTCATCTATATACCAGCCATGGTTTCGAAAAAGACGAAGACCAACTACTCTTCTACTTATGGCACCATTTGTGGAATCAAGACATCACAAAATTTAGCTCTCTAACTCCGTGCTACACTTCTTTAGACTCTACCTATTCTGCCATTAGAATCAATAACATTTCCATTTTACATCTCTACCAAAATGTTAAGTCACTGCCAAATGACATCACTTTTGATTACCTAATAGCTAGTAATGAAGCATTTATTCCAAAAGAATGGTTGCTAAATCAACCTCAAACAAACGTGCTACTAGATGGAACTTGGAGAAACTCAAAAGCCTCTTACACAAGCAATTGGTTAAAATCCCAACATTTTTTAACAGTCAATTTGCAGCTAGAAGGTAGTGTAAGTCGTTCATTATCTCAGCGTTGATTTGCAACTAGTTCACATCAACTTAACATGCAAATCATCTTTGATGAACACATTTGTAATACTACTGAAAATATGGGAAACTTAATTGAACGTCAAGACATTGCTGACCTTACCAAGATTGGGAATGTCAAATTCCCTGCCTTAGCAGGTTTCTTAATGAATGTACTTTCTATAGGTAAGGTAAACACCTTTTACAATAAGAATGAACATTTAGACGCAGTCAGTTTTATTGATAACTTATTTGAAGAGGTTGGTGTTAAATTTGAATTCAACCAAGACGAGCTAAAGAACCTTCCTAAAGAGGGGCCTTTTGTAACAGTATCCAATCATCCTTTTGGAGGAATTGAAGGTTTAATGTTGCTTAAAATCTTATTAACACAACGACCTGACAGCAAGTTAATGACAAACTTTCTACTCAAGAAAATCAAACCTATTGAGCAACATGTAATTCCCGTAAACCCTTTTGAGAATAAAGATTACTACAACAGCGCGTCAGGAATCAAAGAAACCTTGGCTCATTTAAAAAATGGTGGAGTTCTTGGTACGTTTCCAGCTGGAGAAGTTTCTAGCTTTCAAACAAATAGCAAAAGAGTTACCGATAGAGAATGGCAACCTGGATTATTGAAACTGATTCAAAAATCTGAAGTACCAGTTGTACCCATCTATTTCAAAGGAAATAATGGTGTTGTATTCCATTTACTTGGATTGATTCACCCAATTCTTAGAACAGCAAAACTGCCTTCAGAATTGATGAATCGAAGCAACAAAACAATTCAAGTTCGTATTGGAAAGCCTATTTCAGTTAAAGATCAACAAACGTTTAGTAGCACTACTCAGCTAGGTAGATATTTAAGGGCCAAAACGTATGCGCTTGGCTCACCACTAGAAGTAAAACGGTTTTTCTCTGGTAAATTGAGAGCGCTTAAAAAGCCTGTACCTACTATTGATGCTATCCCAACTGAAAACTTATTAATTGATATTGAAAAGCTAAGAGAGAACAAACAGCGATTACATACACAAAAAGAGTTCGAAATTTACATAGCATCTTCTGATGACATACCAAATGTCTTAACAGAAATTGGTCGTTTGCGAGAGCTAACATTTAGAAATGTAGGTGAAGGAACCAACAGGGCTATCGATTTAGATGAATTCGATTTGTACTATCACCATTTATTCTTGTGGGATAAAGAAAATAACAAGCTAGTTGGTGCTTACCGTCTTGGAAAAGGTGGTGATATTATGGAGATGTATGGCAAGCGTGGCTTTTACATCCAAAGCCTATTCAAAATGAAGAAGCCTATGGATCCTATTCTAAGATCAAGTATTGAATTAGGCAGATCTTTTGTAGCCGAAGAATACCAGCGTAAAATTCTTCCACTTTTCCTCTTATGGAAAGGTATTCTATACTTCTTAATTAAGAATCCTGAGTATCGGTATTTGATAGGACCTGTGAGTATTAGTAATCATTATTCTAAACTCTCTAAAGGATTGATGATTGAGTTTATCAAGCGTAATTTTTACCGAGCAGATTTAGCAGAGTACGTTACACCTAAAAAGAAATTTAAACCCAAGTACAAGCAGGTAGATGCAACTGCATTACTTGAAAAGTCTGGCAGTGATATTCGATTATTAGATCAGTTTATTCAAGAAATTGAACCCGATCGTTTCAATGTTCCGGTGTTATTGAAAAAGTATATCAAGCAAAATGCACGCATTATAGGGTTTAATGTAGATCCAAAGTTCGGAATGGCGCTAGATGGTTTAATGATCTTAGATTTAAACGATGTTCCTACCGAAACGATTGATGATTTAAAGAAAGACTTTGAATTGTAAAAGTCCAGCATAACTTTTGGTTGTTTTAATTCAATTAATCTTGAACAAGACTTCAACCTTGAATTCTCAATTTCAAGCTGTTGATTGATGAGGTCTACTTATCCAACCCTTACTTCTGTCAGCTTTATCAACTTTGCTCATTCACTAGGTTGTACTTCTTACCACGTGTAAAACGGGATATCCTCCCGTAACTCATGAACGCTTTATGAAATCACTTGTATTACCTCTCTTTACAAGGTTAATTTTGTGATGTTATCACAGTCTAAGCGCCACCATTTATCAGCCCTTACAAACCATTTATGTCACTAATTCACAACACTAATGCAAGCAAATAAAGAACAACTAAATCACCCCAACCAACAAGACACAGGATCTTCTAAAGGCCAGATGAGTTCCCCCTCAGAAGGCTACCAAGCACCTGAGCAAGAAGGCGGCATTAAAATGCCTGACACTCCCAAAATAGAACTACC
>DIYR01000223.1 GCA_002429085.1 Flavobacteriales bacterium UBA6049
AAAAGATGGATGCTTCTACGTTTATAGATCCTTCTATTGCAAATACAATGAACGGACAGTATTATGCTGTAAAGTTGGATGCAGAACGCAAGGATACGATAGATTTTAATGGGCACAAGTTTTTTAACGTGAACCCAACTGCTAAAAGAGGTGTGCACACGTTAGCAAGTTCGTTGCTAGATAATCAAATGTCATATCCGTCTTTTGTAATTCTAGACGAGAACTTTAACCGTCAATTCATTATTAAAGGGTATCAGAAAGTACCAGAACTACTAGGAACATTATTATTTTTTGGATCAAACAATCACATCAGGTATCAGCAATACATAGAGAAATCTAGAGCTCAACAAGCCGCAGCTCAATAGTTTTTGAAGTCATCTAGAGTTCGTTCAACATATTAAAACAGTTAAGGGCTTAGTGAGATCACTAAGCCCTTAATTGTTTTTAGTATTCCGATCTGATAGTAAATCAGAACAGAATTAGAGATTTAACAATGTCGTAATGCAATAGTCGAGTTCAGATTCTACTTTGAATCACTTAAATACACTCTTATGGCATTGCAAAAAGAAATGTTAATTGACCGAGATATTAGCTGGCTTTCATTCAATAAAAGAATCCTTGATGAAGCAGCTGATTCATCAGTGCCTATATACGAACGAATCAAATTCTTGGCTATTTATTCATCTAATCTTGATGAGTTCTTTAGAGTACGAGTAGCAGCCATAAGGAGCTTGGCAGGGTTAGGAAAAAAGAAGATCGAAAAAGAACTAGATTTTGACCCTAAACAATTACTGAAAGACATTTTAAAAGAAGTTGGAGATCAACTAGAATTCTTAGGAGAAACGTTTCGTGAAAACATTCTGAAAGAACTTGAGAGGAATAAAATTAAGCTCTATTATGATGATGTTTTACAAGAGGAGCATCGAAGAGAAGTTACTTCATATTTCAAGAATCAAGTGTTAGCCGATATTCAGCCACGGTTCTTAATCGATGATGATGAACTATTTCTTGAGAACAAAGGTTTATACCTGATTATAGAACTTCGAGATCATCAAGAGAATGATCGATCGACATATGCCTATGTTAGAATTCCAGATCATCTGCCAAGGTTCAAAGAACTATCTAAAATTCAGGACAAACATTACATCATATTCTTAGACGACATCATAAGAGAGAATCTAAAGTTCATTTTTCCTGATCAGGTAATTCGTAGTTGTTTCAGTGTCAAGCTCAACAGAGATCAAGATGTAGCGCTAGAGGCGAAGATTTCTGAAGATATTGTAAAAAGAGTAAAAAAACAGCTAGAAAAGAGAAAAGTGGGTGCACCAACTCGACTATTGTATGATGGGGTAATGTCCGAAAGTATGGTTGATCTGCTATCTGATAAACTAGGATTGAAATCTAAGGAGATGGCCAAGGGAGGTAGATACCATAATATGAATGACCTGATGGGATTACCAAACCCAGTAGGTTCATCTTTAAAAGCTACCAAGAAAAAGTCTGTTGCTCTCAAAAAGCTAGATGATTACGAATACCTATTCGATGCAATGAATGATCAAGATAAAATCTTGCATTTTCCATATCAATCCTATGATTACATTCTTAGGTTATTTAATGAGGCTGCAATTGACCCTAAGGTAACAGCTATTAGAGCGACCTTATACAGAGTGGCAGCTAATTCAACTATTGCAAGAGCATTGATTAGTGCTGCTAAGAATGGGAAGGAAGTAGAGGTTTTTGTAGAGTTAAAAGCTCGGTTTGATGAAGCTAATAATATCCGTTGGGCCGAAAAGATGGAAGAAGCGGGAGTGAAGGTAACTTATAGCTTCGAAAACTTGAAAGTACATGCTAAAGTAGCCATTATACACAGAAAAGAGGGAGAGGAAACAAAATCTTACGCCTTTTTTGGAACGGGAAATTTTAATGAAAACACAGCGGGTATTTTCGCCGATCACGGATTACTTACAAGCAAAAAAGGAATGTGTAGAGAGTTGGACTATGTGTTCGGTTATTTACAACACGGAGATGATATTCCGATGCCATTGAAACACTTATTAGTGGCAAGATTCAATATGCAGGAGAATCTTTTGCAGCTACTAGATCGTGAGATTGATTGGGCTAAGAAGGGGAGTAGAGGACATGCTATTATCAAGTTGAATAACTTAGAAGAAGAAACAATGATTTCTAAGTTGTATGAGGCTAGTCAAGCTGGAGTGAAAATAGATCTTATTATTAGAGGTATTTGCAGGTTAAAACCTCAATTAAAAGGTGTGAGTGAGAACATTAGAGCAATTAGGATTATAGATGGGTTTCTTGAACACGCGAGAATTTTTAGGTTTGAAAATGGCGGAAATCCAAAGATGTATTTATCGTCAGCAGATTGGATGAACAGAAACCTTCATAAGAGAATTGAAGTAGGCTTCCCTATCTATGATAAAATTGTTTTTGAAGAACTTGAAGAATTACTTCGATTACAATTAGCAGATAATACAAAAGCTCGAATATTGAACGAAAATTTGGAACACTACATAATTAATCATGAAGGTGAAAAGATTAGAAGTCAGGTAGATTTCCATCAATATTTAGTGGCCAGAGAAGAAGCTATGAGTTAGAACATTTAAGTGATCGTCAATTATAATTTTAAGAGTTAGTGAGTAGAAATAAAAAGCGCTATGAGTATGCTCATAGCGCTTTTTTATAGG
>DIYR01000165.1 GCA_002429085.1 Flavobacteriales bacterium UBA6049
AACCGCGGGAACGTTATGTGAAAGTGCGACCAGAGCCTGAAATAAAGGCATAAGCTACATTACAAGCTGTCCAAGTCGCTAGACTTTCGGACTGCTCCTTCCATTTGGGGTAACCCTAATCATGAACGCGTTGCTGGTAACAGCTTGGTGTTAAGCCATGATGACAATGTGAGAAATCTGTTAGCCTAAAACGGATAGATTGCTAGGGTAAATATGTTACTATGATTAAATTAATTGAACCACCTTAAGCTTCGTTAAACGTGAGCAGGGAAATAAGGCTGAAACCCTGTAACCAAAAGGTGTGAGTGAGGGTGTATAACTTTTCGTATTGTGCATCAAATGGACATTAACTCCGGAGTAAAGGTGGAATCTAAGGTAATATGAACTGGTTGTGGTGTAGAACTGGGTAAGACCACTGGCTCCTCGTCAGAGGTAGGTTTCTCGTAAGAGAAATACAATGTTAGCGGTTATGGGAAAGCTAGAGAAAGCGAATGCCTTTATGTAATGTATCGGATAGGAGTTCAAAATTTGCTCTAATGCGAAAGCATGCAGACTTCTAGTAGGTCGTTTGAAGTGTGAATGGAAGGAAAATTTATGAATGCTGAAAAGCCAACGAGCATAAAAAAGCAGGCGTCAGCAAACTGCGCCTTCAAATGGGAAACTGTGAAGTGGTCTCTCGTCGAAGATAAAGTGAGTAAACTTCAGTCCAGAATCGCTAAAGCAGCTCAAAGCGGCAAGAACTATCTAGTGAAGAAACTCCAATACTTGTTAAGTAAATCATACTATGGAAGACTACTCGCTGTAAAGAGGGTAATCAGTAATAAAGGTAAGAAAACAGCAGGTGTTGATGGTGAAATATGGTCAACATCCGCGTCACGTTATAGGGCAGTGTTACGATTAGGTATAAAGTCCTATCGTTCGAAACCGTTAAAAAGAACATATATTAAAAAGAAAAACGGCAAAGACCGTCCACTTGGTATACCAACGATGTACGATAGAGCAAGACAAGCGCTTCATATGCTTACATTAGATCCAGTGGCTGAAGTTGTCCTCGACAACAACAGTTTTGGCTTTAGAAAGTATAGAAGTACTCACGATGCATGCGCATATTTGTTTAAGTGTCTTGGGCGTAAGGACTCTGCGAAATGGGTTCTTGAAGGAGACATCAAAGGTTGTTTTGATAACATTAATCATGAATGGCTTTTGGACAATATTCCTATGCATAAGCGAACACTTGAGCAATTCTTGAAAAGTGGTTATGTTTATAGCAAGCGCTTATATCAGAATGAAGCAGGAACACCGCAGGGCGGTATTATATCACCAACACTGGCTAACCTAACACTGAATGGTATGGCACAGCGTTTACGTGAACTGTACTGGCGTAGTCATACAGGAAGGATACATCAAAAGTTCAACAAACACAGGTTGAATATTACCATTTATGCTGATGACTTTGTCATTACAGCAAACAATAGACAAGTACTAGAGGATGTAAAGGCCATCATAACAGCGTTTCTTAGGGAACGAGGCCTTGAATTATCACAAGAGAAAACAGTCATTACGAACATTAACCAAGGATTCAATTTTCTTGGATGGAACTTTAGAAAATATAATGGAAAACTGATAATAAAACCTTCAAAAGAAAGTGTTAACAGCATTAAGAATAAGGTTCACGAAATTGTTAAAACGAGCATGGGCATGGCACAGGAAGTACTAATAGAACGCTTAAATCCAGTAATTAGAGGATGGTGTAACTATCATAATAAGGTCTGTTCGAAAGAGACATTTCAAAAGGTTGACCAGTATATCTTTTATCAAATATGGCGGTGGGCAAAACGCCGACACAGTAACAAATCTCAAGGATGGATAAAAGATAGGTATTTTCAGAAAATAGGTTCAAGAGATTGGATATTTAAAACGGAAAATTCCAAGCTATATTTTGCAAGTTCAACGCCGATAAAACGGCATGTTCTTATTAAGATGTCAGCGAATCCATACTGGGTTAAATATGATGACTATTATGCTAAACGAGTAACTTGCAGACCTTGTAGTTAGGTTTGTTACAAATGACTTGAGCCGTATGAGGCGAAAGTTTCACGTACGGTTCTTAGGGGAGAAAGAGGGAGTAAGCCCTCTGACTTACCCGACTTTTAAACTAGGAGATTGTGAAAAATGACAGAATTGTTTACAGACAGATTGAAGTTAAAACCTTTGAATAAATGTGAATTAGAATTAGCGATCAAAAATTTTAATGATCTAGAAAAAGAACTTGGTGCTGAAATCACAAAAGAAAATATAGGACCACGCGAACAGTCAGTTTATAAAATAAGACTAAATGATATGAAAACTAATATAGATTTGTACAAATGGTATACTCCTTGGGTTTTAATAGAGAGTAAATTAAATAGGATTATTGGTGCTATTATGATTAAGAACTATCCAGATGAAAATGGTGAAGTAATTATAGGCTATGCATTGCAAGAATCGTTTAGACGTAAAGGATATATGAGAGAAGGAGTGTCAGCTCTTATAGAATGGATATTAAATAATGATGATGTAAAATTTGTTGTAGCAGATACATTAAAAAGCAATATTGCTTCACACGGTTTATTAAAGCAAATTGGGATGGCGATTTACAAAGAAGATGAAGAGTGCTATTGGTGGAGAATAGAAAAATCAAATAGCAGGATGTAAAGAAATATTTAAAACTTGATCTAATATGCCAATTAGTGAAACTCCTATTTTGTAGATTGACTGTTATGTCAGAATTAATAGTGGCTGG
>DIYR01000178.1 GCA_002429085.1 Flavobacteriales bacterium UBA6049
TAATCCTCCAACACGTTCTTTTTCAATAATTATGGGCGTAAAACTGCCCTCAGCCTTTGCTGTGAATTGGGTAGAGCTCATAAATGACCTGATTTTTAATCGATTGATTTCGAAATGATAAGATAGATATTCTTGGTGTTATTTCCAAGAGCAAAATCACGACTTGTAGCATATCCGTCTATCCAAACTAACTGATCATTACTCTCCAAGCAAAGAGTAGTATCCTTTTGCTGTTGGGATAGTTTGTGATCAATGTAGATATCTGAAACCTTCTTAGACCCCTTTAAACCAATAGATTTGATGCGATCGCCTTGTTTCCACGACCTTACAACAAGAGGGAATTTAAGCTTGTCCGCATCAAACTGTCCAACGGAAGCATTTCTCTGAATTTCATATTCTTCTACTGGAATCGATTGTATGGAATAAGATTTATTATTCCAAATAAATGATCGTGTGTCTCTATCTATGAGAACCTCGTTAAGAGATGTATTTGTATGTGAGCTTAATACTAAACCATCTCGTTCTACTTGAATTTGGCATCCAAGAGAGCTTGTAAATGTTGCGCCTTGTTTGGCAAATAACATGCTTTCTAGTTGATTGTTAGAAAAACCATGAGGTTGTAACCAATGAAATACTAAGTAGGTATTAACTGATTCCTCTAGCAGACTCTTAGGGAATGTAATTTGATTATTCTGTTTTACTAGACTGCCTTGTAAAATGAGATCTGCTTGATGTTCAAGAAAATCTTCAGCTTGTTTTAAATGCTTGAATGAATTCGCAAAACTTCTCTCAAGCGAAGGGTTAATATTTTGTAATACTGGAACTACTTCTAACCTAATTCTATTACGCTGATAGTGCGTGTCATCATTGCTAGAATCATGACGCCATGTAAGTTCATGTTCATCTGCATATGCCACAATTTCTTTGCGAGTAGTATTAATAAGTGGCCGATAAATTTTGCTTCGAACTGGAGCAATACCAGTTAATCCTTTCAAGCCAGTTTCTTTACTGAAATTTAAAAGAGCCGTTTCAATTTGGTCGTTTAGATGCGTGCCTACAGCTACTCCAGAATAGTTATTGGTTTCAATCAATTCATTGAACCACTCATAGCGAATTGTACGAGCAGCCATTTGGGTCGAAACTCCCATTTCATGAGCAATAGTCTTCGTATCGACATATTTTTTGTGGTGAGATACACCATAGGTTTCAGCCAAACCTGCAACAAAAATATCGTCTGCATCAGACTCTCCTCCACGTAAACCAAAATTTACATGGGCAATAGCAAATGGGATTTCTGCTTGATGAAAATGATGACAGAGTACTACAGAATCTGCACCACCACTTACAGCTATCAACATAGGCTGTTCAATTACTGCAAGTTGATGTTGATGAATGAATTCTATGAAAGACGTCAGCATAACTCAAAGGTAGAACTAGCCTTTGAGTAATTGAATAATAGCTTCAGCCTTTAATAAACTTTCAGCATATTCTTCTTCTGGAGTGGCTTGTATGGTGATAGCGCCACCAACGGGGCACATTACAGTACCAGTTTCAGCGTTGTGTAAAATACTTCTAATAACTACGTTGAAATCAGCATCTCCTTCAGGGGAGATATAGCCAACACTTCCAGAAAACAAGCCTCGTTTAAATGATTCCAATTCCTCAATTATCTCCATGGCTCTTCTCTTAGGTGCGCCCGTCATTGACCCCATTGGAAAGGCAGCTTTTAGTGCTGGAATAAAATCTGATTCACTTTTTAGTTTGCAAGAAACTGTTGAGATGAGCTGATGTACTTGTGGAAATTGATACGTTCCAAATAATTCAGGAACAGTTACTGATCCGCGTTGAGCATAATGAGATAAATCATTCCTCACTAAATCAACGATCATCACATTTTCTGCTTGTTCTTTAGGATTACTCTTGAGAGCTCTAGCAATTTGTAAATCGTCTTCTTTTGATTTTCCTCGTTTAGCTGTTCCTTTTATTGGTTGAGAAATCAATTCATCGGCTTTTTTTTGAATAAATCTCTCGGGACTTGCCGATAGCAGATAACTTGAGTTGTTTTTATAAAAAGCTGCAAATGGAGTTGGAGCTTTTTTCATCAATGCATCAAAAACTTCAAGAGGATTGAATTCTTTATTGACTCCCACAAATGCTTGGCAAAAGTTGGCTTCATAAATATCTCCACGTTGAATGTGCCATTGCATTTGTGCAACTTGTTTTAAGTAGACCTCTTGTGTGATGAGTGGTTGCAATTCAACGGGTTTATGATCTATTTTAGGTGTTTTAAAGCTCTCAATACTTGCTAGAATGGTTTCGAAAGATTCGACACCGTTATAGTACCAATTTCCGTTTTGTTGAACGAATACATGTTTAGGAACAAAGAAGCTGAGGTCTTCAAATCCAATTTTTTCAGGATGTGAAGATCTAATATGTTCGGTTTCTTGTTTGAGATCATAAGATAAATGTCCAAACAACCATTTTCCTGTATGTTTTCTGCAAAACTGATCTAGTTTTTCAAAGGCATTTCCAGCTTTACAATTCAGTACAAATTCTGCATCGATTGCAATTAGCTGGTCGTAATGCGTTCCTCCAGGATAAGTATAATCTCCATCTGGATTGCTCCGCAAAACGGAAACATACGAGAACTGATCAGCCCAATGCAATAACTGATTGATAAATGTGGAAGAAACAGAAATGACTTGATTTAAAATCACAAAATCGCTCGTTTCTCAACCATTTTCTTCAAAGTGTCAACCCAAAGTGGGTGGGTATTTAAGCTCTCTACCAATTGAAGATGTTCGCCTCCGTGTTCTTCAAAGATTTCTAGATACTCATCTGCAATTTCAATAGTAGTTTCTAGACAATCAGCGGTAAAAGCAGGGCTGAATACTAGTAAACGCTTAGCTCCTTTTTTAGCTTGCTCTTCTACTACTTTATCACTAAAAGGTTCCAACCAGTTCTTATCTAATCTACTTTGGAAGGCTACAGTATATTTTTCTTCTGGGATATTCAATCGCTTAGCTAATTCACGAGAGGTGGCAAAACATGTGGCTTTATAGCAAAATTTGTTTGCATAGTTGATTTCAGTTTCACAACTATGATCTGAACATGGAAGCCCATCATCGTAGACCTTATCTACTTGTCTAACAGGTAATCCATGGTAACTAAAGATTATGTGATCGTAACTTTCAATATCGTGTTCTTTTCCTCGTTGCACAAAAGATTCAATGAATTGCTCGTCTTCGTAATACTGACTAATGAAATTCAATTCAGGAATAACGTACCAGTTGCGAATAATTTTCATGGCTCTTTCAATAGTAGAACCTGTAGTAGAAGAAGCGTATTGAGGGTAAAGTGGAAGGATAATGATTTGATCGAAGTTTTTCAATCGCATTTCTTCTAGCACTTTTTCCATACTAGGGTTTTGGTATCGCATGGCGAAGAAAACTTCATAAGTGTGTCCGTCAAGTTCTTTTTGAAGCTTTTCTTTCAATTCTTCTCCATACAAAAGCAAAGGAGATCCTTCAGGTGTCCAAAGTTTCTTGTAAATCTTAGAAGAGCCAAAAGCTCTAAAAGGCACTATGATGAAGTTAACAAGTAAAAACCTTCCTAACCAAGGCAAATCGATTACACGTGGGTCATTCAAGAATTGAAACAAGTACTTGCGTACATCTCCAACATTTGGGCTATCTGGAGTGCCCAAATTCACCAATAAAACTCCAATCTTCTTTTCCATAATTCAATCCGAATATTGCTTAGCGAAGGCTATTTATTCGTTTGTATCTAATAAAGGCGTATAGCAACAAGAAACCACTAAACACCAAAGATGTTCGACCTAAAAAGTCACCAAACTCTGTGTAGAAGGTTTTTTCTGGGTTTGAATACACTTCGCCTTGTATTACATCGGCAACCCACCAATCTGTAGCTTGGCTAATATCACCTCGTTGATTGATGAAACACGAAATACCAGTATTTGCTGACCGAGCAATACTTTTTCTGTGTTCAATTGCTCTTAACCTAGCATAATGCATGTGTTGTTTATGACCAGGAGTGTTTCCCCACCAACCATCATTTGTTATAATGGCTATAAAAGTTGCGTTGGCTTCAGACATATAATCCCCAACAAAATCGCCATAAACAGATTCATAGCAAATTACAGGTGCTACTACCACGTTACTATCATTAGATAATGGAAAAGCTTCACGATTGGGTTGATCTGCCAATGAACCTGTTGTACCTCCTAAATTGAAGGCAAATTCTTGGAAGTATTGAAAAAATGAAGGAAACGGCATTTTCTCAACTCCAGGAACCATCTTCGATTTATGATAATAATCTACTCGCCCTTCTTCGTTAAGATAAACAGCTGTGTTGCAGTAATCGTAGTAAAACTGTTGTTGTTTTTGGTAACGAGCCGTTGGGCCAGGTTTTTCGTCAGGTTTGTAAATGTGATAAGTTGATGCTCCAATTAATATATCCGTTTGTGGAAATTCTTTAACAAATGATTTCAGGAGTTGATATTCAGGAGTAACGTAAACAGCGTCTTCATCAAATGATTGTGGAATGGCTGTTTCGGGTGCTATTACTAATTTGGTATTGGGTGTTACCTTTTGTCGAGCTAAGTCCAGCATTTCTTGAACTTGCTCAGGAGATGACTTAGACCCAAACTTCTCATTATATGGGTCGATGTTGGGTTGTATAGCAACTATTTCAATAGCCTCTCCTTGGTCGTTTGTAGTAGCATACTTCCAATAGCTCCAGCCAATTGGAAGTATTAAAATTAGTGCACTCCAAACGGTACTTTTAACTAGATCGAATCGGGATTCGATTCCACCTCTCCATGATTTGAATACGTGGTATAATAATACGTTTGATGCAAGTATCCATAGAGTGCCGCCAAGAGCCCCTGTGTACTCATACCACTGTACCCATTCTGGGAAGGTTGCAAATACATTTCCAAGTACAAGCCAAGGCCAAGATAAATCCCAGTCCATGTGAAAATACTCCCACCCCATCATTAGAATGAATAAACCAAAGTATCCTCTAATACTGCCTAAAACTCGTTTTGTACGATGGAATAAATTAAAGATGATGGCACTGAAAAGGGCGTTAAAAATGATGGCAGCTATCGCTCCAAATGGAGATGCATTCCATACCCACCAAGTGGTGAATATATTGAACGAAAGGAAGGTGGTGTAACTGTACCAAAATAGTTTTCGTTTGTTTCCATTTTTTGCTGATTGAGCTAACTCATCTTCGACCAACAATAATGGAATGAATGCCACAAAAATTAATGGAGTTAAGCCTCCAATTTCTGGCCAAGAAACGCTGAGAAGCATTCCAGATAGTAATGATAAAAAGAGCAAATGAATTCTTTTCATAACGCGGCATTCGATGCCTTGCGAAGGTAGTAAGAGTGTGAGAATAGCAATCTATTTCATTACGGTATTCAAATCGAAGCGCAATGAAAAGACATTTGAATAAAGTAATGTTTGATCGCCAATATCAGTAAGAGCATAATCAACAGAAAGTGTTCCCAATCCAAACAAATCTGCTAACTGTAAGCCAACTCCAAAGTTTGGTTGAAATGAGGTGGTCTTGTAATCACCTACTTCAGCTTTAACTTGCTGTAAGTTTCCGATACCTCCTCGCAAGAAAACAATATCTCTAAATCCAAATTCTACCCCTAGCGAGGGGTCTATCGATACTGGATCAGATGTGATGATAGCATTTCGTTGACCGTCAAACGTGAATGTTGCATTTACCTCTGGTGATGCCGTTAATTGATCTTGTAAAAAGTAGAACGTATATCCGCCTCCGAGTGCTAACCTTGGTAGAGTAATTTCCATTCCGTTTTCAGGTAATTCATTACTAGTAGCTAAGAAAACATCCTGTGTTGTTCTGTCTAAAGTGAAACTCCATGCATTAAAAGTAGAGGTAGCATCACGTAATACAGCACCAAATTTCCAGTCTTTTTTTCTGTATTGAGCTCCAACATCTAAACCAAAGCCCCAAGCTTGAGCAAAATCACCAATGATCCGGTGAATGATTTTTACGTTTCCACCAAGACTTAACCCTTCAATTTTCGATTTACGCGCAAATGATAAAAGAATACCATAGTCTGCTGTAGAGAATTTAGTGATTCTTGAATAATCGAACTGACCTGTATTTTGATCACGTAAGTTAATGGTGTTTTGAATGTCATCAATCCCCATTCGGATAACCGAAATACCAACTACTCCAACATCTGTTGGGATAGCTGTACCGAGATAATCGTAATTGGCAAGCCCTGCGAAATACGAGTTATGCATCAATCCTACTTGAAACTTAGGTTGATTTACTTCGCGTTGTAATTGCGTTAACCCAGCAGGATTCCAATAGCCTGCGTGCACATCAGAAGATGATGCAACAACTGCATTAGACATTCCAAGGGCACGAGCCCCAACGCCAATTGTTAAGAATTCATTACTGTACTTGGGAGCGTTTTGAGCTATAACTGATTCAAAACCAATCCACCAAACAGAAACAAGCGCAACTACTAAAAAGTGTATTTTCAATCCGTGATTTACCACTGCCGAGCAAATGTAGCCTTAAAACTGATTTTCACTCAGAAAATTGTATGTCAGAACAACTTGAGCTAGCAAATGACAGCATAGGCACAAAACAGTTACGTCTCCAATGGATAACTCTCATCCTTGCATTTGTAATTGTGGTAGGAAAGATTTGTGCTTTTTGGTTGACTTCGTCTAATGCTATTTTGACTGATGCATTAGAAGGCTTGGTGAATGTGTTGGCAGGGTTAGTAGGGCTGTATGCTATTTATTTGGCAAAACTTCCGAAAGATGAGAATCATCCTTATGGACATGGTAAAGTTGAATTTATTTCAGCAGCTATTGAAGGTGGCTTAATTTCTTTAGCAGGAGTAGTGATGGTGCTGAGGGCCATTGTAGGTTTTTTTGATCCTACAGAAGTTGAGCGAGTGGATATAGGCACGACATTAATTGCTTTGACAGGAGTTATTAATTATGTCTGGGGGTTTTATCTTGTAAAAACAGGAAAGAAAATTCGATCACTAGTGATTGAATCTAGTGGTGAGCATTTAAAAAGTGATGCTTATACTACTTTAGGTTTAGTGATTGGATTACTTTTTCTGTGGTTCTTTCCTTTGTCTTGGATTGATAATGCGCTGGCAATTGCATTTGGTTTATTCATTTCTTACAACGGATATCGTATCATCAGAAAGTCGTTGGCTGGAATTATGGATGAGGCCGATCAGCAGCTGATTGAAAGTTTAATTGAACACTTAGACCAACACCGTAGTCCGAATTGGATTGATATTCACAATTTAAGAGTGGTGAAGTATGGCACTCAATTACACATTGATGCCCATTTAACGGTTCCTTGGTATTTTGATGTAAAAGCCATGCATGATGAGGTAGAACTACTTAATGAAGTGGTAAATCATTTATGTGGTAGCAAAGTGGAGATGTTCGTGCATGTTGATCCTTGCATAGAAGGTTCTTGTGCTATATGTCCTATGAAGAATTGTGAGCATAGAAAGCAAAGTTTCCAAAAATCAGTATCTTGGAAATGGGAAAACATTACCCGAAATCAAAAACATCAACTGGAAGAAGCTCATTCACAGTTGAACAGTTCCAATCAAACATTCCAATAATTATGAAGAAAACCCTTTTAATCTTGTCGTGTTGTGGGCTCCTTGCCTGCGATTATGACAATGAAGAAGAATTATTTCCTGAATCGACAGAATGTGAAACAGCAAATATCACTTATGATAGTATCATAGGCCCACTTATGAATACTAATTGTGCTGTTTCTGGATGTCATGATGGTAATTCCGGTTTAACGGGATATACAAATTATGCTGCAGTAAAAGTGATTGTTGATAATGGTAAACTAGAACAAAGAGTTTTAGTTCAAAAAGACATGCCTCCTTCAGCACCACTCACCAGTTGTGAGCTAGCACAGTTTCAAGCATGGATAGATAATGGAGCACCAGAAAACTAATAGGTTATGAGAAAAATTATAATTCCATTACTAATTGCTGTTGTACTCGGGGTAGGAGTAGCATTGTTTACTTGGTTTAAACCGCACAGAGACGTGGCTTCTGAGGATGCAAGCTATAATTTTAGTAGAGGAGAAGTGGTTGAGCTTTTTAACCAGCATCCAGATTCTGCTACAACCTTATTACTTGATCAAGTAGTTGCTATTCAAGGTGAAGTGACAGGATTAGAGGGTGCCGATAGCTCTCAACTTGTTTTGATGGATGGAGTAGTGGGGGCTTTAATCCCAAACTCAATTACACCTGAAGTAGGACAAACCATTACTCTGAAAGGTAGATTTACCAATTATGACGACCTATTTTTTGAGATAAGATTAGATCAATCAACCTGGAAATAAAACCTAAGCTATGAAACATATATTTACATTTTGCCTAGTACTTGTGATGGGCTTTACTATTCAAGCACAAGACAAGTGGTTTACCCGATCTGGGGAAATCTCATTTCATTCTTCAACTCCAGTTGAAGATATAGATGCTGTTAGCAAAACAGCGAGTAGTGTTTTAGTACCATCTACTGGACAGATTCAGTTTTCTGTAGGGATGAAATCTTTTGTTTTTCAGCGTGCTTTGATGCAAGAGCATTTCAACGAAAACTATGTGGAAAGTGATAAATATCCGAAGGCAACATTTAAAGGAAAGATAGATGACTTAAGTAAAGTTGATTTCACTACTCCTGGAACATATGAAGTTACTGTAAGTGGACAGCTAACGGTGCATGGTAAAATGAATCCAGTTAAAACTAATGCAACAATTGTAGTGAGTAAAGATGGCATTCATGCAAATGCATCGTTTGATGTGACACCTCAAGATTATGACATTGCTATTCCTAAAATGGTAGAAGACAAAATTGCAAAGCAGATTACCGTAAAGATTAAGGCAACCTATCAACCTTTGAATAAATGAGAAAATTTGTAGTGGCTTTTTGTTGCTTACTGGCAACTACTGGATGGGCACAAGAAGAAGATTTATTAGGGTTGATTGAAGAAGAACAACCAGAAAAAGAGTTTGAACAGGCAAGTTTTAAAACTACGCGGATTGTAAATGCACACTCTATTGAGAATACACATTCTGGAGTGCTAGATTTCAAGATTAGTCACCGTTTTGGAATGATTAATACTGGTGCATACGAATTCTTTGGGTTAGATCAAGCTACTATTCGTTTGGGTTTAGATTATGGAATCTCAGAACGATTGATGGTTGGTATCGGTAGGAGCTCATGGAATAAAACTATTGATGGGTTTGCCAAGTATAAAATCTTGAGGCAAACGACCAAGGCATCTCAAAAGCAAATGCCTATATCTCTTACTTGGTTTTCCGGTATGTATGTGAATACATTAAAGTGGGCAGATCCAGATAGAGATAATAAGGAATCATCTCGCTTAGATTATGCGCACCAATTATTGATTGCAAGAAAGTTTTCTGAAGGGTTTACGGCTCAATTGATGCCATCATTAGTTCATAGAAACTTAGTGCCAACAAAGGATGAGAACAATGATGTGTTTGCTATCGGGGCTGCTGTTAGACAAAAGGTAACGAAGAGGGTGTCAGTAAATGCAGAGTATTTCTATGTGTTACCAGATCAAATTCCAGATACATATGAGAATTCACTATCTCTAGGTGTGGATATTGAAACAGGTGGGCATGTCTTCCAGTTGCATATAACTAATTCAACTCCGATGACCGAGAATGGATACATTCCTCAAACTACAGGAGATTTCTTTGATGGAGATATTCACTTTGGTTTTAATGTCTCACGTGTATTTACAATCGTGAAACCGAAAGAATTTCGTGATCCATGATGATGCTGGGCAAATCGAATACATTTGCCTTCGTGAATAACTTAAAATCAGTCATACCAAATTCCTTTACACTTGGTAACTTGTTTATGGGGTGTATGGGAATTATCCTTGCATTTCATGGTAATATGTTGTGGAGCACCTACTGTATTTTAATAGCAGCTGTATTAGACTTTTTTGACGGTATGCTAGCTCGTCTTTTGGGTGTTAGTGGTGAATTAGGAAAGCAATTAGATAGTCTTGCAGATGGAGTTACATTTGGTGTACTTCCAGGTATTTTATTGTTTCAATGGATTAGTATTTCTTTAGGTGATTATTATACTCCAATAGATCAACGCACAACGTCCCATATTTGGATGGCTTTGGTAGCGTTGTTTGTTCCATTGATGTCAATTTTGAGATTGGCGAAGTTCAATATTGATGATAGACAAACAGATCAGTTTATTGGAATGCCTACTCCTGCAATGGCTTTAATTGTGGCCTCTTTTCCATTAATCATGGAGTTACAGTATCATTTGAATTTTTATGTCCCACTAACTACCGACAAGGGATTGGCTGCGTTAATTAATATTTACCCTTGGTGGCAGCCTTTTGATTTTCATTTGATTTTGTTGTTGTGGAACCCTTGGTTTTACATGATTTTGAGTGTTGTCTTAGGGTTGTTAATGGTAGCACCATTACCATTATTGAGTTTTAAGTTCAAATCGTTAGCATGGGATAAAAATCAAGATAGATACGGCTTTTTAATTTTGGCAGGAGTAGCCATTTTGCTGGTTCCGATTCCTTATTTCATAAGAATTGATTTCATCCCGTATTTGGATTATGCCATCATCCCGATTATTCTACTTTTGTACCTCATTTATTCAGCAATTGTTCATTTAATACGTAGTAGATGAAATTTCATGCGTCCATAGAAATCATGCCCCACAAAGTGTTGTTAGATCCTCAAGGTAAAGCAGTAACCTCAGGATTACAGAATTTGGGGATGAACCAAATTGATAATGTGAGAGTTGGTAAGCACATCACGCTTGAAATTGAAGCTGATGATAAAGCAAGTGCAGAAGCAAAAGTAGAAGAAGCTTGTAAAAAGTTGTTGGCTAACCAGATCATGGAATCTTACGAATACCAGCTGGAAGAAGTTTAAGCTGATCTCGTGTAAACATAGAAAAGCCCAGTACAGAAGTATTGGGCTTTTTTTATTCTATTTCAGTTCACTGATATTAGGCATAGGCTTACGTTTCAGCTCGAAGTGTTGACCTAGGTATACCCTTCTTACTTGCTCATCTGCAGCAAGTTCTTCTGCTGTTCCAGCTTTTAAGATGTTTCCTTCAAACAAAAGGTATGCTCTATCTGTGATGCTTAATGTTTCTTGCACGTTGTGATCCGTAATTAGAATACCGATATTTCTGTATTTCAATTTGTATACGATACTTTGAATATCTTCAACCGCAATAGGGTCAACTCCAGCGAAAGGTTCATCTAATAAAATGAACTTTGGATCTACAGCTAGGGCTCTTGCAATTTCAGTCCTTCTCCGTTCACCACCAGAAAGTAAATCACCTCGGTTGGTTCGAACATGATTCAGGCTGAATTCATCAATCAATTCTTCTAGCTTTTCTTCGCGTTCTTGTTTCTTGAGTTTAGTGAGTTCTAACACACTCATGATGTTATCTTCAACACTCAATTTTCTGAAAACACTAGCCTCTTGTGGTAAATAGCCAATTCCTAACTGAGCACGTTTATACATCGGCTCTTCGGTAATGTTTTGACCATCTAAGTAAACTCTACCTTCGTTTGGCTGAATTAGGCCTACAATCATGTAGAAAGAAGTTGTTTTACCAGCACCATTTGGGCCAAGTAAACCAACAATTTCTCCTTGATTTACTTCTACTGAAACTCCTTTTACAACGGTTCTACTTCCGTATTTTTTTATGATGTTATCTGCACCTAATTTCATCTTAGAACATGATTTGCATCTTGAAACGAAGAGCTAATCCTTTTACGCCCATGAATTCTGTTACACCCGGATTATCTAGATAGGATAAGCGTTTAACTAGTTCTAGTCTAAATAGTTTCAAGATATTCTCTAAACCAGCACTTACCTCTATGTAGGGTTCATTGTTTAGCCACCCCATTCTTTCAGGTAAAATCAATAAGTTCGGATCGTCTGAACTACGGTTTGCTTCACTTAAACGTCCAAATAAAATCTTACCCGAGGTTACAGCACGCAATTTCATTCGATCTAATAGAGGCAGTTTACTTGTCAATAAACCATTAAAGTGATGTGTGTACATAAATGCTACTGACTGATCACTGGCAAACTCCAAGAAGTTCATCATGTTGTACGAACGATCATCATAAGTAAATGATTCGTTTGCTCTATGAATATCTAATAATGGGTATGCAACTGTACCAAACACCCTTGAAGCCTCGATTTCAGTATCAGTCATCCCAAATATTCCCAGTTTAAATCGCTTTACGGCACTGAAATACAGTTTGTGATATTCGTAATCGTTTTGATAGACATCTGGTGAATACGTATATTCAAAATAGAATACAGGGGCAGTGGTTTTAATTTGAGATCTGCCGAACCTTCCTTGAATAAATTTTTCATTAATTGCTAAACGAGACGCTACACCAACTTCAACTGTATTGATTGCATCTACTATGCCTTCGTTTGGCGGAGCTTCTTGAAAACCATTTTGTCTAAACGGGTTTCTGTCTATTCCGCTAATTGACTTTTCGCGTACCCTAAAGATGTTTCCAAATCCAGTGAACCATTCTCGCTCATAGAACAAGTGATTCTCTTTTTTGTACATCATATTATCTGCGGGAGTTCTTCGAAATGATAAGAAGATATTGTCTTTATCACTCCAGTCTACCTCAAACCCTGGCTGGAAAACATCATCAGAATAATTGTAGTACAATCTTGAACGTGGGTTTTTATTGAAATAGTATTCAATAGTACCTGAGTACTTCCAACGTTCATCATTTAAACCATAGGCTCCATACCCACTAAACCTCCACTTGTCATGAAAATCAATATTGGTTCTACCACCAAAACGTAAACGAATACCCTCTACATCGTTATAACTCACAAACGATGTAACCGGACCAATATCTAAGCCTCCCCGTTTTACATACCCACTTAGTACGAATTCACCAATTTTTGTAATGGTTACAAACTCTGGAATACTTTGGATGGTGTCAGCCATTTCGTATATACCGCGTTCTTGGCCAGATAAGTCCTCGTGTCTTTTCTCATCCCAGAAAGAATCATCTTTCTGAGATGCGCTGTCAAGTATCACTTCTCGATTTAATCCAGAGTATAATTCGTCAGGCTTTGGCTGGTTCACAACAAAGTCCTTATAACTGATGGTTTTAGTATTGTAGATTCCCATTCCTTTGTCAGTGGGTTGAATATCTACCGTCATTTGATCACGTATTATGATCCATCCAATACCATCTTTGTATTCAAACTCTTGAATGATTCTAAGACCTTCTAGAAAGTTGATATTGATTCGCTTATCAACATTTAATTCAATTTCCTTTACGATCCAATTTTCAGTGGAATCTGCCACCAACATTTTACCCGTAAATGCAATGATGTTTGGATCGCGAGGCATAAAAGAAAGCCACTTGTATTTTTGGCCATCAATTTCTGTAGAATCGGTAATATAGTACCTATATACATTCGGGCCAATACTGGAGATTGGTGAGGTAAACGATTTATCTAACAAATCGATATTATTCTCATAGATATCAACTTGAGAACTGAGTTTATCTAAGAATTGACCAACACCCTCGCCAAAAACACTGTTTTCAAAACCACTAATCCTAGTTCCTTGAATTTCTTCTATTTCTGCTCTAGGGTTATTTCTAATGTAAACAGTAGATACTTTCTCTTTGATTAATAACGGAATATAGGGCTTTCCATTAATGTCTGAGGTATCTATATAATCACGTAGTACTTGAAAGCTTTTTAATGACCTACGGTTGAGCCACTCTTCTGTAAAGTTGTTAATGTCGTACTCATCTTTCTCGTACTTATCATATTGAAAGTAGCTGTAAGTACTCCCTTCCATGCGATTCTCATCCTTGTGTTTAATCACATTTCTGATTAATACTACCGCTGGATTTTCTTTGTTCTTGTAACGCCCTTTTTTAGCCTTGATTTCAACCGTTTTTAACTCAGTAGCAGTAGATTCTAATTGAAAGTTAATGGTTTGCTTACTTCCTATTTGAACGGCTTTTTTTTCAGGCTTGTACCCAACAAAACTAGCTATGAGTTGACCAGAAGCCCATTGAGTTTGAATCTCGTAATAACCATTTATATCGGTAATTGTACCAATGTTTTTTCCCTCAAAAGAAATGTTTACAAACGGTAATGGATCACCTGTGCCTTTATCGGTAACGACTCCACTCACTTTGGTATACTGAGCAAATGAAACCGTACTACAAAGCAGTAAGAGTAAGCCTAGTAGCCACGTATGCTTAATTCCAGATTTGAGTGTGATATACATGATTCCGATTGTTGCTAATGTACAAATTAATAGCAGGTTTTAATCTGTTGATTTCTCATCTCGTTTTATGATTCTTGCCGATAGCACAATACTAACTTCATACAAGATTACTAGAGGAATAGACACGAGTAACTGACTGAATACATCTGGTGGAGTAATAATTGCTGAAATCACCAATGCTACAACGAAAAAGTGTCTTCTGTATTTTCTTAGGAATGCTGGCGTAATCAATCCTAGTTTAGTGAGGGCAAATACAAGGATGGGTAGTTCAAACAGTAATCCACTAGCTATTACAACCAATGTTACGGTTGAGATATATGTGGAAAGGGTGGGAATGGTTTGTACTTGCTCGCTGACACTATAAGTTGCCAAGAAGTTTATTGAAAGTGGAGAAATAATGAAGTATCCAAACGAAATACCTAGTAAGAACAAAATAGATACCCAGAAAACTAACCCTCTAGCCATTTTTTGCTCTTTTGGATGAAGTCCAGGGCTAATGAATCGCCACATTTCCCAAACAATGTATGGAAATGCTACCACAAAACCAGCAATCAATGATACCATGATATGACTGGTGAATTGTCCAGCCATATTGATGTTCTGAAGCTTTGGGATTTCTTGCCCAACGCAAAGTACATCCGCACTAGCCACTATGTTAGGGAAGATTTGATAGAGGTAGTTGGATAGATTACAGAGTTGTTCAAAGGTCCAAAAATCTGGCCTTTTAGGTCCAAATATGATGGTGTCAAACAACAACGATTTATTTAAGAATGCTAATGCAGCCATGATTACAACTGCTGCTGCAGATCTTACTAAATGCCAACGAAGCACTTCTAAGTGTTCTAAAAACGACATCTCTGTTTTCGTGTGTTCTTGATCTAAGCTCATATATGAAGGGTGGCAAAATTAATAATTGAAGGGTGGCAACGTGCAGCACTTCATTTTTTGATCTCGTATTTGTAAGAAATGACGATTAGGGGATACTAATTGATTGAAAAAACAAGTGCCATGATCTCAAGAGTGTTGAAATATCATCCGATTCTTTTATTGATTACGTTTTGCGTTTTAACTGTTGCCCCAAGGCAATTACAGAGCGATTCAACGAGTGTAATACGTGAGAATCGCGTTGAACGTTCCAAAAAGCCATCCGAAAAGAAAATAGATGCGAAACAGAGTAAATCTGATGAAATTAGACAGTCAATCAAGTTTCCCTCAATATTCCATGCTTTTACTTGAGATCAACTTCCAAACAATTTAGACATTTGAAGCCGCACAATTTGTGTGGCTTTTTTGTTTGATCTTTATGGAAGTACGTTCATTGTTATTAACCTCGGCTCGAGTTTCTTTAGTTTGTTCATTGTTAGTTGTGCTAGCAGGTAGTGTGGTTCGCATGACAGGTTCAGGAATGGGGTGTCCGGATTGGCCAAAGTGTTTTGGTTACTATATCCCTCCAACCGATATTGAACAAGTGTTATGGCACCCTCATCATGAGGTGGAAAAAGGCCAGATGATTGTGCATGACGAAGCTTTATGGATAGCTAAATCAACATTTACTACTGGCGATCAGTTGATTATTAGTAATTGGGAAAAATACACACGTCATGATTATGCTATTTTTAATCCAGCTCATACATGGACGGAATACATCAATCGTTTAGTAGGGGCATTTACTGGTCTACCAGTACTATTAACTTTTGTATTGAGTTTCTTTTTCCTGCGCAAAAAAGTTTGGATTCCTCTCTTTGCAACTTTGTCATTATTTACACTAGGCTTTGAAGCATGGCTTGGAAAGTTGGTAGTAGATGGAAACCTTGTTCCAAATCAAATTACCATTCACATGTTTGGAGCGCTTGCTCTGGTAGCGTTTCTTTTGATCTTAATTAGGTTGATTAAAGGGAAGGCAGATAATTATGTGATGGGTAAAGTAGAAGTAGGCGTAATGATAGCTGTTCTTGCAATGACTTTGCTTCAAGTGTATATGGGAACTGCTGTTCGTGAAGAGGTTGATATAATTGCTCATTCTGGAGTAGCACGATCTTCATGGGTAGATTCACTTAGTGTGATATTCAAAGTGCATAGAAGCTTTTCTATTCTTGTTCTAGCATTGAATGGCTATTTGTTGTGGAAACTGAAGATAATTAGCGGAAAACTCAACTTGATAGTTTGGGCTTCTATTCTTGTTTTCGAAATTCTACTTGGAATTGGATTGACCTATTTATCATTCCCATCGTTTATGCAGCCATTACACTTACTCTCGGCATTTGTGTTGTTCGGAATTCAATTTGATGTACTAACTGGAATGAAAATTCAGTCTACCCACTGAAATGTTTCAATTATGCGGTAGAGGTCATTCTTAATATATGCCTCCATTGGGAATAATGAATCAGGATTAGGAGTAGATTCAAAGTAAAGCGAGCCATGTAAATAGTGGTTAACACTGTCAGTTAAAAAGAACTGAAACGAGGCTGCAGTACTTCCCTCAAAGTCAAATGTTAAACCATATAGGTCGTCTTCAGGAGAGTACACCAAATCCTCTTTAATATCTTTAGCTTTCTCCATGTGTTTTATTGCTAGCTTACGACTTGTTTCTGTGTAAAATCGTAAGGAGTCTTTCACTGTATCATCAAAATACGAAAAGTGAACACGAGCATTCAATTTTGGGTAGCGCAAATTAAACCAGCAGTTATCTTCTCTATTCTCTTTAGAAATACGCAAGTAATCTAACTCGGCCATTGACTGATTGTACTGAAAAGTGAAACCGCAATCTTTTGGGAAACTTTGGTAATTAGGCTTAATAAGTTCTACTCGATGGTATGCTCTAGGTTTTGGGTAAAATTCATCTTCACTACATCCAGATAGTAAAGAAGAGGCCCCAATAATAAGAGCAATTAAACCTGCTGAATTCCTCTTTGAGGATGATTTTACATGCTCGTCTTTCGGTAAAGTGACTTTTACTTGTTTAATGCGCTTTTTATCTGCTGCTTCAATAGTAAACGTGAAATCTGCAATGGTTAATTTTTCGTTCTTCTTTGGAATTCTTCCTGCATGTTCAAGTACCAATCCTGCTAGGGTATCAGATTCACCTTTTAGTTCTTCTAAGGTTTCACCTTCAATTCCAAGAACTCGATAAGCGTCATTTAATGCAGTTTTTCCTTCAAAAACCACGTTGCGTTCATCAATTCTTGAGTAAACGAGGTCTTCATCATCAAACTCATCAGAAATATCACCAACAATTTCTTCAATTACATCTTCTAGTGTTACAATGCCTTGAGCTCCACCATACTCATCAACCACAATTGCCATGTGCATTTTACGCTCTCTGAACTCGTTTAGAAGGTCATCGATCTTCTTTTTTTCTGGAACGAAAAAAGGTTCTCGTATTAATTCTTGCCATTTGAAATCTTCACCAGCACTTTTCAAATACGGTAATAAATCTTTCAAATAGAGCACGCCTTTTATCTGATCGAATTCTTCATTGTAAATAGGAATACGAGAGAACCCAGATTCTAAAACTTCGGTAAGGAGTTGGTTGTACGGAGTAGCCAAATCGAAGCCAGTAACATCAATTCTAGGTGTCATAATTTGACGTACATCTGTATTTCCAAACTTTACAATCCCCTTTAAAATCTTGTGGTCTTCTTCTGGAATCTCATTCTTATTCGTGATTTCGAGTGCTTGTGAAAGCTCATCTACAGAAATTCCGTTTGATTTCTTCTTGATTCGTCTATCTAAAAATGCCGATGATCTTACCAGTAATGGAACCAGTTGCATTTGATTAAAGAAGCGAAAAGAAAGCATAATCGGGTATGCCATCAATTTGGCCAAGCGCAACGGATGACGAGAGGCATATACTTTTGGGATTACTTCACCAAAGAACAAAATCAAAAAAGTGATTCCTACAATGTCTACTAAAAAGGCAATTAAATCCGCTTCTATAACAAATCCAAAAAGAGAGGTGTCTGAAAAATCGAATACAACGCCAGTAATTAAAGAGGTGAGGAGGATAATGGCAACATTGATAAAGTTATTACTTATCAAAATGGTCGCAAGAAGTTCTTTACTTCTATTTAGTAGATCTAAGACGATAGTTGAAGCTTTGCTTCCTTCATCTTCAAGCTCTTTTCGTTGAACAGGATTCAATGAAAAAAAAGCAACCTCCGATCCAGAAACTAGGGCAGAACAGATCAGTAACAATAGTAGAAATACAAAGGCTATGATATGGCCTATTGATATTCCGTTTGTAATAAGTAGTAATCCGTAACTAAAAGGTTCGACCGGGTCGTCCAAAATGAAAGAGTTTGGTTAACAATCGTATTGATTAGAATGGTAAATCGTCATCCATCTGTTCGGCATCTCCTGAATTTGAAGCAGCAGTAGATGTATTATTAGACGCTTGATAATTTCCAGCTGGTTCTTGAGAAGGAGCTGGTGCTTGTTGCTGTGAAAGAGCACTGTCTCCTCTGCTTCCCAGCATAGTCATGTTATCAGCAACTACCTCGGTAATATAGCGTGTGTTGCGATCTTGATCTTCCCAAGATCTTGTTTTCAACTTTCCTTCAACATAGATTGAACTTCCTTTACGAAGGTATTTCTCTGCAATTTCTGCTAATCCACGCCACATTACAATATTGTGCCATTCAGTGCTATCTACGCGATTTCC
>DIYR01000151.1 GCA_002429085.1 Flavobacteriales bacterium UBA6049
TTAGCATCTCTGAGATCGGATAAACTATATGAGGTATTTGGCACTACGCCCGCCTGTCTTATTGCTGGGCATTCTGGAAAAGACACTTTTGACTCTGCTTTCGTCAAAAACATTCTGGTATGTCTATACCCACCTACCTTAGTAGATGATACTCCTGACATGCTCAATTGATTATGTGTATAAAACTTCACTATACTCATTACACTGCTCCTCCATCAGTTATTGTCCAATTATGATCATCGATTAATCTTTGTCTTGCTACAGCGGCTAAACTTCCTGATGAAACAGTGCTAGAAACTGTTAGCAACACATCGTTTTGGACATTTTGTGACTCTATTAAAACAAGTAAGCTTTCATAATTGCTTGATGAGATTGAAGTTCCACTCATAAACAAGTCCATGGAAGTTACATTTTCAAAATTCCACGTATCAATTGAATAGGAATACGGTATACCACGCATCATGCTGGTCATGTTTGTTGCACTTGAGGTATCCCAATCTCCTATGTAATGATTGAACTCACAAAACCTTAGAAACTGTGAGAAGTTTTCTACTTGAGACACATCCCACTTACCTGTATTTGAGGCATTTCTGAAGTTTTGCCCATAAACACTCGCCCCCCAAAACATGGAACTCATGTTAGTAACATTGCTAACATCCCAAGTTAATGGCTTAGTATAAGTACTTGCTGGATCTCCATTGTTAAAAGCTGTTGCAGTTCTGAAAACAGATGCCATATTTATGCATGATGATGTATCCCAATCTCCAACGTATTGGTTAAATACATAAGCATTGTAGAAAAGACCTCCAATATCACTACAACTAGAAACATCAATAGGATCTATACCATTAGTAGCCCTTAATTCTTGATTAAAGGATTCTGCGCTGTGAAAACAGCTAGCTAACGAAGTAACACTGCTTGTATTCCACATTATAGGGCTGGTACTTTCGCCAGGTAGTTCGCCATTATTAAATAGTGTTGTACCGTGTAAAAACAGTGAAGCGTCCGTTACATTAGAAAAATCCCAACTACTTAAATTTTGATTGAATGCAGAACAACCGCTAAATGCAAAAGAAACATCTGTTATACTGCTTGTATTCCAGTTTAAAGGTGCCCCAGATACTCCTGAAGCCGCACCATTATTAAATGTAGAACATCCAAAAAACATTTCCTTAATGGTAGTTACAAGATTTGTATTCCATGCATCAATACCATTAGAAGCATTCAGTTTTTGATTGAATGAAGAACAACCTTCAAACATAGAAGACATGTTCGTTACACTACTTACATCCCAATTTATAGGAACTCCTGTTACACCTGCAGCTTCGCCATTATTAAAATTAGAACAGCCTTGGAACGCTCCTCGCATTGAGTTTACAGAACTGGTATCCCATGCTCCCACATATTGATTGAACTGCGAATCATGGAACATATAGTACATATTTGTTACGTTACTCACATCCCAGTTATCAACTCCATTAGATGCTTTTAACTCTTGGTTAAAGCTGGTTTCGGCAAACAACCTTGAGAAACTAATTACCTCACCAACATCCCACGTTAATGGATTACTTGCTGTATTTGTTGACTCTCCGTTGTTAAACGAACTTGCTTTATAAAACATCCCTGTTATATATACTACTGAGCTCATATTCCAACTAGATAGGTCTTGATTAAATACGCTATCACCTTGGAACATTCCAGTTGTATTTGTTGCACTACTTGTATTCCAACTTGAAACATCTTGGTTAAAAGAAGCATTGTAGAACATGTAAGAGAAATCTGTTACCTGTCCAACATTCCACGCTAAAGGAGAATTGTTATCATTCGCAACATCTCCATTGTTAAATTGTGATGCTCCCATAAACATGTATGACACGTTAACAGCACTGCTCACATTCCAATTAGACAGATTTACGTTGAAGCCAGTGCAACCCCTAAAAGTTTCATGGAAATTAGTTACGCTTGAGACATCCCAATTAGATACATCTCCTGAAAATAGTGTGCAGTCTTTAAATGCTTGCTGCAGAGTGGTTACATTGCTCGTGTTTTTATTATTGAAACCTATACCTTGAAAACTAGCACAACCATTAAAGGCATAACGTAAGTTGGTTACTTTATCAAACTTCCAATTTGTACAATCTGGGTTAATTTGTGAACACCTACTAAAAATACCATGAAGATCTACCGCATTGTCGAAACTAAGACTTGATAAACCTACGCCATCAAACAATTGACAACCAGAGAAAAGACTACTAAAAATTTCTACATGTGATGTCTCCCAAGAGCTAAGATTATTGATTCGATTAAGGTTAGAACAATTCATAAAAGCATAACGAAGATCTGTGCGTAAATCAGGAGAATCCGTTGCCTTAATTTCTTCTAAGTTCGAACATCCACAAAATGATGCAGACACAATACTTGCTCGACCAAACTGATTCACATACGTTACCTTGCTATGATCTGGATTCCAATTTGCAAACGTTGTATAAGGATACCAGCCGAAACGCATGCTCGTATCGCTTGCAGAATCTATTGCACAAAACTTAATTCGTTGTATTCCTGCATTAACATACTTGTGCACCCTACGAGTATGAGTAGTCACTAACTCTACTGATCCATCTCCCCAATCTACAACTATATCTTCGCCAGCATACATCGTCATACTGTTAGTATCGCTACTATCAGTATCCGTTATTGTAGTATCTACTTCTACAATGGTCCAATCTTCTTCTAGAATATCAACGGAATTTTCATAAAGACCTTCCCAAGAATTATAGTGATAGACATCTTGTTTACCCCAAGTATCAGGTAGTATTGGGTTTATTATATTTCCTGCAATATTACCGTTATTGTGATATAATACTGTACCACTCCCTTCATTAAACGCGGCATGAATAGGTTGACTACCGCCACTTTTAAAATTGAAGAATTTGCTAGTCGATGGTGATAATGGCACACCATCATCTGAATTATACGCAGCTAATATTTGACAACCAGGTTCTCTTGCATTAGCATGATCTCCAGTACCATTATCAGTAAATGTGATATTCCAATTTTGAGTATAATTATGAAGTGTAATACCACTTTCATAATTAGGATTAATTGTTCTATCAATTTCATGATGTATTACTAAACGACAGTAGTCATCTGTCTGTATGGCATTAGGTAAGTTTACATTATATGTAGAACCATTAAATCTGTATGTTATTACAGAATTGGAATTTGTTATTAATACCCTTCTATTATTAGAGTTTTTCAATCCAAAAATAGCTTGGTCTAATGAATTATTATCTATAAATATAAAGCTGATTTCTTGAGGTCTTACAGAGTTAATTAGTTCTATATGTGCTACACCATCACCTTTAAAACAATTCGCCTCCACCAATTGTAGTGGGTATTTAATTTTACCTTTTTGATCTAATAAGGAATTTTTAGCATCTCTTCTGCTATCTTTTGCATTAAAAGGTATTTTAACTTCCCCATCAATTTTAAAGTCATCTATGTACAGCTTAGACAAGCCTGCTTCATCAGATGTAAAATAGAAATTATCTATAGAGGCCATTTCTTTCCCATAATAGTATGCTGTCTCTACCCTCGTATTATTGAAGACTAGTGAATCATTTTCTATTAAGTTAAGTCCTGGTTCTAAACGTAACTCAAGTCTAGCATAGGATAGTAAATTATGAACCATCCATAAACTATTTGCTACTCCGCCATTAGCATCTAGTGCGGCTTGATATACCTCATCATACGTAGCATCTGGTAAGAGTAATAAATCATCTATTTCATCTTGTCTACTTTGAATCTTTAATTGATCATAAAACGCCTTTAAAGATTCCATTGTATAGCTATTACCAATAGGTACTAGTAGGCTTCCGTTCGGATCGTTATTGGCTAAGTTAGCAACGACTCCGTTTATAGCATTAATTGCATCATTATTATAAACTCTTAAGTACCCACCTTTTTCCACATATATTTTAGCCCTAAACCGACCTGTTGACAGGTGGGGATTTAGATCTCTAAAGTTAAAAGTTAACCCAGATTGATAACACGCTGCATAGTAACCTTCCCCATCGTTATCATCATAGAACCCTGCCGTTTGACTATTTGGGGTATTTCCTAAGTTAATAGTACCATCTAAGTTGTATAAATCTCCATTTGACTCACATAGGTTATTCACCCAAAAAGTTGCACTATAACTATTACTCGAAATACCAAAAGGATACCTAGCCAAAACATTACTAAAACTTGGATAGTTAATAACTCCGTTATCTGGCAAATTCAATAGTGTACTGTAGTTGGTATCACTCTTAATCTCTTGAGTATCTAAAAGGTTTATTGGTGTATATCCTTTTTCATTTAAGAAACTATAAGGCACATCTATATCAGTAGTATGAAAAACTTCTGGGTTTGAATCTACAATAGTTGCATTTAGTTTATTCCCACTAGAATCATAAGAAATAGTTCCATCTCCTTCTTCACAGGTATACCACCTAATCTCACGACCAGTTGGTTCAAAACCTATATATGGTTTGTAAGCATCATTGTACTCTCTAACATCCCATATACATCCGTTTGACCCGTTCAGCAACTGGCTCAAAGACAAACTAATCATCTGTTGAGAAATTAAACCAAAGGAATTAAACGTAGCTTCTAGTTTATCGTCAACATAAAGTTTAACCAGACATTCCCGCGAAGAGTAGTTTGTAGCAGTAATGCTTACAGCAATTTTAGCAAACCTTGATTCACAATCTACACTAGACACTGAAACAAATTGTTCCGAAAAACTATCACTAGCTGAATTACGGTAAGAAAGTTTTAGTCTGTAAACCTCATTTGTGTATTCTAGTTCTAAGTTATTTATTGGGCTTTCATTGCTGAATTCAGCAATGAAAGCATTTTGTGATCCACTTGCTTTATACCAAAGTGAAAAGCTTTGTGAATCTCCTGTTTTCGTGATTTTGTAAATAGTGCTTGAAGAAGGACAACTAACGTATGCCGCATCTCCACCTCTATAGCATCTACCTGGAAACACTTCTCCAGATCTATCTCCAATGGAAGACTCTATTCTTCCATCAACTTTTGGCGTATGATAGTCGTCATTAAACCAACTACCTACAACGTGTTGTGGCGCGGGAATTTTTGGCTTCATTACATATTTGAGTATTCAAGAGACAACACGTATTGATCTGCCCCAATTACGGTTACTAAAAAGGAATCTACCAATCCTACTTTTTGACTTAATAGTGGTATTACGCCATCTGGCAAATAGATGTAAGGAACTATATTGCCATCAGCCATATCGCTTTCAATTGATTGAGATTGATAACCTTGTGTTGCTTTATAAACACGAGTTGATTCTATAAACCCACTTGATGAAAGCTTTTGATACAAAAAAACATCCCCCTCATTAACAGATATACCTGCCGTAGGGTATGACGGTGCCAATGTTAGCCCATAAGAATATGTTCCATCTTGAGATAAGGTAAAGCGATAAGCATGCCCTACTTGCCCGCCTTGAATTTTCAACTGAGAAACTCCTTCTTCTAATGAAACGGCATTAAACTGATATTGACCTAAGTCTATCATCAACTCTCCGTATGCAGAATGCGTAACAGCATTAGGCTTGTAAGTATCAAACTTATCCTGATCTGCCATCTCTACCCAATTACTATTGGCTATTCCACCTACAAGTCTGTAATGTTTTTGACTTCCGTCAGATTGTACTTCTGTGGTAAACAATCCAGGATACCTTGTTGCTTCAGGTATATTTTCTTTTGAATCATATTCAGCCTTAGAATAATCTCCGACTACTTCATGAGGTTGCAGTGGTGCATCCTCTACACGTATTATTTGTGCTGGCAAACCAGCTTTTGCTACTCCGTTACTCATGACAAGGTGATTTTATAGTTCGCTGAACTTGGAAAAGGCGCGGTTGGCTGGTATCTGTAATATTTATACTCTCGCTCATTGGTTCCATCAAAGCTTTTCACCAAAATTGTGGCCTCGCTTGACTTAAAAACATCAGTTTGAGGCACAGAAAGTGTTCCTTCAAACATTACCTCGCTTAATGATTTACCCGGAGGTATTACTATATCAATGGATGTGTCTCCAGCTTCAACAGGAATATTAATGGTGTTTACATTATCCCACACATCATTACTCATAGCACGAACTCCGTCTGAGTCAGTTAGCTGAGTTCCATTCTTTTGGTACCTTGTTTTGTAGCGAACACTAATTGATTTTGCACTCGATTGAACTTCACCAGCTTGAATTGGAGTTCCTGACGGATTCCCTAGGTTATCATACTTCTGCAGACCTTGCTCGTAACTTATACGCGTAGTGTAAGAAAGGGTTTCAGGCTCATAATACACCTGACCTCCATGCACATAGTTTAAATCTCCAGAGTCTGAAGAGGAATGAATTTCTGATCCATTTTCAATAAAATGCACTCTATTGAAATCGCCCGCATCTTGTTTCTGGTAAATTGCATTGATATTAGCTGCAAACTCTTGTCCTACTTCATAAGTAGTTGCACCATCTAATCTTAGCGACAATGTTGGTGCCTGATAAGAAGCTGGCACAACCGTAGTAAGCATGTTGGTAATAACCTGAAGCAAGGTAGTATCACTGCTTACAACTGTATTATTGGTATACATTCCAACCCCTTCACCTTTTACAGTAATGTCGGATCCTAACTTTAAATTAGCAATAGACTGGCTATTGATTTGATTAAGTAAGAACGAAGCTTTATCGTTCAACTCGGTTTCTAGATGATCAAAATTGCCATCTAACTCTTCAAAGGTTAATGGGGTGTTTTGATCTTTATCTCTTCTTCTAATAAGTGCCATGATTAATACACGTATTTTATTTCGACATAATTGCTTGCTATATATCCATCGTTCACGTAAATCATGCTTGATTCTGGTGGTAATTCAAAATAGCTAGCAGGGTTATGGTGTGTAGCAGAAAAATATGCTACTACATCTGTGTTCATTGGTACAGATGCCACCAACAATGTATCGCCTGGTTTGGCTTCATAATCCCACGGCAGATTGTTGTCTGCTAGTATTTGTGCAATTCCTTCTGGACTTCCAAAATACTGCAGCGCTATATCTAGTAAGGTTTGATTATGAAGTACTGTTATTCTTTTTTTACCCATAGGTCACTTCTAATAGTAAGGTTCCGTTTGGTTTCATTTCAAGTTCTTTTACGATCCCTTGATCTTTTTCAACTTGAAGTCCTATTTCGTTTTCGAGTTTTACTCTAGTAATGTAGGTGAGTGGACTACTGAGATAATCTTCTAATCCAATACCGGTAGTTGGCGCATACTTTAAATCGCCTTTATTGGTCAACAAAAGCAATTCCGCATTCTGCTGATCTGTATTTCCAACGACTAAGCCATCTGTAATTCGAATGTCTCCATCGTTATCTAGCATGATTCCTTTAGCCATGAGTTACATTTTCATTTTCTAATCCGTCCCATTTTTCAATATCCACCACAGCCGCAAGTGATCCTTTAATTGCCGCAATTAAACTTGCACCAGAATCAGTTGGCGCAGAAGGCGCAGCAGTATTTAGGGCATCATATAAAGCATCAACACGCGCAGTCAGCTTCTCTAATTGTTCTACAGCTTTGGGCCAGTTTACAACACCTCCATTTGAATCGCCATTTAGCTTTATAGTTGGTGATTGTAGCCAGATATCATCAACTTCAGAGAAGCTGACAATGTAGTTACTGTTCGGATTGTTATTGATCAATCCTACTAGTACAAAACTGCCAACCTTAGGAAGTATAAGCATCCCTTCTTGGCTGCCATCTATTACACTTCTAATTCGTACTTTCAACCTGTTCGGCTTACCTTCCATACTTACTTCACAAGCATAACCTTCGGCATCAACACTCTCTACCTTGGCTAATACAACCTGATTTGGAACAGATCTTTTCACCATTCTTTCTACATAATCATTCACTCCATTCATATGGCTCTTTCTCCTAATGTTACTTCTTGTCGATAACCATTCAACCCGAAAGTGTAAACCACTTTTTCTGCGTAGTACTTTCCTGATTTTTGACTCTCTTCTCCATGTATCAACTCAATGATATCTCCATGTCGCACTGTTTTCAACCCAAAAGCAGTGAACGAACCTCTAAAGCCATCGTACTTGATCTTTTTTATTTCTCGTTCTGCAATAGCTTTTAGTTCAGCTTCACTTTCTATTCCATAGAAATTAAGCGTTCGCTGATCTCCATCTTTATCTCCAACCGTAGCAGTAACTTCTTCACCATTTTCTTTATGCGAAGTAGCTTGAACTTGAATTTTAACATCTTCTTCTCTTTTATACTCCAGTTTGTCTTCGATAAACTCGCCCTCAACTTTAAAGGATATCACATTTTGACCTCCAGAAGAGTAAGGCTTGCCAATGATCAGTTTTCCCTTTCTGAAAAAGCTGTGAATAGAGAATTGCTTTTGGATTTCCTGTAACACCTGTGATTTACTTAAGTTATCAATCCCAAATGTCCCTAACTCAGCATCCAGATAATCAGTGTTGTATTCGCTAAACCAATTATCAACTACCTTTTTAATAGTCATTGCTTCTCCAGAATCACTTACATTACCAGACTTTAGGTTGTACATTTCATCTTCACATTCAAACACCAATGGCGTTCTAGGATGAACTCTTGAAACGTAACCCTGAAACAAGGAAACTAAACTTCCATTCGCGCTCAGCGATATGCTAACAGGAGAACCAACAGGAATGTGATCTAGCAATTTGTGAACAGATTTTTTACGATCTGTTCCATCGGCAAGTTTGATATTAGCAGGCAAGGTAATCTTGGCTGTATCTGTTTGGTTTTTCCAACTTGACTCAATAACAACATTATTCACCCAAGACAAATCCAAATCTCCAAGCTTTATATTACAAGTAGGCACTAACATTACACAGTAAGTATTGTAGCCTCATCGCTTAAAGCTGAAAAACTGTAGGCTTGGATGTTTTGAAAAGGAGTATTTGGAAAACTATAATCAGTTACAACGATGCTGTAAATACCCAGTTTGTTCAATACCTCATGTATGATAGGTATAGCTTGCTTGGCTTGCATAAAAGAGTTCATTTCCGTAACCTTTGATTTAGGATAACCAACTCCTTTGTTTGCTAATACGCCTGTTACCTCTATAGACCAATCTCCGTTATTGATAAACTCTTTAACACTATGATCATAACCTTGTAGCTCGGTAACTACTACTCTGCGCTTACGATTAATATTTACAATTGCAGAATCTAGCAACAAGTCTCCACTTGTTCCCTCAACTTGTTCAAGTAATAGCGCTTGGTAAATAGGTAAGCCATCGAATGCTGTATCTGGTGAATATGCGGGTGTTTCTGCTTCAAACAGTTCTAGATCATAACCACGTATTGCATTCTCTTCTGGCTTTTGCAATACCACATTATCATAACCAGTAATTTCCTTTGTAGTTTCTTCAAGAGCTTGATCATAAGCTACTGGATCGTTTGCTGATAGTAACCTATTGACTGCACTTGCTAATCTAGGTGTATAGCCTTTTATCCCAATCTTTCCTAATATTTCTGGTATTGTGTATTCCATTATACTGTTGTTTCAAAGTCTCTCACTCCATTTAATAGAGCACGAGAAATCATTTCTCTCAATCTTCCCTCGCTCTCTTCAATTGTAGTAGAGCTAATTGTAAATGAGTTGATTAGATTCTCAATTGAGACGTTTACATTCTTACCTGTTCCACCTCCGGCAGCAACTTCACTTCCTGTGGTAGCTGATGTAGCAACTTGATTTTGAGGGCTTGAGGTAACCTGGTTATATTCGGTAGATGAACTAGTTGATTTCGAAGAAGTGTTTCTTTGTTGTTCAGTTTTTCTTTCTTTTTCTCCCTCGATTTCCGCCTCAGTCTCTTCGTCAGTAACAAGATCATTTTCCTCTCGAAACTTCTTAATATCTTCACTAAAGTCGCCAGCAATTCCAAGTCCAGGAATTTTACTCAACCATCCAAGTAGTTGTTGCACAGGATATAAGATAGCATCTAAAAGAACTAGACCAATACGTTTTAAACCAGCAATTATCCCATCATTTTGAAAGGCTTCAACGATACTATCCCAGTGGCGCACAAATGACATAACCAAATTGACAATCATACCTAACGGCCCCATAACAACTGTTAAGGCAGCCCCCCACTCATCGTACTTCATTACCACCGCAGTAATGATGGCAATTAAAGCAGCAATGGCTAGAACAATCAATCCAACAGGATTAGCATCCATAGCAATGTTGAGTCCGATCTGAGCAAAAGTCATACTCTTCAGCATAGGTAGAATACCAGATATTGATTTCCCTAAAACACCGAAATTCATACCTCTCATACTGGATTTCACTCCAGACATTGCTTTACCTAGCCCTCCAAAGCTCATCCCTTTCATACTCGACTTTAAACTTGAAAATCCTTTGGACACTCCTCCTAAATTCATTCCGTTAAAGGAATCTTTCATCCCAGTTAAGGCCTTATTAAGAGGATCCTTAAATTGATCTACCGCCTCAAATGTTGAGGACATTATATTACCTACTGTTTCAGTAGTTTTAAGGACATCACCTATTGAACCAAAGTTCTCTGAAATTACAGTTTTAACCTCTGCTAAATAGGTCTTGAAAGAAGTCATGAAACCACCTTTGACCGGCATTTTACCTAGATCAACAGAAAGCCCAGACACTCCCTCAGCCATTAGTGCCTGAGCCTCTGAAGACTTAACACCAAAAATTGACTGTAATAGCTCATTTTTTGCTTCAGCAGTTTTTCCACCAAGATTCTGGTTCACCAACTTTACTGCATCCAAGCCTGACAATCCTTGAAAGTCAGAAGAAGCTACTCCAATCTCTTTAAGAGCTCGAACTTGTTCATCAGAAAAACCAGAAATAGCAGAAGATACTTTTGTCAACCCAGCCAACATTTCACCCGGATTAATGCCTTTTTTAGTAGCTTGAGCTATCAAGGCAATTCCTTCAGATGCTGTATATCCTGCACTTTTGATTTGTGGCGCAAAAGCTTTTAATTGAGAAAGCATTAAGCCTCCTGCATTTCCCCCTCGTTTGTATCCATCTTCAATTACAGTAAGGTTTTCCTGAAATGAACCACCTAAATCTTTTGATAGACTATTTGCTACTGCCGCAATAGATTCACCACTATCACCGTATACATTTTCCATACGGTATAAATCTTTAGTGACTTTATTCAGGTCTGCATTGTGCTTAACGACAAAATCCTTCGTAGAATCTTTAAGCTTATCATAAGTCTTAGTAAAATCAAAGACCTTGTTCAGCTCTCCAGCCACCTTAGTAACAGCTGAGATATTCTTTGCCATTTTAGCATAAACGGACTCATCAGGTTCCTTTGTCTTAAGTTCAATTTCTAGCGATTCATACGCCTCTATCTTCTGTAGACTTAGATCTAAACCTTTTACAGAATTACTCAAGCTTTTAGCAGTTAACTCTGTACTAGATAAAGACGATTTAAACTTAGCGATCCCTTTTACTGACTTTCCTGCCTGATCATTTATTTCCTTCAACCAACTAATTGCTTCCATTTCCTTTTTCATTTCCAAAGGCTATTGCAAGAGCCTTTAACACACTATTTTGCATAATTCTAGCATCAAGAAGCTTGATGTATTGAGCTTCGCTTAATAATTCGATGAATTCTTCGTCAGAAAGAGCCCAGGGGTCGACATGGAATACATGTCGAATCAATGCCGCCCCCTGGCTCAAGTGGTTAGTTTTGCTATCCGGGTCTATTTCAAACCCGGCTAGAGCTTTTTTATAGAAGCCTGTTTTTTCTTAAACAGTTTCCCTATTAACTCAATGCATGCTAACCTCGCTTCATCGTCATCTTTAATCTGTTCATCGCCTCCAACCCAACAATTCTCGAAAAGAACATCTCCGGCTTTAATTGGGTCATTTTCAATGAACTTTGCAGCTAATGCTAAAACTCTTCTATCCGGCTTTTTGAAATAGGCAAAGGCCTCTTGATCTGCTTCTATCTCTACACACACTTCGTGTACCTCTCCGTACTTGGCTTTCCACTGCTTAATTTGTGACTCTGTTGCGCTCATTAGATCCAATCTATATGTGAAACAATTAATTCTAATGCTACTGATACACTAGAGTCACCTTGACTCATTTCACGCTTATTATCTTTAAACTCGCAGTTGCGAAGAGTATGCGTTACTAATGCATCTTGACCATCTGGCAGGTATGCCACTACGATATCAAAAGTTTCGATATCAGAAAGGTGTTTTTGAGCACCTACTGCTCGCTGAATAGCATCTACTTCAAACCCTAGCAATGTGACACTTGCCGTTGCTTCATAGTTCCCTCTACCTCTAGCTACAGGATATTTACCTGCGCCATAGATATTCTCTTTGTTCTGAGTTTCGCTGTAGCTGATTGCGGTTACACCTTGAACTGTACGTCCAAGAATCTCAATTTCAATACTTGCCCAACTGTGTCGGGTTCCGTTAATTAGTGGTGTTTGACTTGACATTTTTTACTTGTTTTTAGAATGGGTTCTTAAATCCGATAGTTGCTGTAATAGTTCGAGCTGTTCCAGTAGGTACAATTTCGAAGCTTACTAGAAGCTCTGAAGTAGAAAGAATGTTTTGCTCTGGATTTACATATACATCAATCCCGCTTACTTCCTGATTGCTTAATAATTCTTCTAACGCTTTGCGACCATCCATCTCAATAGATTTCACAACAGCAGGAGACAAGAAACCTGTTTCTTGATCTACCAATACAGGTGAGTTTAAGCGAGGCAACAGTGCTTGACGAATAGCGCGAACAGCTTTATTCATTACTCGATTATTCTCAATAAAAGCAAAATCACTTGTTTCTTCAGTACATGTAAATGAATCATTGAAGTAAATACCCGCTTTACCCGCATGAGTAGTATAGAAAATAGCACCTCTACCATGTTGAGTTTCGATATCTCCAGAACTAATCTCTGTCAATAACTTTCCTTCAATCGCAGCATCAGTTAAACTTCCTCCGTATACGTTGAATTTCTTAACCCAGCCAATATTTTCATTAACTGCAGCTGCACTTACAGTTCCTAACAACGCACCAACTGCAGCATATCCAATAAATTTATGAATTGGAGCCTCTGGTGTTCCAAAGTTCACTGTTGCCACAGAGTGACTTTGACCAATCATTACTGAAACTCCTTCAGCATTTTTAAGCTTAAGATTTAAAGGATCTTTATTAGACCCATCCAGTGTAACAGTATTATCCCAAAGCTTCCCTTCTAGCAACACATGTAAAGGACGATGCTTTGCATATTCATCCTTTACTAAGTCTTGAGCTGCAGTGATAGCCGCCTTTAGCGCAGTAGTATCAGCTGTAGGTGTTGCAGATACGCTTGATAAATCTGGATTGTATGCTACAGCTAATTGCTTAATCTTTCCTTCAGCATCAATCAACAACTTTTTGGCATAGCTTTCATTTGTCTTCAATACCATTGCATCAAACCCAACGGTTTGAGCTACTAACATTAAAAACACATCTGCATTAGGGTTAATTCTGAATACTTCGTTCAAATGTTCAAAAACCAATACCTCATTTGTAGAGTCATACTTCGCGTCAATTCCCAGAGCCAATACGTCATCAATAGATTTTACTCTATAAACAGTACCTAAATCTAACTTATCAGCAACGGCAACACCATTGGCAATAAAACCACTAATGGCATCTCCACTGTCGGCTCTTCTTCCTAAGCCACCAGTCTTCTTAATTATTCTTACATCATTCATTATGATATTATTTTTTTTGTTTGTTATAACACTCTTAGCTTTTTCGCTATGTTAAATCCGATCAATACAATTACTACCAACATAAACAAGGAAATACACACATAATCTAACCACGTACCTCTGCTCACTTCCTTGATTACTTCCTCTTTTGTATTTCTACTTTCGGTAATAACTTTTTGATACTTTTTTTGCAGTATTTTAAGTTCCTTTTTCACACTATCACAAATACACTCGACTCGGGAAACCTCTCCTTCTTCATATGAAACCAACATGGTTGTTTGACCACTAACTATAGTATCA
>DIYR01000096.1 GCA_002429085.1 Flavobacteriales bacterium UBA6049
ATAAGGGAATGAAGCTGCCCTAGGATCGACAACTGCAGACAAAATCCCACATCAACTCATTGAGGTGAGTCATTTTGATGCCAACGCGGCAAGCTGGCTCGTTCGTTAAAAATGCCTGCTAGGCATTTTCTAAATGCTCCGCCCTACCATACACATCTATCAATTTAAAAAGAAAAAGCCCGCACAATAAATGCACGGGCTTGGTTTTATATGGTTGTTACTCTTAAATATTTATGGATTTAAGATATAACTCAGTATTAGAGTTGGTAATTGTTTGAGTTTGGAACATCACCAAGAGTGATTATAGAACTAGAATCTTTATCAGTATTTAATCTAAAATGAATGGAGAATTTATCCAAATAAAACTTTGCCCAAGGTGGCTGTTGTCCAAGTAAAGGAATCAATTTAGATTCTCTGAGTTCTTTTTTGATAAAAGGAATTTTCTTGTTTAGCTCATTTAAATCGTCAGAGAATTGTACTCCAAAAGGTAAATTCCCTTAAAATTTTGAGTATCCTTCAATATCAGAGTTAAACAACTTAATATAAGTAGTTATACCCTTATCGTTTATTATGAATTGTATTCCTTGGCTCTTATTGTAAAAATATTTCCGATCTTCTATAATCTCTTCTTGCAAATTTATATCTAGTTCATTTTTCACTAAGGAGAATTGTTTTCCGATGTAGTTTATTAATTCCATAATTGTTTTAATATAAACCAATGCTTCTATTTATTTTGTGAATAAGTTCAAACGCTTCATTTATTTCCTCTTTCGATATGCCACTTTCTAATAGTGGTTGTCTAAGCGTTTCTAGATCTTTTTTGCGGCAAAGTATAAATTTTTTGAATCTTCCAATATTTGAAAAGAAGTGTTTCTACCTCCATAGGATCTAGAGTGTTTTTGATGAATTTTCGTTTCATACAGTAAGGAATAGTATTTTTACGTAATTCCTTCAGTTTTTCTGCAGATAATGCAGTTCCTAGTTCGTTTTCAACATGTTCTCGAATTGCAGCTTATGAAGGTATGTAATCTGGAGTCATTACATCTCTTACACTATTCTTTGCTGCTATAAAATAATCGTTAACACTTAACTTTATACCTAAGTTTTTGCCAGCAGATTTTTTGGCTTGCTTTTGTATCAAATTTGTGATTTGCCTTTTTGAGATGCCAATTCCGATTCCTTCTGTAGATGCTCCAAGACCAAAATCTCTAGTACCTTGTAAGGGCTGTTCAATTGTGACTTGGTATATTCCACTCAAGTACATTTCAGTATTACTTGAAGAACCAAACCAGTAATAATTCTCTTTGAAGCTTTCTCCGTCAAATTCAGTAGTTTTAATACCTATGCTTTCTACCCAGTTATCGTTTTTAAATCCACCTCTTCTAAATTTGATGGTTTCTTGAGCTAGAATGTTTCCATGGTCACCAACTCCTCTGCTAAGAAATCTGTTTGCTTCATTTAAGTAACTTCTACCAGTTAAGTTATTATATACAACATCTCCTCCGAAGAGCCATTCAAAATTGTGCAGCTTTGTATCTAGAGATGAAGGAGAGATAGAAATGTTTCCTGTTACACTTGTATTATCACTCCCGCGTACCATATTAGTTTACTGTTCAGTGTCCTCTGTATCAGTCATTTACATCTGTGGATGTGATGGGGTTATTGGCTGCATAGGCATAACTATTCTGGAAAGGATATTAATCTTTTCGAGGATCAACTGCGGTAAATCTACATAGCCAGTCTGCATAATAGCGAGCACCGTAATAGTAAAGGCCAGATTCATTCCAGCGCGGCAGGCTGGCTCGTTCGCTAAATAGATCTCCCAGACCTATTTTTTACGCTCCACCCTCACAGTAACGGTAGCGTTTTGTGATACTTCGGTATGGTTTTTATGCATTTGGTAAGAGGTGCTGGGCCATCTATGAGTGCCACACGCATGGCTGGCTCAATCTCAAATTAGTTCCCCAAACTAATTATGCGATTACCCATAGCTAATGAGGTCTTGGTTTTCGTTGAGTTCTAACGCGGCACTATGTATTGGTAGTGGTATCGAGTAGCAGTGCTGGCATTGCCATTGTTAAGCGTTTGTAACTCAATTAAAGCAGAGTTGTTAGTGCTATCTGACAACTCCGAACCTCTAACAATTAGAAAGAAAAAAACACCTTAAAAGGCAGGGCTTGGTTTTGCTCTATTGTTGCTCGGGCTATAATTCTGTGCTAAGGGAAATTGATCGTACCGTAAATCTTAATTAATCGTTTAGATCAATTGCACTAGAGTTAGCCTTGGTACTAATATGACCGTTAATTAATAAAACTAGTGTTTCACACACTTTTGCAACCGATTTAACACTTATTTCTCGATCATACTGCTTGAAGGATTCTGGTACTTTTGACTTTTGAATTGTTTTTAGTTCTTCTAAAGAAATATTCTCTTGTCGTTTAATTAATGAAGAACTAGTCTTTTCAATTAGAATACTGAATTCGGTTTTCTTTTTCTGGTTATCAAGAAAGTCAACAAGCCTTAAATCTGACATTCCAGGTAAAGCTCCACTCTTAATAAGACTTAACCATTCATTAGAATACTCAATAAGCCAATCAGGTGCAGAACTACCCATAGTATCAATTTCTAGACATATAAAATGGATGGCTAGTTGTATGTAATCATCATGTACCCAGAAACCATAGGTGTGTTCATTTCTAATAAAACTTTCAGACATTATTTTAGAGGATTATTGATAATAAAAAGTTGATTTTTCTGAGATGCAAAGTTATTGTCAATATGTTTCATAATTTGTTTTGCTTATGATTTGCTAAAATTCTTCAAATCCATAATTAAAAAGTCGACTTTTTTTGAAGGGTCGATTTTTGAGAGTTTCAAAAAATGATTATCTACTGAGGTTAAAAATTGAGGCATAAGTCAGTCATATTCACTTTTTGCTGCTGCTTCAAAGCATACCAAAGTGATCAAATACTTTTCCAGCATATTTACCTGCTGCTCCAAGGGAATCACCTCCAATTTTTATTATGGATTGTTTCAAACGAATACCTGAAGAGACTTCAAAATCTACTGCCCTGCTGATTTCATGAAGACTAAACTTCCTGCTTCCGCCTAAATCTTTCCATTTCGCTATTTGTGAAGACCAGAAGGATTTCCAGCGTTTTAGTATTGATCCAGCTGTAACGTTCACTAAACGATCCATTAATGCAACGGTTACACCAGATTTAAACCCGCCTGAGAATGCTCCACCTATGTCTTCATTAGCAACCCAATTTTTAAAGTTTGTCATTCCATCAAGATTTTCACCTTGGTAAGTGTATTCTTTGTAGGTAGCACTAGTTTGGTTGTGAGCATAAGTATAAGGCGCTCTTATTGTTGCTTTGTAATTAGTTTTATCATTTGACTCAAACTCTAGATTTGAAATTTCCCCTTCAGTAAGTTCTTTTTCTTGGTAATTAGCGAATGCTATATATTCACGCCATCTAGCTCCTTCTTTTTCGGAAGGATATGTTAATTCATAGCCAAATGTGTAAGTAAATGAAATATCATTAGATTCTTTACTTCGTTCTTGTTGCTTATTCTGTCCGTTAGTGTGGTACACTGATGTTTTCATTCTTTGTAGTCTCTTTTTCATCGAGATCGTAGAATATGACGGGGTTGTTTCCTGAATATTGGAATGACGACCAATAAGGAAATTTATCCTTCAGAGGGTCTACACTAACGAATCTACATAACCAATCCGCAGTATCTTGCCCCGTAGTAATAAAGACCAGACTCTTTCCAGTGCGGCAGGCTGGTCCGTTCGCTAAATAGATCTCTCAGACCTATTTTTTTACGCTCTGTCCTCACAGTAAGGGTATCGTTTTTATGCATTTGGTAGGAGGTGCTGTGCTATCTATGAGTGCCACGCGCGAGGCTGGCTCAATCTTTAATTAGTTCCCCAAACTAATTATGCGATTACCC
>DIYR01000125.1 GCA_002429085.1 Flavobacteriales bacterium UBA6049
TTCCATCACCATCTATCTCTCACAAAAAAAAAGAGGTAAAAACATCACAAACAGCCCGTTAGATAATTCGCAGGAAGACAAGAATTGAGAAGACTACTTTTCAAGAAGTTAGTTTGAAATAAGCTTATTTGATTAAGACCTCGACTATCAGGAAAAAGGATAAGCCAATCCGTAATTTGGCTAAGTTCCCACTGTTGTAGATCAAGACTTTTGAATTATCAAACTGATAAAACAAAATGTCATGATAGCAGAAATATTAATGCGCAGAATAGTACCTGCAATATCAGAAACCAAAAGATCTCCCATTCTAAGAAGACCTGATGAGTATGGGATGGATTATGAAGATATCACTTTTCAATCAGAAGATGGGTTGACCCTAGAAGGGTGGTACATTCCTTCTAAAACAGAGTCAAATAAAATTGTTATTTGTAACCACTTTTCTCCTGGAAACCGATATGGATATGCTGGGCACATCAAACCTTGGAAAGGTGCAGGCGGATTTGAGGTAAACTTTCTACCGAAGTACAAAGCATTGATCGAAGCTGGCTACCATGTTCTAGCTTATGATTTAAGAGGACATGGTTTTAGTTCGCCTAGCCAAAACGGAGCATATAACCCTAAGTTCTTCGAGTATCGTGATGTTATTGGCTCTTTGAATTATATAAGAACAAGAGCAAAGACGAAAGACATGGATATTCACCTTCACAGCATGTGCTTAGGTGGAAACTCAACACTTGTAGCCATGCGCAAACGCCCTGATCTATTCAAAAATATTAAATCAATGATGTTGCTTCAACCCATTTCTGGCGATGCTCTGGTTAGAAAACTGTGTAAAAACATGAGATTAGGAGTTAAAGGTTACCAAGCTTTTGAAAAGCTCTATCGTGAATTATATGGCTTTAGCATCGCAGATGCTTCTCCAATTAATGATGCTCAGCATGTAGTCATCCCAACCTTTGTTGCTCAGGTTAGAAAAGACTCCTTTACATATGCAGAAGAAGATGTACAAGCAGTTTATGATGCCATTCCAAATCAGGATAAAAAACTATATTGGATTGAAGGAACAACACAACGTTTTAAAGGGTACACCTACTTTTCAGAAAATCCTGAACAGATGATTGAATGGTACAATCAACACTAAAACATAGAGGAAGATGAAAATGGTTTATCTAATTATTGGAGTAATAGTAGTTCTCGCAATTCTACTTCTTACAGGAAGAAAATCTGTTCATAGCGAACTTACCATAAATGCTAATACAGAAGTGGCTTGGCAAGTGCTAGTGAATACCGATGAGTATCCAAAATGGAACCCTGTAATGAACCTAATTGAAGGTACAATTTCTGAAGGCAACAGAGTGAAATACATATTCACACAAGATAAAGACAGTAGTGTAGAAATAAGCATCACAGTGATGAAGGTTACCCCCAAGAGCTTATTAAATCAAAAAGGAGGTATTCCGCTAATACTCACCTATGATCACAAATATGAATTGACTGATTTGGGAGATTCTACTAAAATGGTCATTCATGAAGAGTATAACGGAATTGGCGTCAATTTTTGGAATCCAGAGCCAGTAGAAAAAGCATATAAACGATTGAACGAAGCGCTTAAAAAAAGAGTAGAAAGCCTATCACAGTAGCTATATGAAAGAAATTATTAGGATAAAATCCATCAATGAAGTTCATCGATTCTTCGGATTAGAGAAGCCAAAACATCCACTTGTATCTATCATTCAGATCAATGACGAAATCACCAATTTCGACTATGGAAGCGTGAAATACATTTTTGATTTCTACCAAGTGAACTTGAAACTAGGGTTTTCTGGTTCTATGAGCTATGGAAGAAACTCCTATGATTTTGATGAAGGCACATTGACTTTCATCAAACCAAATCAAACCGTAGAGATTAATAGTCATGAAATAGTTACAGGTAGCTCTGGTTGGACCCTAATGTTTCATCCTGATCTCATCAGGAAATCAGAACTTGGTAAAGACATTGATGAATACTCTTTCTTTGACTATAGTTTAAATGAAGCCCTTCACCTTTCAGAAAAAGAACGAAATTCATTAACAAGCATCATTCATAAAATAACAGAAGAATACTCTCAAAACATTGACAAACACAGTCAAGAGTTAATTATCGCTAACATCGAAATGTTATTGAAATACAGCAAGCGGTTTTACGATCGTCAGTTCTTTACCAGAACTAATTTGAATAAAGATATCGTTTCTAATTTTTATTCCGTTATTAAGAACTACTATTCATCAGACGAACCTCTTTCAAATGGTGTGCTAGCAGTAAAAAGTTGCGCAGATAAACTCAACTTGTCAGTAAATTATTTGGGCGATTTGGTGAAGTCTGAAACTGGCAAAAGCGCTAAAGACTATATTCAAGAATATGTAGTAGAAAAGGGAAAAAATCAACTCCTAGGTAGCAATAAAAGTGTGAGCAGCATTGCATATAATCTTGGTTTTGAATACCCACAAGGGTTGAACAAGTTGTTCAAATCAAAGGTTGGTTTAAGCCCCACTGAGTATCGTAATTCAAATTGATTACTTAAGCCCTCCTATTCGCTAACAACAAAGGCGAGTTACCATTAAATGGATTTGTACGACCTATCGTTTTCGCTTCTTTACCTGCAGCTCGAATTACAGCTCGATCGCCAAAGCGCTCGCGTATGTTATCCATCGCTTGGTAGAGGTTGATCATTTCTTCAGAATCTTCAAATAAATTAATCTGATAGCCACCTCCTACCAAATGACTCATACGCACACCAATTAAGCGAACCAATAAACGTTTGTTGTAAAGCTTTTGGAACAACTCTAACACCTTTGGGATTAGTAAATGATCTGCTGATGTATAAGGAATTCGAGCTTGTAGTGTATGTGTATTAAAATCAGAGTAACGCACTTTTACCGTGATACATGCTGTCAATTTTTTACCTCTACGTAACTGAAAACATAAGTTTTCTGTCATGGCAATTAATAACGATTTTAAACGCTCCACATCAATCGTATCTCGCTCAAACGTTCGCTCTGTACTTATGGACTTTCGTTCGCTGTAAGGAATTACCGGAGCGCTATCAATTCCATTCGCTTTCTTCCACAAAACATTACCCATTTTGCCTAATACGTTCACTAGCAAGTCTTGCGGCATTTGCTGCACAGTAGCCACTTGTTTCACGCCCAAGTTGCATAACGTTTGATACGTCTTGGTGCCTACCATTGGAATTTTCCGTAACGATAAAGGCGCTAAAAATGGTTTTTCATTTCCGCTTGCTACATGAATTTTATTATTTGGCTTTGCTTCGCCTGTAGCCACCTTAGCCACTGTTTTATTCGTGGATAAACCGAATGAAATAGGTAGGCCAGATTCTTTCATTATTTTCTGTCGTAATTCAGTAGCAAACTGCATACAACCAAAAAACTGATCCATACCTGTAAGATCCATATAAAACTCATCAATAGAAGTTTTCTCAAATACTGGAACGGCTTCTCTGATAATGTCTGTTACTATGTTCGAATGCTTAGAGTACGCTCCACTATCTCCCCTAACAATAATAGCTTCTGGGCATAATTCACGTGCCTGCCTCATAGGCATTGCCGATCGTATACCAAAAGTTCTAGCCTCGTAGCTACAAGACGCTACTACCCCCCTACTACTAGTGCCACCAATTAACACTGGTTTACCTATCAATTCTGAATTATGTAATCGCTCTACCGATACGAAAAATGAATCTAAATCCATGTGTACAACCGAACGCTTTGCCTGCTTTTCTAACTCCTCTTTCGCCTCACTCATTAATTGACAAATTTTCAATCATTTAACAGACTTATAATTTATCAAATCATTTTACATTCGTAAAATAGTCTTGTAAAAAATTCAGCACATGAAACCATTTCAATCTAATTTAAAGACACTTAGGAAGTATAAAAAAGCTTCTCAAGCTACGTTAGCCGAAGCTCTAAGTTTAACACGTTCTTCATTGAGTGCTTATGAAAATGGAACGGTTGAGCCCAATATTGCCACATTACTTCGCATGGCAGATTATTTTAGAGTAAGCTTAGATCGTTTATTACGTCAAGACATGAGCGTACTCACCGAATTTGAATTGCGCAAAATTGAACAAGGTCACGACCAAGATATACATGGTAGAAACTTGCGTATTTTGGCTACTACTGTAGATAAGAATAACCAAGATCAAGTAGAAGTTGTTCCTGCTGAAGCTAGAGCTGGATACACTGCAGGCTACAGTGATGTTGATTTCATTAGCGATTTACCACGCATTCAATTACACAATTTACCCAGCGACAGAAAGTACCGTGTATTCCCCATCATAGGCGATTCTATGCCTCCTGTTTCAGAAGGGTCTTTTGTAATTGGTGAATATATCGAAGACTTTACCAGCGTAAAAGATGGAACTCCATGTATTGTAGTTACAGCCGATGAAGGCATTGTATTTAAGCTCGTTACCAATCGTATTGATCAATCTAGAAGTTTTCTACTGGCATCTACTAATCCAACCTATAAGCCTTACGAAGTAGATGCCAAACAAGTACTAGAAATATGGCAATTCAAACAGTATTTGAGTGACGATTTACCAGAACCTAACCTAGGAGAAAACCACATTGCACAAGCCTTGTTACAAATACAACAAGACCTTGCCACTTTAAAAGAGCGAAAATGAGCAACATCTCATTATGCTAGTTCATATCAAACAAGTACCGCTCTACATGAAGAGACATAACAACATCTGGCTTGTATTCTTCTATTATTTCTTTAGAATGAGTGCGATTCCATACATAAATCACTTTCCGGTAATGAGCCGAAATAAAAGGAGTTAATGCTTCCATATAAGAGTCTCTGAATACTAAGGCTGTTTCATTATTTTCACTACCCTCATTAATCGTTACATCGAAACCTTCTGGAAGTGTATCGCGTGGTAACACTTCATACATTCCTATATCTCTTCTACATGTAAATGTTGGAACTGAATCAAAATACCCTTCTATAGATTCAACACCCAACATATCGGTTAAATCTCCACTATACTCTACTCTCCAATCTACATTAAAATCGCTCAACTCAAATGGCTTAAGTCCTAATACTTCTTGTGTTTGATTACATAAATCTCGATAAGCGATGTATGCACCATATTCATTCCAATGTGTATCTATTTTCCGATAAATCGAATTCTTATGATTTTTAGCTTTTACTAAAGAGTTTCTCATATCTACAAAATCAAATGACCTATCACTTAAGTATGCCACTACTTGATCTGTAAAGGATGGATTTGAAGCAACTACTTGCCTATTCATGAGCAGAGGAAACTTATCAGAGTAAATAGTATGCTTATTAGGGAAAACACCAACTACATACTTAATTCCCATGTCGTTCAAAGCATTTTTCAATTCTAATTGTTGCAGATAGATTGTCTCTAACTCTTGCTCAGTAGCAATGTTACGGTGGGTATAACTATTATATATTCTATCTGACTTTAGCGTGTAAAATAAAAAGCCATGCTTACCAAGTGCTACTGCTTTAGGGTTGGAAGATACTCCTAGCACTTCAACCTTAAATCGATTATAACTGTTGACCAACCAGTACCTAAAGGCAAAATTATCATTGAAGTACTCCTCAAATTCCTTTGTAAAGGAACGGTCCAAACTCCACTCTAATTTCTCTACCTGATCTCTCTTTTCATTAATCGAAACATTCGGATCCCATCCTAATATACCTCCTAGAATTGGTAATGAAACTATCCCAAAGAATGCAACAACATACCCGTATGATAGCACCTTCATCATTAAAATCGATAATATATAAACGGGTTATAAGTAGACTGTGACATTTCCATAATTGATAGTATGAAAATTACGATTAACAACATTGCCCTAACAAATTGAGTGAACCTTTTACTAGCTATCCTGCTTTTAATTTGCTCATTAAAAACACTATAAATAGGGAAAGACAATACTAATGCCACCACTAGGATAGCTATTCTAAATGTATCTAAAAATATAAATGGGTACGCACTCCCTTCTGCATGCAGAACAAACATTCTATCTAGGTAATCCACTGCTGAGCTTAAGTCTTCTGATCTAAAAAATACCCAGCCTATCACCACAACAATCATGGTATATAGCCAAGGCACCCATTTTAAGATTTTAGGAAAGGAGAACGACACATTTCTTTCTACAATTAAAAATGCCCCATGAAAAAGCCCCCAAACAATAAAATTCCAACTTGCTCCATGCCAAAGGCCTGTTAAGAAAAAAACGATGAGTAGGTTCATGTAAGTTCTAGCCACTCCTCGCCTATTTCCTCCTAGTGGTATATATAAATAATCTCTAAACCAAGTTGACAAAGAAATATGCCACCTTCTCCAAAACTCTTTTATAGAAGTGGCATAGTATGGATAATTAAAGTTCTCTTTAAATGTAAATCCAAACATCTTTCCTAAACCTATTGCCATATCTGAATATCCAGAAAAGTCAAAGAATATCTGAAACGAGTAACAAGCTATGCCTAACCACGCTACTGAAGTTGATAACTCATTATGTTGAAGTTCAAATGCATGATCTGCTAATACTCCTAAATTATTTGCAATCAGCACTTTCTTAGAAAAGCCAATAATAAATCGCGACACCCCATCTACTAGTCCTTTGATAGTAACCTTACGACTCGTAATTTCTTCTTCTATATCTGCGCATCTAACAATAGGACCAGCAACTAATTGAGGAAACAAGGCTATATACATACCTAGATTTACAATACTTCTTTGTGGGGTAATTGCTTTACGGTATACATCTACCAAATATGACAAGCCTTGAAATGTGAAAAACGAAATCCCAATTGGAAGCCTTATAGAAGAGGTATCTACGTTTAGGTCAACCCCTATCTGAGAAAGGTTTTCAACCAAAAAAGATGCGTATTTGTAATATCCAAGTATCAGTAGATTAGTTGTTACTCCAACTACTAGTAATACCTTACTCCAAGCAACACTTTTATGTTTCTGCACATAATCAATACCAATTCCAAAGGAATAGTTAATGCTTATGGAAGCTATCATAAGTAGAACCAGAAAATGCTCTCCCCATGTATAGAATACTAAACTTGCTGCTAGTAAAAATAGATTCTTGAGTGCCTTAGGTATAACAAAGTAGATGCCTACGACTATCGGTAAAAAAAGAAATATGAATATAGTCGAGCTAAAAACCATTTCGTTTACGAATAACTATCCCCTCTTGGCATCAACAAAGGAAAACGTCACGCAAAATAGGAATATCTACCTAATGAAATGAGCAAAAAAATTGAGTTACTAAGAAGCCTAGATTTCCCCGTTTACTACCTTCGTTGATCAACGTAAACAACCAAACAACATGTCAGATTTCATAGCTTTTGAGCAGATTGGATCAGTTGCCAAAATCACGCTCAACAGACCAGATAAATTCAACTCTTTTGTTCGCGAGATGGCACTTGAACTTCAAGCCAAATTAAAAGCTTGTGCCGAAAACGATTCAGTTCGTGCTATACTATTAACTGGAGAAGGAAAGGCATTTTGCGCAGGTCAAGATTTAGCTGAAGCCATTGAAGATAATGGAATTGAGCTACAAAAAATCGTATCAGAACACTACAACCCAATCGTTACACTTATTCGAGAAATTGAAAAGCCAATTATAGGTGCTATCAATGGTGTAGCTGCAGGTGCAGGTGCTAACATTGCCTTGGCTTGTGATATTACTATTGCAAGTGAGCACGCTAGCTTTATTCAAGCATTCAGTAAAATTGGTTTGATTCCAGATAGTGGTGGAACTTTCTTTTTGCCTAGAATCATTGGAATGCAGCGTGCTACGGCCTTAATGATGTTAGGAGATAAAGTAACTGCACAGGAAGCTGCTGACATGGGAATGATTTACCAAGCTGTATCTGCGGATGAATTTGACGAAACATCTATGAAGCTAGCTCGTAAATTAGCTAGTATGCCTACCAAAGGTCTTGGGTTAACGAAACGTTTGTTAAATGAATCGTTTACAAACAACTTAGCCACTCAACTACAACGCGAAGACGACATTCAAACCATTGCAGGTAATACCCACGATTACCAAGAAGGCGTACAAGCATTTTTAGAAAAAAGAAAACCGGAATTCAAAGGAGCATAAATCATGGGCTTAGATAAACACAGTTGTATTGGAGTAATTGGTACGGGAACAATGGGTACTGGAATTGCTCAAGTAGCAGCTACGGCTGGACACCAAGTATTGGTATACGATAAAGATAATGAAGCACTATTGCGTGCAAAACATTCACTCGTAAAGGTATTTAACCGACTAATTGAAAAAGGAAAATACACTCAAGGTGAAGTAGATACCATTATGCATCGCATTCAATGGGTTGATGGCCTAGGCCGTTACGAAACGTGTGATATGGTGGTTGAGGCCATTATAGAAGATGTTGAAATCAAACAACAGGTGTTCAAACAACTTGAATCTGTAACTCACGATAACTGCGTATTAGCATCTAATACCTCATCGTTATCTATCGCTTCTATTGCAAATGTGTTGAAGCGTAAGCATCGTATGATCGGGCTTCATTTCTTTAACCCTGCTCCAGTGATGCCATTGGTAGAAATTGTGCCAGCATTAGTTACCGATGATAGCGTAACAGAAAGCGTAAAATCCTTAATGGATCACTGGAATAAAAAACCAGTTGTAGCAAAAGACACACCTGGATTCATCGTAAATAGAGTAGCTCGTCCATTTTACGGAGAAGCTATCAAAATGCTAGAAGAAGGTGTAGCAGATATTCCTACCATTGATTGGGCCATGAAAGAAATTGGAGGCTTTAGAATGGGACCATTTGAATTGATGGATTTAATTGGAAACGATGTCAACTTTACTGTTACTGAAACAGTTTGGACACAATTATTCTACGATCCAAGATACCGCCCTTCTATTACTCAAAAACGCTTGAAAGAAGCTGGCTGGTATGGTCGTAAATCTGGTCGTGGATTCTACGATTATAGCGAAGATGCTACAGCCCCAGAACCAAACAAAGACAAAAAATTAGGAGCCAAAATTGTTGATCGCATTGTAGTTATGCTCATCAACGAAGCTATTGACGCGGCATTCTTGAAAATTGCTACGGAAAAAGACATTGACCTTGCCATGACTAAAGGAGTAAACTACCCAAAAGGTTTGTTGAAATGGGGAGACGAATTAGGTGCTAGCCATGTGTTGGATGCTCTGAACAAACTCCACAGAGAATTTAACGATGATCGTTACCGTCCGAGTGCTTTATTGCAAAGAAAAGTACGTGAAGACGAGCAATTGTTTGACTTTATTTAATAACAGCTTTATGAGTTCAATCGACTGGAAAACAGTTAAAGAATACGAAGACATCACTTACAAAAAATGCAATGGCGTAGCTCGTATTGCATTTAACCGTCCTGAAGTACGTAACGCATTCCGCCCAAAAACTGTAGCAGAGCTATTCGAAGCATTTTTGGATGCCAGAGAAGATCATTCAATTGGTGTAGTATTGTTCAGTGGAGAGGGGCCAAGTACCAAAGATGGCGGTTGGGCTTTCTGTAGTGGTGGCGATCAAAATGCACGCGGACATCAAGGATATGTAGATGATGAAGGAACACCTCGTTTAAACATACTAGAAGTACAACGTTTAATTCGCTTTATGCCTAAAGTGGTTATTGCCGTTGTACCTGGATGGGCAGTTGGCGGAGGCCATAGCTTGCATGTTGTATGCGATTTAACTTTAGCTAGTAAAGAACATGCTGTTTTTAAACAAACAGATGCAGATGTAACCAGTTTTGATGGTGGTTATGGATCAGCTTATTTGGCAAAAATGGTTGGTCAAAAACGTGGTAGAGAAATCTTCTTTTTAGGCAGAAACTATTCTGCACAAGAAGCTTTCGATATGGGCATGGTGAATGGTGTAATTCCTCACGATGAACTAGAGAATGAAGCATATAATTGGGCTCAAGAAATCTTAGCCAAATCTCCAACCAGTATCAAAATGTTGAAGTTTGCTTTCAACGCAACAGACGATGGTATGGTAGGTCAGCAAGTATTTGCTGGCGAAGCTACACGCTTGGCCTATATGACAGAAGAAGCGAAAGAAGGCAGAAATGCTTTCCTAGAGAAACGTAAGCCCGATTTCAAAAACATAAAATGGATTAGCTAAGTAATAGCAATCAACATGTTAAAAAAAGAGGCATCAATCGGTGCCTCTTTTTTGATTTTCTATTCTACCCAAATATTGTTTCAAATCTTAGAAGTATCTTACATAGACTTTAGATTTCTTATAGGTTATATAGAGATAACTCTATACTTTTAATCCCTCTCCGTGTTACTTATCTAATTTTTAGTTTTAATGAGCTTAGCCCTAGAAGATCTCAGCGCAATAGTTGAAAATTCTCCTGTTTTAATTTGGAAAGCAAACAAAGAAGGATCTGCAGAGTATTTCAGTGAATCTTGGTTACAATTTACTGGTCGTTCTCATGACCTAGAACTTGGAAATGGATGGAGAGAAGGAATCCACCCCGGAGACTTACCAAGATGCACAGAAGCATATGAAAAACACTTCCAGCAACGATCCTCTTTCGAAATTCAATACCGCCTAAAAAGGCACGATGGAATATATAGATGGATATTGGATAAAGTAAAACCACATATAGATCAATCAGGACAATTTAAGGGATACATAGGTTATTGTTTTGATGTAACCGATAATCGAAGAGCTGAAGAAGAAACGCTCAAAGCAAAAGAACTAGCTGAGAGTAACGAACGTTTAGCGGAACGCATAGCTGAGAATTTTCCAAATTCCTATATATCAGTCATTGAAGATGACTTTACAATAGGATTTACCTCTGGACAAGAATTCACCAATCAGGGTTTAAATCCTCAAGATTTTATTGGGCTAAATGTAAAAGATGTATTTGGAGAACTTGCCAACAAAGTAGTATCCGAATACAACAAATCTTTTGCTGGAAAAGAGAATAGATTCGAGCTTGAAATCAACAACCAATTCCAATTATACCGAACGGTTCCATTTTTTAATGATCAAGGTAAGGTCACTAAAATATTGGTTGTTTCAGAGAATATCACAGCAGCTAGGCAACATGAACGAGAACTTCAAAACGCCAAAGAATCTGCCGAACAAACAGCCAAAGAATTAAAGGAAGCTCAAAAAGTGGCAAGCTTGGCCAGTTGGCATCTCGACATTGCTACAGATCAAGTAATTTGGAGTGAAGAGCTCTACAAAATGTATGGCTTTGACCCGTCTCTACCTCCTCCACCCTACACCGAGCAAAAGAAAATTTTTACTCCCGAAAGTTGGGAAACTTTATCCCGAGAATTAGCAAAAACCCAAGAAGAAGGTATTCCCTATGAGCTTGAGCTAAACTTTGTAAGAGAAGATAAAAGCAAGGGATGGATGTGGGTTAAAGGAGAAGCCGTTTTCGATGAAAACGAGGTTATTGTTGGCTTAAGAGGAGTTGCTCAAGACATTACTGAAAGAAAAAATCTTGCTATAGCGTTGCAACACTCTAAACGGGTTTCAGAAGAAAACGAAAAGCGATTGCTTGTAGCTTCTAATTCTGCACATCTGGGAATTTGGGAGTGGGATGTTCAAGAAGATTCTTTAATCTGGGATAACAGAATGTATGAGCTTTATGGTTACAATATCGAAAAAGACACTCCAAGCTTTAAACTTTGGGCTGCACGAATTCACCCAGAAGATAAGGAACAAGCCATCAAAGACGTAAATGATGCATTAGAAGGCGTAAGAGAGTTTGATACTTCGTTTAGAGTGATACATCGTAACGGAAAAGAACTGCATATAAGTGGACATGCATCTGTATTGAGAGATAGCAAGGGGAAACCTACCAGAATGATTGGGGTGAATCGAGATGTTACCGAATCGAGAAGTAAAGAACGAACGCTAGAAAATCAAAACAAACAGCTAATCGATTTCAGCAATATCATTGCCCACAATCTCAGAGCTCCCCTCGTAAATATTCAACTCTTGGTAGACTATATTGAACAATGTGATGATGCCGAAAAACGAAACATGTTTATTGGCAAGCAACGGTCTGTTCTCAATCATTTAAACGAGGTGTTTAATGAACTAATGGAGTCTATTCAGATAAGGCAAGACAAAGAAATACCATCCGATAAAATTGTATTAAAAGATCAATTAGACAGAACGTTAAAGGGCTTAGAAAGTCAGATAAACGAATACGAAGCGCAAATCAATGTTGATTTTGATTCTGCACCTATTATTCATTACCCAACAAAATACATTGATAGTATACTGTCTAATACAGTAAGTAATTCATTAAAATATCGTTCTCCTGAAAGAAGTCCGGTTATCAACATCAAGACAAAAAAGGTAAACGATGATGTAATTCTATCCATCTCTGATAATGGCCTAGGAATTGATATGTCTTTAGCCAAGAAACACATTTTCAAAATCCGAAAAGTGTTTCACGATCATCCAGATGCAAAAGGATTTGGCTTGTTTTTAATTAAAACTCAAATTGATACCATGGGTGGAGATATTTGGGTAGAAAGCACACCAGGGCAAGGCAGCACCTTTTATGTGAAATTTATAAACCAATAGCATGAGTAAGATTGATAAGCTGTTTTTAATAGATGATGATGAAATATTCACCATGCTTTTCTCTCTTTCCTTGAAGAAGAATAAATCCATCAAAAGCATGGAAGTGTTCGAAAATGGGAAAGAAGCCATCAACCATATTGAAGATCACGCAAACAACGGTGCCATGCTTCCAGATGTAATTTTTCTAGACCTCAATATGCCTATTATGGATGGATGGCAATTTTTAGATCGATACGAATCTATTCTACCCAAATTAGCCAAGCGAATTGATGTGTATGTGCTTTCCTCTTCTATCTTCCCAGAAGATGTCGACCGAGCTAAGTCTTTTAATTCTGTAATTGAGTACCTGATTAAGCCAATTGCAAATGAAAAACTCGTTGAAATTGTTGCTAACCATGAGAAATAAGACAACTAAGTCAATTTCTAAACTACGCTTACAAGCATTAGCTTAACACTTTTGCCACGACTCTCCTTCAATATTGAACACCTTTTTTCGATGTTCTGTTCCCCACCTATACAATTCACTCATAACTGCTCCAGTTGACTTACCATACTCTGTAATGCTATAACTAACTGTAACCGGACGAGTATCTTTAACTGATCTACTAATCAGCAAATTGTCTTCCAAAAAATTCAATTCTTTTGACAACATTTTAGGCGTAATACCTTCTACAATACGTTCTAACTCAGAAAAGCCACATGTGCCATAAAAGTTAAGTGCGGTAATAATAGGAATCTTCCACTTGCCTCCAAATACCTCTAAAGCATCGCGTACAGGAACCATGTAGTTACCATAATGCTCACTCAAAGGCACTTTCTCCTCTTCTAACTCTTTGTTTTCCATATAGCTATACTTTTAGATAGTACTATACTAAAGATAGTTTCTTTCTCAAGTAAAGCCCCAAAACTAAGTTTGTCTCCAATTTCAAACAATGCCTATTATGAAAAAGAGAGACACTATTATTTACTACGTATCCACCAGTTTATTTAGTGTTATGCTGGTAGCTGGTGCTACTGCCTATTTTGCCATGTATGAAATGACGAGCGACATGTTCATTAGTCTTGGTGTGCCAACAGAAATCATTTATCCCCTAGCCATTGCCAAGTTGGTAGGAGTAGCTGCTCTTTGGGTCATCGACAACAAATTCATTAAAACAGCTGCTTACCTGGGTTTCGCAGTAGATTTAACCCTCGCCATTATTGCTCATATAATTGCTGGTGATGGTGGAGCTTTTGGACCTATTACTCCTCTTGTTCTATTGGCAACCTCCTACTTCATGTACCTCAAAAAGAGTAGACTGGCCTAGAAATACGCAGTGTTGTAGAATAATGTGGGAAATGCATAAATATTTTGTGTACCCTCCTATTTGTAATTTCTAACGAAACAGAGGTTATGTACTTAAAAGGAAACTATATACGTACACGCGTTCATTCAGTCAGTGATAAGCCCGCAGTAGCCAGAAGTGCGTGTTTTCAGAGAAAA
>DIYR01000137.1 GCA_002429085.1 Flavobacteriales bacterium UBA6049
TTACTGCTGGTTTAGGAGGAATGAGTGGTGCTCAGCCAAAAGCAGGAAACATAGCTGGAGTAGTAAGCATAACGGCTGAAATAAACCCTAAAGCTGCTGTAAAACGTCATGAGCAAGGTTGGGTAGATGAGTTAGTTGACAATGTAGATTCTGCTATAGACTTAGCACTAGATTATGTTGCTAAAAAAGAACCTCACTCAATTGCTTATGTGGGCAATATCGTAACGCTTTGGGAACGATTGGTTGAACGTAATGTAAAAGTTGATCTAGGATCAGATCAAACTTCATTACACAACCCATGGGCTGGCGGATACTATCCCGTAGATATGAGTTATGAAGAGGCCAACAACATGATGGCCAACAGCCCTGAGGCTTTCAAGCATAGTATTCAGGATACTCTAAAAAGACATGCAGCTGCAATCAACACGTTAAGCGATAGAGGGATGTATTTCTTCGATTATGGCAATGCTTTCTTATTAGAAGCTAGTCGTGCAGGTGCTGATGTAATGAAAGGATCAACAGGACTTTTTAAATACCCATCTTACGTTCAAGATATTCTTGGTCCGATGTGCTTCGATTATGGATTTGGCCCTTTCAGGTGGGTATGTACTTCTGGAAAAACTGAAGATTTAGCTTACACAGATCATTTAGCCAAAGAAGTAATGGGAGAAATTATGGCCACTGCTCCTGATGAAATCAAACAGCAAATGCAAGACAACATCCGTTGGATTGAAGAAGCTGAAAAGAATAAAATGGTTGTAGGTTCTCAGGCTCGTATTTTGTATGCAGATGCAGAGGGGCGTGCTAAAATTGCTCTTGCCTTTAACAAGGCTATTGAAGCTGGAAAAATTGGATCAGTAGTATTAGGTCGCGATCATCATGATGTTTCAGGAACCGATTCACCATACCGTGAAACGTCTAATATATATGATGGCTCACAGTTCACCGCAGACATGGCTGTACAAAACTTTGTTGGTGATGCATTTAGAGGTGCAACATGGGTAAGCTTGCACAACGGAGGAGGCGTTGGCTGGGGTGAAGTAATGAATGGTGGCTTCGGGATGCTGCTTGATGGTTCAGAACAAGCCACTAAAAACCTTCAACAAATGCTGTTCTGGGATGTTAATAATGGTATTGCCAGAAGAAGCTGGGCACGCAACAAAGAGGCTCGTTTCGCTATTGAACGCGAAATGGCCAGAACTCCAAATCTTCAAGTTACCTTACCATCGATAGCCGATGATGATTTGGTAAAAAAGGCTTTAAAAGGATAAGGTCTTTGCTCAAGACTCTCTCATTACGTTTTTTTCCAAATCCGAATTGAGATATAACTAGTAATACTAACTTTACTCTGTTGCAGATGTTAATGCTGCAGAGTAAAGTTTTTTTATGCCTCGATTTCTCATTTTAGTTATTCTCACTCTAGGTCATTTTCTTGCATTGGGTAATGAGCCTAAAGCTAAAAATGGAATCCTTGATTTACGAGAATACGATCTCTCAAATGAGAAGCCAATTCGCCTAGAAGGTGAATGGGAATTTTACTGGAATGAAGTTCATTCTCCCGAATATTTCGATACAACCACTTCTTTAGCTCCTGTAGCAAAAGTTCCTAATTCATGGACAAATATCACCCTTCAAAATGGCGATGATATACCAGGTACAGGGTTTGCCACTTATCGTTTACTTATTCTGGCGGCTAAAGGTCAAAAGTTAGCAATCAAAATCCCTACAACAGGAACTACTTGTAAACTATTTATTGATGGATTTCTAGTTACAGAAGTTGGGAAATTTGGAACAACAAATGAAACTTCAGAGGCTGATTATGATCCTCAAGTAGTCGATTTTATTAACGAATTTGATACTGTAGAAATCATTGCCCAAATATCCAACTATGACTATGTGAAAGGAGGAATGTGGCATAGTTTTTCAATGGGTAAAGAAAACGTTCTGCGCAAGGCTCATGAACGTGATGTGTTTCTCAACTTCTTTATACTAGGAGCTATGTTCATTATGTCACTCTACCACCTCGGATTATTTCTGCAACGGAGGAAAGATATTTGGAATTTATACTTCGCCATAGCAACTGGAGTAGCAGCTGCTAGAATAATGGCATCAGGAGAGTACATTATTAGTTTGTTCAGCGATGCTCCTTGGTGGGTAATTATGCGTTTAGAGCTTGGATCGTTCTATTTTGGAATGACCATCATTTTGATATACTTGAAATCATTATTCAATGACGAAATCAAACGAATCCCATTTCTTATTGGGGTTGGAATAAGTTCCATTTTCGGGCTCTTAACTATGTTTTTACCTACAGTAACATCAAGCAGTCTGGTTACACCGTTTCAATTAATTGCAGTTCTAATATTAGGTTACTGTGTGTATGCAGTTATCGTTGCTGTAAAGCGAAAGCGAGAGGGCAGTCTGTTATTCGCTTTAGGCTTTACCATATTGAGCATTTTTATAGTGAACGATATCTTACTCAATATGTATCAGATTTATACCATCCCAATGACAGGTATTGGGTTCATTTTGTTTTTATTGTCTCAATCTTACATCCTATCTGCCAAATACACCAATACCATTAACGCAAATGAGAAACTGACACTAGAGCTAGATGCTATCAATAAGGATCTGGAAAAACAAGTTTTAAGAAGGACACAAGAACTAGAAGATTCTTTAGCTCAACTAAGACATCAACAATTAGAGATTCAAGAAAAAAACTCCGAATTAGAGCGCGCGAACAACACTCGAACGAAACTTTTTGGAATTATAGGACACGATCTAAGAGGTCCCTTAGGATCGCTAAAAATGGGATTATCTAATGCCTATGAAGATTTAAATGATGATGACATAGACATTGAAGACGCTAAAAACGTTTTAAAAATTTTAGCCAAGTCTGCTACAAGAACTTTTGACTTGCTGAACAACCTATTTGAATGGGCGAAATCACAGACTGGCGATTTACACTTTGAACCAGAACAGCATTTATTAGCAGACTTAGTTCACCGAACAATTTCTCCTTTACGAGAACAATTAGACAATAAAAAAATCACCTCATTCGTACAAATTGATCCAGACTTAAGAGTGGTAGCCGATAAAAACATGATTGAAACAGTGGTAAGAAATCTTGTTTCAAATGCTATCAAATTCACACCTATAAACGGAAATATTAAAGTATGGGCAGAGCCTGCTGCTTTAAAAGACGAAATTCAAATCCATGTAAGCGATACAGGTGTTGGAATTCCATCAGATAGAATGGATGAACTTTTTGACTATGATAGAAAAAAGAGTACTAAAGGAACCAACAATGAAAGCGGAACAGGAATTGGGCTTGCTTTGTGTAAAGAATTTGTAGAACGAAATCATGGTCGTATCACTGTGGATTCTGAGGAAGGAAAAGGAAGTACCTTTACTTTCTCGCTCAAACTTGTTGATACAAAATAGTCTTTAGACTCTTTTCATTTCTGCTACATTTGCCGCCAAATCAATCAAGCACTGCGGTGGTAGCCAAAATCAAATCGTTTTTTGAGCCCCTACAAGCCGATAAAAAGTACGCGGCTTTTTTCATCTCCATTATCCTCATTTTGGTCGTTAAGATATATGAAGGTGATGCTTCTTTCTATGTAGCTCAGTTTGGTGATTCTTACACAGACCAAGACATGTTACAATGGCATATGTGGTTATATCATCACGTTGCTTCATTGGTTGTTTTCTGCTTAATCCCCATCTTGATTATTACCGTGGGATTCAAGGAAAACATATTAAACTATGGACTTGGCATAGGCGACTGGAAGTATGGATTAGGAGCATTATTAGTGGCATTTATTGTATTACCATTTCTGGTGTTTCGTTCAAGTCTTAACCCAGAACATGCTTCTTATTATATCAATAATTTTCCTTTAATTAAGATCACAAGTAGCCCTGCATTTTTTGGCCTTTGGGCTCTCACCTACCTACCACACTATATAGGTTGGGAATTCTTTTTTAGAGGTTACATCGGCTTTGGTTTTAAAAAGTATCATGGAGCCTTCATGGCCATTATGTTTCAAACATTATTAACTGCCATGATGCACATTGGTAAACCAGAAGCAGAAACTTGGGCTGCTGTTTTCGGAGGTATCTATCTCGGGTTACTTACCTATAGAGCAAACTCTATTTGGTATGCAGTAATTTTCCATTGGTATTTGGGACTCCTAAACACCTATTTATGCTCACTTCAAGTTTAAATTGTGAATACAGTATTTGTTACTGGAGGTAGAGGATTTATTGGTGAGCAACTCATCAGAAAAATCATTCAAGAAGGAAGTTTGGTTCGAGCATTAGTTCGTAACCGAAAAACAGTTCCATTAGATCTTTCTGATCATCCACAAGTAGATTGGATTGAAGGTGATTTATTGAATCCAGATTCACTCTTAACCGGAACAAAAGGTTGTAACCAAGCATACCACTTAGCGGCTTTTGCTAAGCCTTGGGCTAAAAATAAGTCTACATTCTCAGACATAAATATTAGAGGAACAGAATTGGTACTAAAAGCTTGTGAAGAGAACGGGGTTAAAGACATTGTTATTACTTCTTCAGCAGGAACCTTTGGTCCTCAACAAACGCAAGTATCAATAACAGAAGAACAAAATCCTACTAGTTGGTTCACCGAATATGAACGAACCAAATGGGAAAGCGTTAATAGTTGCAAACCATTTATTGAACGTGGGCTCAATATTCGCTTTGTGAGTCCTACACGCGTGTTTGGACCAGGTGTACTCAGTACTTCAAATGCGGTTACTAAATTGATTGGTAATTATGCCAAAGGAAAGTTCCGATTCTTACCAGGTAATGGACATGGCATCGGAAACTACGTTTTCATAGATGATGTGATAAATGGTCATATCCAAGCCATGAAGCTAGGGAGATCAGGAGAAAACTACATTTTAGGTGGTGAAAACTTAAGTTACAGACAGTTCTTCAAGCTTGTTGGTGATGTGAGTGGTAAACACTATAGTATGGTTGGGTTCCCCTTGCCGTTAATGTTAGGAGCTGCAAAACTAATGGAGACTTTTGCTAACTTATTTGGTATAGAACCGTTGATTACTCCTCCATTTGTAAGAAAGTATGCTCATCATTGGGGAACTGATTTGAGCAAAGCTCAATCTGAATTAGGATACGAGATAACATCGGCTAAAAAGGCTATTGAAAAAACACTTACTTGGTTACAACAGGTTGAAACGCAGCACTAATATCTAGTAGCCTATTTGGATCTTCTTCCAAACTATTTCCTACAACCACAATAGTAGCTCCAGCATTTTTGGCTTCTAAAGCTTGCTCGTAAGTTCGAATACCTCCACCTACTATAACTGGAGTCTCAACAGAAGCCTTAACCTTTTTAATACATTCAGAACTTACTGGGTTAAGAGCTCCACTTCCCGCATCTAAATACATCAGTTTTAATCCCAGCATCTCTCCTGCCATTGCTGTAACAGCAGAAATATCCGGTTTGTCAGCTGGAATTGGAGTAGTATTAGAGATATAGCTTACCGTTGTTGGCCTTCCCCCGTCAACCAGAATGTAACCGGTGGGCAAACACTCTATTCCACTAGCCTTCAATCTAGGAGCCGCTATAACATGCTGACCAATCAATAATTCTGGATTACGGCCTGAAATCATGCTTAGTAATAAAATACCATCTGCCGTAGAAGAAATTTGCTGATTACTTCCTGGGAAAATCACAACAGGTATAGAAGATACCTCTTTTAAAAACGCAATGGTTTCTTCGAAACGAACGTCTGTCATTAAACTACCACCGACAAAAAAATACCCTACACCACAAGAAACTGCCAAATCTACTAAAGTTTGTAGCTCCTCAGGTTGCTGACGATCTGGATCTATCAACACAGCCAATTTGCTCGTGTTGTTTTTAGAAAGGGTTATAAAATCATTCAGTAGCATTGTTGCAATATTAACCATTCACTGTGTACACCAACATTGCGTCTTCCAACTTTTCGTATCGAAGCGTTAGTTCTTTTGCTGGGTCACTTTTTTTAACCCACGCTTTCAGTTCGCCATGCTCCATCAAATCAAAGGACGCTACTTCTAGCTCATGTCTAAAATCAACCTCACCATTAGCATACCACTTAAATAGAGCTTCTTTAGCACACCAGATCACTAAACTTCGCCAAACATCACCTTCAGCATGAGCAAACTCCCTCTCATTAGCGAAGCGCTTTAAAATTTTCAAAATCTTAGGTGTCACAACTTGAATATCTACCCCTACTTCATCAGTTGGGTGAACAAAAACCACCTCATAATCTCCAGAATGTGATATGGAAATACAATATCCAGACTCTTTCAACATAGGTTTTCCTGTCTCCGAATAGACAATTTGCTCATGTTTTCCGAATTGTTGTTGCACTAAATTTCTTACTCCAAGAAACTCTCTCTTTCTTCGTTCGTATTGAATAGAGTTCAATTTATCAATCTCTGCTGGGGTTAAAGCAACTTGATTTTTCAAAACATCTAAATCACCTTGTGTGTTACAAACCCAAAGGCGGTGACCTGAGAATAACTGGCGCTCTAAAATGATGTTTTGCGCCACATCAATATTTGTACTTTTGGACAACTTTTTATCAATCAAAGTGTAAGCGAAAAAGGCTTTATGGAAAAAACACTGAATTACAAAGTAAAAGATATTTCACTAGCTGAGTGGGGTAGAAAAGAGATTCAACTTGCTGAGGCAGAAATGCCAGGTTTAATGTCTCTTAGAGAAGAGTACGGAGCTGAAAAACCATTGAAAGGTGCACGTATTGCTGGTTGTTTACACATGACCATCCAAACTGCAGTTTTAATTGAAACTCTTGTTGAGTTAGGTGCTGATGTAACATGGTCTAGTTGTAACATCTTCTCTACGCAAGATCATGCTGCTGCGGCTATCGCTGCTGCTGGCATTCCAGTTTTTGCTTGGAAGGGTATGAACGAAGAAGAGTTCGATTGGTGTATTGAGCAAACGTTAAATGCGTTTGAAGATGGAAAACCATTGAATATGATTCTTGATGATGGTGGTGACTTAACTAATATGGTATTTGATCGCTTCCCTGAGTTTGTAAGTGACATTAAAGGATTAAGTGAAGAGACTACTACAGGTGTTCACCGTTTATACGAGCGTCAGAAAAATGGAACTTTAGTGATGCCAGCTATCAACGTAAACGATTCTGTTACCAAGTCGAAATTCGATAACAAATACGGTTGTAAAGAATCTGCGGTTGATGCGATTAGAAGAGCAACGGATGTTATGATGGCAGGTAAAGTTGCTGTAGTAGCTGGTTACGGTGATGTTGGTAAAGGAACGGCTGCTTCTTTAAGAGGTGCTGGTTGTAGAGTTATCGTTACTGAAATAGATCCAATTTGCGCACTCCAAGCTGCAATGGATGGATTCGAAGTAAAGAAAATGGAAAATGCTGTTAGCCGCGCTGACATTGTTATTACAACAACTGGTAATAAAGACATCATTGTTGGTAAACACTTCGAAGCAATGAAGGATAAAACCATCGTTTGCAACATTGGCCACTTCGATAATGAAATCGATGTTGCTTGGTTAAACGAAAACCACGGTACTACAAAAACTGAGATTAAGCCTCAAGTTGATATGTACACTGTGAATGGTAAAGATATTCTTCTTCTTGCTGAAGGTAGACTAGTAAACTTAGGTTGTGCAACAGGTCACCCTTCATTTGTAATGTCTAACTCTTTCACAAACCAAGTATTGGCTCAATTAGAATTGTGGAAGAATTCTGACAACTATAAAAACGAAGTATATATGTTACCTAAACACTTAGATGAGAAAGTTGCAGCATTGCATCTAGCTAAAATCGGTGTTGAATTAGACGTATTATCTGAAGATCAAGCTGAATACATTGGAGTAACGGTTGAAGGTCCATTTAAGCCTGAATACTACAGATACTAAGAATCATCAGTATTAAGTAGAAAAGATAAATCCCTGTAAGTGACACTTACAGGGATTTTTTTTTTAATTCCAGACCCTTAAAATACCATTTTCATACGAGGTTTGATACCTTCTTAGTGCATTCACTGCAGGTCCTTGAATTACAGTTCCATCAATAATCGAGTATCTCGAATCACTACAAGGATCAATAATATCAATGGATAGTGAATCTACTTCCACAGCACAGCCATTTTCAGGTTGATACGTAGAATGACGCTCATAAGCATGAAATTGGTCATTATCTAATCTATATATGATAATTCCTCTTGAACCTCCAGAGTAATAATCGTATCCTCCAATCGCTTGAATATTAAAGTTTGCTGGTAAATTAACTTGAATTTGTCTATTTACTCGAACTACAGGCACTCCCGTATTGTCTTCTGTTTTACTACATTTGACAGAGGCCAACGACAAGAACAGTAAACCGAATATGAACCAAATACCCTTCATAAGTAGCAAAGTAACGTCAATTCTGAAAACGTATTGGCTATTTGGTGCTCTATTGTTCAGTTTAACTGTAATTTCAGAATCTACGCAAGCTCAAAGTATCAAAGGTTCTACCCCAGAACAAAAACAAAAGGAAGCTGAAAGAAAAAAAGCGGAACAAAAAGCGGAAGCGGCAGCATTTCAAGAAGAAAGCAGAAAGTATCATCGTTCTATTCAAGACAAAAAAACCCAGAAGCGGATGAAAAAATCGGCTAAAAAGGCCGAAAGGAATCGTAAAAACAAACGCGGAGGCTTTTTTACACGTTTATTTCACTAATGGATATTGGAGATTTAGTCTACGTTATTTTCGTTCTGATGAGTATTGTCTTCGGAGTATTCGGGAAAAAGAAGAAAAAAAATCCTGAAACAACATCTGAACCGACCAACACTTTTGATCTGGAGTCATTTATTCGAGAAGCTTATGGTAATACTGATACGTCCTATGAGACTATTAATGAATACGCAGAGGAAGAAATAATTGAACCCAAACATCCCACATACAAAAGGCCTGCTAATCCCTCCCAAAGTAAATACCAGAACTCTTCTTTTAAGGAAGAACTCAAGAAAAAGAAAGAACAAAGTAGGACTAGATTAAGCAAAGTCAAGAGTCAATCGAACAACAGTCCGATTTTCGAAAATGAGATATCTGATACCGCTCCCTCATCGGAGTTTGAATTTGACACCCAAAAAGCTGTCATTTACAGTGAAATTCTCAAAAGACCTGACTATTAAATGTTGAAGCTAAACTTTGCTTCCGCCACTTTAACTCTTCTATTGTGCCTTTGCATATCAACTACTGCAGTGGCACAATCTTACTATTTCAAAGAATACAACGTTTCAGATGGGATGCCATTTGTTCAAGTAGAAACTATTGTTCAAGATAGAAATGGATATCTCTGGACAGGTGGTTATGGAGGACTCAGTCAATTTGACGGAAAAACATTTAAAAACTACAGTAAGTTAGACGGCCTTGTTAGCACCACTATTAACCAATTGTGTATCGATGAAAAAGGTACTCTTTGGATAGCCACGCCTAAGGGGTTAAACTGGCTTAGCAATGATTCCATTAAACTCTTTTCCCAAATTTCTTCATCTGTACACCAACTCTCATCTTTTCCAGAAGGAATATTTGTTGTGCAAGATAGCAGTGTCTCAATTATCACTGATAAAGAACTTATTCACTCAATTCCTTTAAACCATCCTTTTACCATTGGATCATTTGCTTTTTGGAATGATACACTCTGGTATGGTTCCCAAAAGGGACTTAGCTATTCAACTTCTCCATATTCTGAATTCAAATCAGTTGATAACTGGGAAGGAGGCATGGTGTATAATGTATCGAGTAATTTCAACTCTTTACTTATTGGCTGTGAAAGTGGTTTAGATATCTGGAGTGATTCCAGTAAAACATCAATATCTTGGAAAGATGGACTCTTAGGAGGCAGGGTCTTAAAAGCATATCAAAAGAATGATAGAGAATGGTGGGCCGTAACTGACTTAGGTGTAAATGTTATTTCGGTAGAAAATAAACTCCTAACATTTGATTTAGTAAACATTGGTTCGAATACACAAATCAGAAAGATCAATACCTTCTTAACCGATTCCGAGTTAAACACATGGATAGGAACTAGCCATGGTCTTTTCAAATCTACTGGAAATGCTTTTAAGAATTACACTTACAACGATGGATTAAGAGCTGGGTTTGTTTTTGATATTACCCAAGATTCGGAGAATAGCTATTGGATTGGTACGAGAGACCAAGGAGTATTCAAGTACAATGGAAAGTCATTCATAGAAATCAATCAAGCTCATGGGTTGTTAAGTGATGAAGCAAAAGCAATTGAATGCTTTGGTGATTCTGTATTAATAGGTACTTCAAAAGGCTTAAACCTTTATTATAAGGGGAAACTCAAATCATTTCCTTCTTCTCGACTTCCAATAAATAGTGTAAACGTTATTACACAATTACGAGATGGAAGAGTAATTATGGGAGGATACAATGGGATTACGGAATTTCCAGATTTCGAAGAACATTTCATTGAATTACCCACTAAATTGGGTGCAGAAGTATGGTTACTATACGAAGATTCTGAGGGTACTATCTGGATTGGTACTTATCAAGGAGGATTATTTCAGCTAATTGACGATCAGTTAATAAATGTTTTCCATGAATGGGACCAGCCTTTCGAGACTTGCTTAGCGATGACTGAAGACAAAAAGGGGAACTTATGGGTAGGCACATTCGAAGGTATAATCCGATACAATTTAAAAGACAGATCAATTCAGCACCTTACGACTGAACATGGCTTAAACTCTAACCTTATATATACCATGCAGTATGATTCTACAACTGATGTAATTTGGATTGGAACAAATCAAGGAATCAATAAGCTTACTTACTTAGATGAAAGTTCGAAAGATTTTGAAATAATCAGCTTCGGAAAAGATGAAGGGTTTACTGGAGTCGAATGTAATTCACATGGATGCTACATAGATGAAAATGGGTTGTTATGGTTTGGAACAGTGAATGGATTAATCACATTCAATCAACAATTGTATCGACCTAATAGTAACGAGAATTTTCTAGAGATTCCTAACATTAAACTATTTTACAAGGACACTTCTATTACCAACCATACTGTTTTACCATTCGATCAGAATAATCTCACCTTTACTTTTAAAGGCATTTGCCTAACTAGCCCACAACAAGTAATGTATCGCTACCGCCTAAAAGGGGTTTCTAATGAATGGTCTCCTGTTTCCTCATTTAATCAAGCCACTTTTTCGAATCTTGATCCAGGTAACTATACGTTCGAAGTTATAAGCAGAAATAATAGTGGGATTTGGAACTCTACTCCTGAATCTTTCTCTTTTAAGATTACTCCTCCCATTTGGGACACTTTATTCTTCAAGCTTTCAGTTGTTGTGGTTATTGTTTTATTAATTATTACCCTAGTTAGATATAGACTAAGGAGAATACAACTTCGTAATTCACTAGAGCGTAAGCTTGATCAAATGAAGTTACAAGCTTTGAGAGCCCAACTAAATCCGCATTTTATTTTTAACTCGCTCAACTCTATTCAACACTTCATCAATTCTAATGAACCTAGAGAAGCCAATCGTTATCTGAGCAAATTTGCCAAACTGATGAGATTGATGTTAGATAACTCAAGGAGAGATGCCATTCCTCTTGAAGAAGATATTGCCGCTCTCCAACTCTATCTCGAATTAGAAGAACTACGTTTTGAAGATGTCTTTGATCACACTATTGAGATTGGACCTGGTCTTGAGCACCAATCAATAGATGTTCCGCCAATGCTAACCCAACCATTTATAGAAAATGCCATCCTTCATGCATTTACTGGGTTGAAAAGAAAAGGACATATTCAAATCTCATATGAATTAGAAGGGCCACACATCAACTGTATTGTTGAAGACGATGGTATTGGAAGAGACGCTTCGGCCAAGATTAAAGAGAAAAGTAAAAAGCGTTTTCACCGATCAAGTGGTATACATATTATACAAGATCGATTAGATACTCTTAATGCTTACCATAAAGAACGATTAGAAGTTAACGTGGAAGATCTTTTTGAAAGAGATCAACCTAAAGGTACAAGAGTTACACTGCGAATACCAATTCTTGAATTAACTAAACCACAATAAATAAAGCAATATGAAAGCAATTATAGTAGATGATGAAGCTAAAGCAAGACAAAACCTACAGAATTTAATAGAGCAATATACGCCTTCAGTAAAAGTAATTGGTTCTGCTTCAGGAATCAAAGAAGCCGTTAATGAGATTAACAATCATCATCCTGACATTGTATTTTTAGACATAGAGATGCAAGGCGAATCTGGCTTCGACTTATTTGAACACTTTCCCTCACCAGATTTTCATGTCATATTTGTTACGGCACATGATGAATACGCTATCAAAGCCTTTAAATATTCTGCATCTGACTACCTTTTAAAGCCCGTTGATATTGATGAATTAGAACATGCTGTAGAAGTCGTAAGTCAGTCATCCGATAGTCAAAAGCAAAAAGATCAGCTTCAGTTTTTACTAACCAACTTTAAAGGAGTAGATTCTAACTTCCACAAAATTGTTCTTCCTACTCTAGAAAGTCTCCAGTTTGTAGAAGTAACCTCTATAGTGAGATGTGAATCAAATGATAATTATACATATGTTCATCTGGATTCGGGTAAATCTATTCTTGTAAGCAAGAACATTAAACATTTTGAAGAGCTACTAGAAACACAGGGCTTCTTTAGATTGCATAGATCTCATCTGGTCAACTTAAACTGTATTTCAGAGTACTTTAGAGGAGAGGGAGGATATGTTTCTCTAAAAGACGGATCATCCATTCCTGTAGCCAGAAGAAAAAAGGCTGCATTTTTAGAACGCATACAGGTATCATAGCTCGATATGATTACCGAAATCTTGAAATTCACGACCATTTTCTAAACTATAGTTGTTAATTCCTGTTAATCGTGTCAACTTTGATCTACATAAAAGGAATAGTCTCAATACAGATTAAGACAGGGTTAGGTTAACATTAATACAGATGTTTTGGAAGTGACATTTCACATCAATTAATTTTACGAAACACCAATAAATTCAGGTGTTTCAGATAAGTAATGAAATTTGGAACTCGTTTCAATATTTGTATATCTTTACCCGCCTTTAACAAAAGACTAATACCGTTTTCTAAGAAAAGTAAATCTTAAAATATGTTAAAACGTTTACTATCAACTGTTTTGCTCATAACAGCAACCAGTTTGGCAGCTTTAGCACAGCAAGGATCACTGAAAGGAAAGATCGTTGATGGAGAAACAGGCGAGCCTGTTCCATTCGTTAACGTTGCCGTTAAAATGAATGGAGTTCTTCAAGCTGGTGGGGCTACCGATTTCGATGGAGTTTTCTTCATTAAACCAATTACACCAGGTACCTACACCGTTGAAGCTTCTGCTACAGGGATGAAAACAGTTCAAATTTCAGGTGTTGGAATTAGATCTGATAAGATTACTCCTCTTGACATTAAAATGTCTGCAAATGTTGAAATGTTAGGTGCTGTAGATGTTATCGCATATAAAGTCCCAGTATTTGAAAAAGATCAAACAGTTGTATCAACTACTGTAACAAAAGATGAGTTGGTTAAAATGCCTGCTCGTGGAGTTGAAGCTATTGCGGCAACAGCTGGAGGTGTTTACTCTTCTGATGATGGAACTGGAGACTTGAACATTAGAGGTGCAAGAAGTGATGCAAACTATGTCTTCATAGATGGTATCAAAGTCCGTGGATCTAATAATTTACCGCAAGGAGCTGTTGAAGAAATCTCTGTAATAACTGGTGGTCTACCTGCTCAATATGGAGATGTTACTGGTGGGGTAATTAGTATTACAACGAGAGGGCCATCTGCAGAGTACTTTGGTAGTGTGGAATATGTAACTTCCGGTTTCCCTGATTCACCTTTCAAATTAGATAATTATGGATACAACTTATTAGAAGCATCTGTATCTGGTCCATTATTGATGAAGAAAGATAGCCTTGGCAACAAGACTAAAGAACCGATCGTAGGTTTCTTCTTAGCTGGAAACTTCACTTCAATTATAGATCCTCGTCCTTCTGCAATTGGAACTTGGAGAATTAAAGATGATGCGCTTGATCAATTAAAAGCGGATCCAATTAGAATTGGTACTGGTACTCAGGGTACATTGCAAAATGCGGAATTCTTAAGAATGAACTCTTTTGAAAAAGTCGAAACCCGAGAAAATGCCGCCCAAACTGGTTTTGTTTTAAATGGCAAACTGGATTTTTCCACAGGTAAGAATACAAACTTAACTTTTGGTGGATCTATTGACTGGCAAAGAAGAAATGAGTATCAATACGATTACGCATTGTTCAACTATGAAAACAATCCTTTAGTTACAGAAAACACGTGGAGAGTGTTTGGTCGATTTACTCAACGTTTAGGTGGAGGTAACGATGCAATAGATAGTGAAGAAAGTGCAAGTACGATCAAAAATGCGTTCTACACTGTTCAATTGGATTATAGTGAGGACAATTACAGAAGAGAAAGCGAACAACATAAAGACAACTTATTTGCTTATGGGCATTATGGAAAGTTTACACGTTATCAGGAAAGACAACTAGAATTTCAAAATGATACAATTTTTTCTGGCTCAGGTAACGACAGAGTGCCTGTTTACGTAGGACGTGCCAATGTTCAAACACTATTTGCCGATACATTAATTGGTTTCAGAGCTTCATCCTTAAACCCTGATGCAGCGCAGTATACACAAAGTTACTACGAGCTTTATGGCTGGCAAGGATATGATGATCAGGGAAATCCTCAATTTGATCCTGATCAAGCAACGAATGATGAGAATGGTAATGGAAACATTGACGATGAAGAGGTTAACTTTTATTTAAGAAATTTTGAAAACATTAGAGCGAATGGAGGGCTGATTAACGGAGATCTAGCAAGAACTCCGGATCAAGTTTATAATATTTGGGATAATCATGCTTACACTTGGAATCGTTTTCAACGCAGTAATACATCTCAATTCCGCATAACAGCAATGGGATCGGCCGACATTAAAAATCATGCTATCTCGATCGGGTTTGAATATGAGCAACGTGTTGACCGTGGCTATTCTGTATCGCCTGTCGGCCTGTGGACCACAGGTAATCAATTGGCAAATAGTCATATCTCAGAAATCGATGATACAAATCCAATTTTTGTTGAGGATGAATCAAATACATATCCAACTGTAATTTATAACCGATTGAACTCTTCTGAAGGAGCTTTCCGAGGTGATGCTGATCAATCTGAAACTCAATCTTTTCTTGATTACAACATTCGTAGAGCCAACGGATGGAATACTGACGGGACTGATTTTATTGATTTTCACGCCTTGGATCCTGAACAGTTAAAAATTGATTATTTCAGTGCTAATGAGTTATTAAATGGAGGGAACGAGTTGGTTTACTACTATGGATACGATGTACATGGCAATAGAACCTCTGACAATCCAAGCATCGATGATTTCTTTACTGCGACTGATGAATATAATAATTATACTCGTCCAATTGGAGCATTCAGACCAACGTATGTTGCTGGATATATTCAAGATAAATTTGCGTTTGATGACTTGATCTTTAATATTGGGTTACGTGTAGATAGATATGATGCGAACCAATCTGTGTTAAAAGATAAGTATGTATTGTTCCCAACTGTAAAAGCAGGTGAGCAAGCAGTTCAAGATTTAATTGCCGAGAATAGCTTGAACTATTCTGTACCAGGTAACATTGGTGATAACTACGTTGTATATGTAGATAATGTTGAAGATCCTTCATCAATTGTTGGTTATCGTAATGATGACACATGGTACAATGCAGACGGTATCGAAATTCAAGATGCTAGTATATTAGCTGGATCAAATTCAACTGCACAGCCATTTTTAGTTGATCCAGAGAATAATCAATCGATTGATATTACTTCAGCTTCATTCGAAGATTATACACCGCAGGTGAATTTCATGCCTCGTATCTCATTCTCTTTCCCAATCTCAGAAGAAGCAACATTTTTTGCTCACTATGATGTTTTAACGAAACGACCAACAGCAGGTGGTGATCTTGTTAACTATGCCAGATTGAATCCTTTGGATTACTATTTCATGAATCAAAGAACTGCTACGGATATCATAGCGAACCCTGATTTGAAACCTGAAAAAACCATTGATTACTCAGTAGGCTTTAAGCAAAAAATCACTGATCGATCTTCAATTTCAATTGAAGCCTTTTATAGAGAATTACGCGATCTAATACAAGTTGTTGGTGTGCAACAAGCTTATCCTAAAACGTATACAACTTTTGATAATATCGATTTTGGTACAGTTAAAGGTCTAACTTTCTCTTATGATATGAGGAGAACTGGTAACATATCGATGCGAGCGGCATACACATTGCAATTTGCAGAAGGTACAGGTTCGAATACTCAAAGTGCATTGAACTTAGTTAGAGCTGGTCTTCAAAACTTGAGATCTTCTACGCCTCTAAACTATGATCAACGTCACACAATTGTGGCTACAGTAGATTATCGTTATGGTGGGTCGGCTGATCCAAATAGAAAATATCAAGGTCCCGTGATTGGCGATTTCAAGGTTCTTGAGAACACTGGTGCTAACTTCCAGTTTAATTTAGGTTCTGGTACTCCATACAGTAAACAATTAATTGCTACTGGTACTCGCATAAATGGTGGAGGTGGATCACCTCTACTTGATGGTTCAGTTAATGGATCACGTTTGCCATGGCAGTTTAGAGTTGATTTACGTTTAGATCGTGACATTCCATTAAAAGTAGGTAAAGGAGAAAATAAACGCAACATGTCGCTAAACGTATACCTACAAATGTTGAATGTGCTTAACTCACTCAACTCTGTTATTGTCTATAGAGCTACTGGGTCTTCAGATGATGACGGTTACTTAACAGAACCTGTACGAGAGCAACAAATTTCCACTCAAAATGATCCACAATCGTTCAGAGAATTATACACTATGAACATGCAAGATTACAGGTATTATTCACTTCCAAGAAGAACACGTATTGGGTTCATCTTGAACTTCTAAAACAGGAATTATTATCATGATGAATTATAAATATCTCATACTGGTTTTAACAGGTATACTTGGATTAACAACAAGTATACAAGCTAGACAGTACGTTGGTAGTACATCTGGCAAACGTGGTGCAGGAGGCGGAACATCCATTGCCGCGAACTGTAATCAACCGACTTCAAGTGAAGTTTTAGAAATTAATAACGTTAGAGCATTGATCCAAACTGGAGGTGATATGTGGTGGGATCTCGTTGGCCAAGCTAGATATGAGATTCCGAGTGGTTCTGGTCGTACAGCATTATTCGCTGGTTCACTGTGGTTAGGAGGTGAAGATCAATCTGGACAGTTGAAATTAGCTGCATTAAGATTTAGATCAGAAGGAACAGACTTTTGGACTGGTCCATTATCAACTATAGATGCAGAAATTTCACCTGAAACATGCAATGAATATGATAAGCACTTCCGCACTACGAGAGCAGAAGTTGCTCTATTTCGAGAGTGGTATAACTGTAATTTAGATGATGATTGTGACGCTCAAGAGTTATTCCCAGGATATCAAATTCCACAATCAATTTTAGAATGGCCTGCTCACGGAGATCCGTCCGCACCATTTAATCAGGATTTTCAGCTTGCACCATTTATTGACAATAATGGTGATGGACTTTATAATCCACAATCAGATGGAGATTATCCACGATATCAACTTGATGGAGTGGAGAACTGCGGTTCTTCCAGAATTGTTGACATATACGGAGATGAAAACCTTTGGTGGGTTTTCAATGATCGAGGAAACATTCATACTGAAACTGGAGGTGAAGCTATTGGTATGGAAGTTCGTGCTCAAGCTTTTGGATTTGCTACCAATGATGAGGTTAACAATATGACATTCTACAATTACGAACTTCATAACAGATCTACATTCTTACTAAGAGACACCTATTTTGGTTTCTTCGTTGATTCAGATCTTGGTAATGCACAAGACGATTATGTCGGTTGTGATGTATCTAGAGGTCTCGGATATGCTTACAATGGTGACGAATTAGACGAATCATCTGGTGGAGCTACTGGTTATGGAACTAACCCACCTGCCATCGGTGTTGATTTTTTCCAAGGTCCTTTCCAAGATGATGATGGAAAAGATAATTGTCTTTGTTTGAATGATTATGATGGAGCTATCGCTGATGATGGAATTCCCTATTCTGGTTTGGGAGTTGGCTATGGAGATGGGATACCAGATAATGAACGTCTTGGTATGCGTGCATTCCTTTATTTTAATAATGGAGGTGGTAACGATGGTGACCCTCAAACTGCCCCGGAATATTACAACTATTTGAGATCCTTCTGGAGAGATAATTCAAGGATGGTATATGGTGGAAGAGGTCTTCAAAGCGACTTTGAGGCTCCATTGATTGAAGCCGATTTCTTGTTTCCAGGAGACTCTGATCCGATTGGTTGGGGAACAGGTGGTACAGTTCGTGAACCTTGGACGGAAGTTACTGCTGGTAATGCTCCTGATGACAGACGTTTTGTTCAGTCTTCTGGTCCGTTTATTCTTGCTCCTGGTGCAGTGAATAATGTAACAGTAGGGGTTGTTTGGTCTAGAGCTAATTCTGGTGGTGCTAATGCATCTGTATCTAAATTATTAGTAGATGATCAAAAGACGCAAGCTTTATTTGACAATTGCTTTCAATTGCTAGATGGACCTGATGCTCCCAATTTGGAAGTAGTAGAACTTGACCAAGAAATTATTTTGACAATTGGCAACAATGCTACTTCAAATAACTACAATGAATCATATGCAGAAGCTGATCCTTTTATCATTCCTCCTGATTCATTATCACCACAAGAAGCCTTAGACTATCAAACGTACAAGTTCCAAGGTTACCAAATTTATCAACTGGCAGATGCATCTGTCTCAGCTTCTGATATCTACGATGACACTCGAGCTCGCTTAGTGTTTCAATCTGACATTAAGGATGATGTTGAAGACTTAACAAATTACATCTTTAACACAGAAGTTAACGCAGAAGAAGCTTTGCCTAGGGTTATTAATGCACAAAACGATGGTGTACTCAAGTCTGTTAGAATAGATCAGGATTTATTTGCTGAAGGAGACAGAACTATTATAAATCATAAGACGTACTACTACATGGCAATTGCTTATGCACACAACAACTATAAAAATTATAAACAAAACTCTCCAGATGATTTAGATGGTCAGAAAACACCTTATCTTCCATCTAGAAGGTCTGCCACAGGCCCAATTCCGGTGATAACAGCTATACCTCACAAGCCAAGTGTTAGAAATAACGGTACCTCGCTTAATTCAATTTATGCACAATCAGTACCTGTAGTTAAGCTTGAAGGTCTTGGGAACTCTGGATTTAACTTAGATATACCAGATAGCGTAGCCAATAATATTTTATCAGGTAATACTCCAACATACATTGATTATGTAGCAAACCATACACCAATCCAAGTTCAAGTTGTTGATCCTCTAAGTGTTCGTGCTGGTAATTATACAGTAGTATTTAAAGATACCTCGGCTTCTCAGGATATGACTAATTCATATTGGGAAATATTTGATGCCGATACAGATTCGCTACTTGCAACATCAGGTTCTTCTATTCAAATTGGATCTGAAGAAATTATCCCGGACTTAGGAGTATCAATTAGAACTCGTCAACAAGCGTTTCCTGGTGATATCGATAATACTGATAACAACGGTATGCTAACTTCTACTATTGAGTTCAGTGATGACAGTAAAACTTGGTTAACTGGTTTTGGTGATAATGACGGTGGTCAAGATTCTGTTTTAAACTGGATTCGATCAGGAACTTCCGATGATGACAGCAATCCCGCCAATAATGATTATGACCCTGATACTCTACGTGGTGGATTCATTGATCCTAATGAAGATTATGAAAACATTATCGACAGGTGGTGGGCTCCGTTTAGGATGTCATCTGCCCTTGCTCATAATCCATCTAGTAATATAAGGTATCGACCATCAGGTTTTCTAAATCATACTGGCCCTACGGGAATTTTCCAATCAGTTCCAGCAAGCAATGCTTATATCATCCAGTATTTAAATAATGTGAATATTTATATTACTGATGACAAGGATAAATGGACACGTTCACCTGTAATTGAAGCTCAAGATGATCCTAACCTAGCAATAGGAGGAGCATTTAAAATGCACTTAAGACAATCTCCTTCTGTTGATAAAGACGGTAACCCTGCTGATACTGCAAATGGAGGTACCATTAGTACCGATCCAAATAGCGCAAGTTTTATAGCTACAACTGGTATGGGTTGGTTCCCTGGTTATGCTATTGACATCGAAACAGGAGAAAGATTAAACATTGCATTTGCCGAAGATTCGTATCTAATTTCTGAGAATGGTGCAGATATGATATGGAATCCAACAAATACTGAAACAGAAGGTGCATTTGGCGGAGACCGTAGATATGGTGGTAAGCACTTCATTTACATCTTCAGAAACAATATTGTAGAAGAAAATGCTATAGTGTTCCCGTACTTCTTCGAGGAAGATCCTTCTTCACGAATGCCAACATATGATGCAGGTCAATTTATCGTAGACAAATTGACTGTTGGTGGTAGAGATGAAATTCAACAAGTTTGGAGAGCTTGTAACTGGGTAGCGTACCCTCGCCTAGTATTGGGTAGAAGTCTTCTTGAAACAGACGTTGTTGTAAAACTTAGAGTTACTAGTCCATATAGAAGACATTCGATGTTAACTGAGACTAAAAGTGTAGGCGATCAATTAGAAAACGGTATTCAATACCTTGTTGAAGCTGGTCCCGTATTATACAACGATTCTATATATGTTAGAGGTAGTGTTATCTACGGTACAGGTGAAGAATTAGAATATACACCAGTGTTTAGGGGAACTATTCCTCCAACACCAGTATTAAATGAAGATACGGCAAATGTCGTGCGACAAACCTTAAATGGTGGTCTACCTGTTTATCAATTCAGCTTAAATGGTTTGGAGCCATCTACAAACGTTAAATCAATTGCTGATGACGCTCTTGATATCATCAATGTTGTACCAAACCCGTATTACGCATATAGTACATATGAAGTGGATAAGATTGATAATCGTGTTAAAATTGTAAATCTTCCTGAACGTGCTACCATCAAGATTTACACTTTAAACGGTATTCTTGTTCGTGAATTCACAAAAGATGATCCTAACATTACTTCGATTGATTGGGACTTGAAAAACCATGCACGTATACCAATTGCAAGTGGAGTGTATCTAATTCATGTAGATGTGCCAGGTGTTGGTGAGCAAGTAATTAAATGGTTTGCTGTAATGAGACCAGTAGATCTTGATTCATTCTAATTGAAATCTATCTAAACATTATCTAACCGATAAAGGAAAAAAACAAATGAGAAATCTTTATAAAAGTATATTGTTAGGATCCCTTACAGTGTTGACGATAGGTTCAAATACTGCACTCGCAGGAAATGAAGATCGCATCGCGGCAAATGGAGCCAACCAACTATTAATTAACCCTTGGGCAAGAAGTTCTGGTCTTGCCCACTCAAATATGGCTAGTGTAACAGGAACTGAAGCAACTTTCCTAAACGTAGCTGGTTTGGCGTTTGTTGACAAGACTGAATTAAACTTTACCCACACTCGTTATTTAGCTACTTCTGGTGTATCACTAAATGCCATAGGCTTCGGTCAACGCGTTGGTGAAACAAGTGTTTTGGGTATTTCCGTTATGACTACAAGTTTTGGAGATATTGACAGAACAACTACAAATCAACCAGATGGTACTGCAGGAACGTATAACTTACAATATGGAAACTTTGCACTTTCGTACGCGAGAGCATTTTCTAACTCGATCTACGCAGGTATAACGACACGTGTGACCACAGAAGGTCTTTCAAATGCACGTGCTACTGGTATCTCTTTTGATGCTGGTATCCGTTATGTAACAGGTAAGAAAGAGCATATTAAATTTGGTATCGCATTGAAAAATGTAGGTGGTAAAATGCAATTCAATGGTGATGGTCTATCTCAAGTAACTACACTAGATGGTAAAGAATTTACCCTAGCTGTTAGATCACAAGATTTTGAGATGCCTTCAACACTTAATATTGGATTCTCTTACGATTATTATTTAGGTGAAGAAGCAGACTCTACCGGTACAGAAATCAAATCGATGCATAGAATAACTGGTTCTGGGTCTTTCTTGTCTAATTCATTCGGTAAAGATCAATTCAATATTGGCGCTGAATACGCCTTCAAAGAAATGTTCATGTTGCGTGCAGGATTAGTTTATGAAGAGGATTTATTTGATGATAGTGAAAATAAAAATATCATCACAGGGCCAACATTCGGAGGTACTGTTGCTGTTCCTATTACTAAAAATGGTGGAACTTTCGATATCGACTATTCTTATAGGTTAACGAGGTCTTTAGGTGGTATCCATTCTATTGGTGCTCGTATCAATCTATAACATAGAAATACATACTTTTGCTGATCCCGTCTCTGTAAGGAGGCGGGATTTAATTTTTTATATAACAGACATTAATCCAAACGTTTATGAGTAACGTTTCATACTATACCGAAGAAGGGCTTCAAAAACTAAAGGATGAGTTGAAGGACATGGAAACAGTTCAAAGGCCTAAAATCTCGCAACAGATTGCCGATGCCCGCGATAAAGGTGATCTATCTGAAAATGCAGAATACGATGCGGCTAAAGAAGCTCAAGGTTTACTAGAAGCTAAGATTGCAAAGCTCAAAGAAATTGTAAGCAACGCCCGAATTATTGATGAGTCTCAACTAGATACTTCCAAAGCACTTATACTCTCTAAAGTTCGCATCAAAAATCTAGCGAATAAGATGGAAATGACCTATACACTCGTATCTGCTAAAGAAGCAGATTTAAAGACAGGTAAAATATCGGTAGAGAGCCCAATTGGTAAAGGTTTATTAGGAAAGTCTGTTGGAGATAAAGCAGAAATACAAGTTCCTACAGGAAAGATTACCTTTGAGATACTTGAAATCTCCAGATAATGTCATCTATATTCACCAAAATAATTCAAGGCGAAATTCCTGCGTATAAAGTTTACGAAGACGACAGGTTTATCGCCTTTTTAGACATTTTTCCGCTTCGTGAAGGGCATACCTTAGTAGTTCCAAAGCAAGAGATAGATTATCTATTCGATCAGGACGAGCATACACTATCCGAACTAATGCCCATTTGTAAAAAAATTGCCAAAGCCATTGAATCGGTTATTGACTGTGAGCGTGTAGGAGTAGCTGTTATTGGTTTAGAAGTCCCACATGCTCATGTTCACCTAGTTCCAATTAACGGTGTTCATGATATTGATTTCGCGCAACCAAAGCTAGAATTCACGAAAGATGAATTTACTTCAACAGCAAGTAGAATTAAATCCGCTATCTAAGTTTATCTGGATTTCGAGCTATAAACGTTGCCCAATCTGTTTTTTTCGCAGTCTTTTTCTTAGGTAAAGGAGATTCTATTTGATTGCCATTAGCAGTATGGACTTGCAAGTGATGGCACAACGCAGCAGCAAGTCCATCAGTTGCGTCTAAATCTTTTGGGAGTTCTTTTATCTTAAAAATACTCTTGAGCATTAGAGCCACTTCTTCTTTACTTGCTGCACCATTTCCAGTTATTGCCATTTTTATCTTTTTAGGAGAGTATTCTACAATAGGTATATCTCTGTAGACTGCTGCTGCAATAGCTACGCCTTGTGCTCTCCCAAGTTTTAACATACTTTGAACGTTTTTGCCAAAAAATGGAGCCTCAATCGCCAATTCATCTGGAAGGTGCTTATCAATTAAAGATAAAGTGCCTTCAAAAATGGCTCTAAGTTTAGCAGGATGTGACGGGAGTTTCTTCATATTGAGAACATCCATCTCCAAGAGGATTGGTGTCTTTCCCTCTTCCCTAATTACACCGTATCCCATAATTGTAGTTCCAGGATCAATACCTAATATAACTCGTTCTGATTTCAAAAAATAACTTGCTTTGTAATGTGCGCAGAACAAAGAAACGCAAATACTCGAAGAAGTTAGGATGGTTAATCAAGTTCCTGATTATTTCCTTGGCTATCGGGTTTATCTATTACCGACTTACAATTTCTAACGATTGGGATTCGTTCTCCGCATACTGGTCTGAAACTTGGAGTTCTAATAATACACGCTTTCTTTTTTTTCTATCCCTTCTATTTGTTCCTCTTAACTGGAGTTTAGAAGCTCTTAAATGGAAAAAACTCATTCGAAGAATTGAACGATTCTCTTTTTCCAAAAGTCTTAAGGCAACACTTGCTGGGGTCACTGCATCCGTTTTCACGCCTAATAGGGCTGGAGAGTTCGCTGGTAAAATGCTTTATGTTAAAAGCAAAAACAGGTTACGCGCCATTGTTGTTTCAATGGTATGTTCTATAGCTCAACTCCTGGTAACCGTAACGCTAGGATCCGTTGCATTCATTGCATTCATACGTAATGAATACAGTTATGAGTTATCCGTATACATCGTATATATCACCATTTTCGGTGTAATTATGCTACTTAGTCTTGCATATATCTTTTACTATCATTTATCTCTTTTAAAGCGTATTCTACGTCCATTGTTTCAGCGCTGGAAGTCATTTAGAAAAGCGTTAGCTCTATTAGATCGATTTAGTAGTGATGATTATACCATGATTCTAGTCTACAGCTTTCTGAGGTTCGGCACCTATTGCTTCCAATACTTTTGCTTATTGGAGTTTTTCCAAAGTAACATGACTTTATCTCAATACATTACCCTAATTCCTGTCAATTTCCTTGGAATTTCTGCCATTCCATCCATCGCATTAGCAGAACTTGGCATACGAGAAGCTGTGGCACTTAGCTTCTTCTCTGTAACACATGCTCCTAGTATTGCAATAATTTCTGCGACATTTACACTATGGCTTATCAATGTTGCATTTCCAGCATTGATCGGAACAATATTTATTGTGACCGCACCATTTAAAATCAAGCGTCATGGTTGAATGGATTATAGTTGGAGTAGTTATCATCGTATTGATTAGGTATGGTACGTTGTTAAATGGATATCTAGCCTTTGATCATTTAACCAACTCACCATCCTCAACCTCCCACAACACTCCTGTAACAGTAGTAATTGCCATCAAAAATGAGGAACGGCACCTTCAACAACTTTTTGAATCTTTTCTAAACCAATCAAGTAACTTAAACCATGTACAGTTCATTTTTGTTGATGATCATTCTACGGACAATTCGTCCAATATGATTCAATCTATCTTACCCAAATTTCCGGATGCCGAATACATGATGAACGCATCGAACGGTAAGAAACACGCCATTCTATCAGGGACTAATCGGGCAAAGTATGACTGGATTTTAATGACCGATGCTGACTGTATTCCATCTTCTAATTGGATACAGTTCATGACGAGTTCCATATCAGATACATCCTCGTTTATTGCTGGCCCCGTTCAGTTAAACACCCCTTGTAAATGGTTTGGCAACCTTCTCATGACTGAACATGCTGCTCTTCAGCAGCTTACTCGGTTAAGCATTGCTAAACAAGAACCTCTAATGGCAAATGGAGCGAACATGCTATTCAAGAAAAGTTTAGTGAGCACCGCTTTCACATCAAACACTTTGAGTTACCACTCTGGCGATGATAGTAATTTACTATTCACAGCTTGGAGGCAAAGTTCTCAAAGTATTGTTTTTGTCAATTCACGTGAAGCAAGCGTTGCAACCAATTCTCCAAATACACTTTCAGACTCTATAAAACAACGTGTCCGTTGGGCTAGTAAGCTAAAGCAATACGATTCTTTACATCATATTACTTCCGTTGGTTGGGTGATTGCAGTTTCCAATTTAGTTGTTCCTACTTTACTCATATTATCATTCAAGGGAATAAGTCTTGGCGTTACCTTAATTGGATATCTATTTCTCAAGACATTTATAGATCAGCGTTTTACTAAAGATCTAATACATAATCACTCATTTGTAAAACAATTAACTTCTACTATACTCTACCCTTTCCTATTCGGAACTATTTTGATATTGAGTTTCTTAAAAGATCCTAAAAAATCAGTAATGCACTCACAAAAATGGTAGCCCCAGCTATCAATAAGATCAATGTGTAGGGAAGTATTTCTTGAGCTTTTAAGCCTGTAATACCCAGTAACGGTAAGGCCCAAAAAGGTTGAAGCATATTGGTGAGTTGGTCGCCATATGCAAGAGCCATGATATTCTTACTTAGGTTACTCTCTAGTTGCAGAGCCGCATCCAATATGACTGGCCCTTGTACAATCCACTGCCCTCCCCCGCTTGGCACAAAAACATTAACTAATCCAGCACTTATGAAAGTGAAGATAGGTAAGGAATCTGCCGAAGCTAGAGCTACGAAACCTTCACTAACCAATTTCAACAAACCACTTTGACTAGCAATTCCCATAATTCCGAAGTATAAAGGAAATTGCACGAGTATTCCTGATGCTCCCTGAATAGCATCTTCTAAAGCATGTAAAACTGATTTAGCATTGTTATGCATCAAAAAAACCAACATCAATAGCACAAGGTTAATTCTATTCGGAGTAAAGAATTTTAAAAAACCTTTGTCTAACAGCTGATATACTACAATCACTAACAATAAGACTCCAAACATTCTCACAAACCAGGGCGATGTATCTAACTGAAATCTATTTGTAGAGACATCATCCACCGAGAAATCTGTCTTTTGTTTAATCTGAATAGGTGTTGACTTTGTGCGCTTTGTTAACCAATACATGAGCGATGGTAAAATAATGATCAAGCACAAGCTAACCACACTATTCATGGTACTAAACACAGTTTGATCAAACTGTATAGCAGCGGGAACTAACGATGAAAATTCTGCAGACACCATCTTACCGACATGACCTTCTTCTGCAACCTTGACCAAAGACGAACCACTTATTCCTCCATGCCACACCATCAATCCCGCGTACCCAGCAGCACCTATCAAAGGGTAGTTTATCGGCATATTTCTCTTTAAAGCAAACTCGCCAACCTTTCTAGCAAATACAGCTCCAACAATTAACGCTAATCCCCAATTGAACAAGCCAACTACTATAGCAACAAACGTTACTAATGCCGCAGCCTGCGCACCATTATTAATTCTTTGAGTAAGCAGTTGTAGTAAATGATCTACTGGTTGAGAAAGAGCTAACATGTGGCCTAATACTAACATCAACATCATTTGAAATGCAAAAACCAATAGGTTAGAATTCCACAACCCGTCTTCCCAAAACAACAGCAAATTCAGTACATCAGAAGATTTTTCATCGCCATTAGTGAAAACTAGTGCTAGAACAAGTGTTAGCCCTGTTAAAATAAGGGCTATACTAAACGGGCTGGGTAATGTACGTTTTAAAAAAAGAGCAATCCGTTGCATGTGCTGGTTTTTAGCAAAATAAAAAAGGGAAGACAAACATCCTCCCTTTCAATATCATTTCTGTAATTGCTTAGAATGGTAAATCATCCTCATCACCAACTTCTGGAACTGGTGGAGCGGCATTTGGCATTGGAGCTGCTGGAGGAGTAGCCGTGCCAGCTGCACTTGGAGCTGCAGAGGCTGGAGTTCCTGCTCCTTTCTCAATACGCCAAGCTTGCAAGTTCACAAAGTACTTTCCTTGATATTCATTTCCGCGGATATTGAAATGTACGGTGACCTCGTCCCCTACTTTCAACTGATCAATCATATCAATGCGTTCCTTAATCGCTTCAAACTTCACATCTTGTGGATATTGCTCTTGTGTAGTCACTACAAACTCTCGCTTCTTAAATCCACTTGCAAACTCTTGTGTATCAAACAAAAGTTTCACTTTACCTGCTAATTCCATTTATCTATCGTTAAAAGTTAATAGGGTTTTCCATGCATCAGCTACCCTGCCATTTGCTAATAATTCTTTAGCCATCTCATGTAGCTTTCGCTCTAAGATAACCGCATCGTCTTGGTATTCCATGAACAAGTCACTCAACTCCATCAGTTTGTAATCGTTCACTTCTGTTTCATCTGGAATCTCTTCTACATTACCAAGTATTCCTAAATCGTTTCCTGTTAGAATTGTTGAGTTACGAATATCAGCTGGAATTTGATCTACTCCTATTCCAAGGGTACGAAGTGGTTTAGCTACTTCGAACAATGCATCACCATGTGCACGGCAGTACCAATCTCCTCCCATTCTAGCCACAAGATCAATCTTTTGTGTATCGATCTTTCCATTATCGTCTAGTACTTCTTCAGAAACATGAACGCGGAGAACTTCGCAAATAACTAGATTTCCAGCACCGCCTTCGTTACCAAGCTCAACTACTTCTCTTACTTTACATTCTAGTTGAACTGGCGACTCTTTCACTCTAAAAGGCTTCACTACATCCGAAGCAACTGGGGTTAAACCAGCCTTTTCAAACTCATTAACACCATCTCCATACTCGGTGGAGCTTAAAGACATTTGCTGAACAATGTCATAGTTCACAACATTGATCACCACCTCCTTTGTTGCTTTCGCATTCTCTAAAGTATGCTTTGTAGTATTGTTTCTAACTCTTCTAGCTGGTGAGAAAATAGCAATTGGTGGGTTTGCACTAAACACATTGAAAAACGAAAACGGACTTAAATTAGGGTTTCCATCTTCATCAATTGTACTAGCAAATGCAATGGGTCTTGGAGCCACTGCACTCAACAAATAACTATGCAGAACAGGCGTTTCTAATTCTGCGGGATCAAGCGTGAGCATATCAATCTAGATTAGGGTGCCAAAGATAAAATAACCCAATGTTGCACAAGTTTTGATAAAAGGTTTTACCGAAAAGAAAAAAAACTATCTTTGCCGTCCTTTTGTAAAGGTCTACTGCGGGCGTGGTGAAATTGGTAGACACGCTAGACTTAGGATCTAGTGCCGCGAGGTGTGTGGGTTCGAGTCCCTCCGCCCGCACTGAAAAAGCCAGTTGGGAGATTCATATGAATTCACCAACTGGCTTTTTGCTTTCTTCAACAAAGCCTGAACACTAGCCAGGCTTTTTAACTTAGTTATGCTCTAACTATCTTGCAATGAAAGAGTAACCAGCAATTTGTCTTACTCCACTAAAAATACCCATACACAACGTATATGTTTTTCCTTCAGCTAAGTTTCTGTTAAACTTTAGGTTATCTACTCCTGTATATGGATCTCCTTTTCGTAATGTAAAAACTTTTCCTTCAACAGCTGCAGATTGTGGTTGAAGACCCTGACCTTCTACTAGATAAATTTGAACATCTGTTTGAGTATCAAATATCTCCTTTACAGTTGCATATCGAAAGACAACGAAATCACGTCCATCTGAAAGGCCTGTTAATGAGCTTCCTTGAAAGTTTGATGGCTGACCTTGATCTAAGCTTACTGTTGCTCCAACAGCATTTACATCAGTTGCAGTGTAGTGTGGTCCAAACTCTAATCGATAATCTTCTGTAAAAAGTGATAAATCACGAGAACTAATTCTGCCTTCAACATTAGGGTTTGAGCTTACGTGCTGCTGATAAGTTCCAGGTACTTCCTTGTCATTCTCATCAATTATTCTCACAAAGTATCCTCTGTTACTTCCAGTCGCTGGGATACTGGCACTAAACTCTAAAGATGAGCTACCAAGAGGTACAACATCTGTAATCATTGTTCTTTCTCTCCATGCCGATAAAGCAAAGCTATTCTCTTCTACTGCGTAATTTGTTTGAAGTTCCATCATTCAAAATCTTGTTTTCCTACTCATAAGGCTTTTCGGATTTCCGCCTACTCGATTGGCCTTCGAGAAAAGGTCGTTTTTTAAAGTGGGGTCTGCTCCACAGGTGAATAGCGACTAGATGTTTTAGTGTCTGAAACCTCTTGATAAAATTTTGCTAGGCGCAATGGACTTGTTTCGGTAACTTTTTTAAATCTTATCGTTTCAAAAGCTTTTGATAAGACCAAATTGTTTCAATACAAGCTATTACACTAGAGCACATCTACCGATTTAACAAATTCAGATTGAAACACTTACACTCAAAAAAACACCTATATCCAATAACTACTTTCACCTAGGGGCATTTCTACCCAAGACCTCAGAAACTAATTGAAACGCTCCTCCATCTTTTAAACCAAAAGGAGGTTCAGTTCTTTTGCACTGATCCGTATTCGCAAACGAAGTCACCGTTCTCTCAAAGCACATGGCATATTGGTACATAAGAATGTAACTTATAGATATGTCGAACTTTTAAAACCAGATGCTTTATGAAAAACGCATACTTCTTCCTCCTAGGTCTAACCCTCTTTATTGCTCATCCAAATTCTGCTCAATCAACTGGCTCTATTTATTTCACCTTTTCCTATGGCGAAGGGAATGATCATATTCCTCGTATTGATGCTCTTCTACTTGATAATAATACAGTTGTTGCTGGGGCAACTTCAGAACATGATGGTTCTCTTTTTATAAAACAAGTAGCAAGTGGAACCTATAACGCAAAATTGTTTCCCGAAGGAATGGGAGCTGTTCTCATTGATAGTGTAGTGGTAGATAGTAATGATATTACACATATTCCAGTACAGCTTACTACCAAAAAGCAAGACAAAAAGAAAAACAACAATGAAGATGCTATTGACGTAGTGTACAAATTTTCGAAATCAGTAAGCCCGTTGATCGAGCTTTTTAAATAAGTGCTAAACCTGAATTTAAGCACTTGTTGTGGTTTATCTAATCATGGTTGTGATTTTAGCCTGCCAGCGGTAATGTTGGTAGGCTTTTTTGTTTCAATCCATTACCTCAAATAAACTCACCGTTCTCTCAAAACAGATGGCATCGGGCATTTTGATAAAGTATCTTCAAGATATGTTCAACTTTTAAAACCCAAACTATCATGAAAAACTGGTGCTTTTTACTACTGGCTGTTTTATTCCTTTCTGCCAGTGGATACTCCCAAAAAGATCAAGGATCTATCTCTCTAACAATAACAGATAAAGAAACGAAACAGCCTGTTCCATTTGTAAATGTGGCTGTACTAAATGGAAAAAAATTGATTTCTGGAGCTGCTACTGATTTCGATGGAATAGTGTTCATTAACGAAATACTTCCTGATACGTATTCAATTCAACTCACTAGAATTGGAATGAACTCCAAACGAATAGACAGTGTTGTAATTGAAGGTGGAAAAACTACCTATATCCCCAAGCATTTAACTGAGCTTTCAACCAGTACAGAAATGCTTGAAGAAGTTCAGGTAATAGAGTACAAGATTCCTGTTTTCGAAAAAGACCAAACAGTAGTTTCAACAACTATAACAAGAGACGAACTTATGAGGATGCCTGCTCGAGGAGCAGCTAGCGTTGCCGCTACAGTAGGAGGTATTTATTCTTCAGACAATGGATCTGGAAACCTAACTATTAGGGGAGGGAGAGCTGATGCTAACTATGTATACATAGATGGCATTAAAGTGCGAGGACCAGATAATCTACCCCAAAATGAAGTGGAAGAAACACCTGTAATTACTGGTGGGCTCCCAGCTCAGTATGAAAACTATGATGTTTTCAATCATTCTTCATGGACTAACGTTCATGCTCCATCTAGCACAAATTTTTATGCTGAACGAAAGAGAAAAAAGGAGCAAAAAGAAAAAACTGTTGACTTATCTAGACATGTATTTGATCTGCTAATGGAAGACTACGAGTATTACCATGAAAACGAATATAAACTAAGTGCGGGTGAAGAGTTAAGCACATTTTCTATTGATGTTGATAAGGGAAGCTACACAAATGTGAGGCGAATTGTAAACTCAGGATACCTTCCTCCACTTGCGGCCGTTCGACTTGAAGAGTTTGTTAACTATTTCCCATACGAACTCATTCAAAAAGATAACGAACACCCGTTTATTGTTGATACGGAATTAGGTGATTGCCCTTGGAACGAAAAACATCATTTACTGAAAGTTACTTTACAAGGTGACGAGATTGAACACGAAGAAGCTCCACCGTCTAACTTAGTTTTTCTGATTGATGTGAGTGGCTCAATGAGTTCTGAGGATAAGTTAGGTCTAATAAAACGGTCTTTTATTCTACTTGGAAATCAAATGAGATCTCAAGATCGTATTTCTATTGTGGTATATGCTGGAAGCTCTGGGGTAGTTCTTGATGGTGCTAAAGGCAATGACACTAGAGCTATTGAAAAAGCTATTGACCAACTAGAAGCAGGTGGTTCTACAGCAGGAGGCGCAGGAATAAAACTAGCCTATCAAATAGCAAAAAAACACTTTATTAAAGGAGGAAATAACCGTGTAATTCTTGCCACTGATGGCGATTTTAATGTTGGAACAACCTCTGATGGTGCCTTGGTAAAGCTTATTGAAGAAAAAAGAAAATCAGGGGTAATGCTTTCTACCATTGGTTGTGGTTCTGGCAATTATCATGATGCAAAAATGGAAAAGCTCGCAGACCACGGAAATGGCTCTTATTCCTATATCGACACATATAAAGAAGCTCGCAAAGTATTTTTAAAGGAATTGAACAGCTCTTTGTACCTAGTAGCGAAAGATGTGAAATTTCAAATAGAATTCAATCCAAGCAAAGTACATAGCTATCGTTTGTTGGGATACGAAAACCGTGTTTTAGCAGATGAAGATTTTGATGATGACACAAAAGACGCTGGTGAACTAGGCGCAGGACAAATGGTGACTGCTTTCTATGAATTGATACCAGTTGGAGCAGAACTAGAGGACACCATTGATATAATTGACAAACGATACAAGCAAACTACATTATCTCCTTTGGCTGATTCTGAAGAGTGGCTCAATTTGAAGATCCGTTACAAACTACCAAATACCGAAAAGAGTATTCTGATTGAAGAGCCTGTAACATTAGCATTTCTCACGCCTAATGAGTTGAGCGAATCGTTCAGATTCGGTTCTTCAGTAGTGGAGTTTGGCCTAATACTTCGTCACAGCAAATATTTGGGCGATGCCAACATTAACAATGTACTATCAAGAGCTAATGCCGCCATTGAACACGATCCTGAAGGATACCGAAGAGAATTTATTCAACTAGCAGAAATGTGTCAAGAAATGTATGCTAATGCAGACTAATTAAGTTTTTGTTCATGTGTGGGTTATTTAGTCGATCAACAGCAATGTTGGTCGGCTTTTATTTATAGCTTAATTTGTCATCCGGAAACTCTAACATCTGCTTATGTACTCTAACATAATTTTCTTAGGAGGCATTCATGGAGTTGGAAAGGGAAAGATTTGCCTTGACATTTGCCAGAAGTACGATCTCAAATATCTTTCAGCTAGTCAGATAATTAAGTGGGAAGAGATAAGTAAAAAGCATAATAAAGAAGTTAAAGACATCAACTTTACTCAGTCGAGGCTTATTCAAGGGCTTAGACAAACAGTTACTCCTTCTGAACAGTATATCCTAGATGGACATTTTTGCTTATTCAATAAAGACGGAGTCCCTACTAAAATCAATTCCGATGTTTTTCAAGTAATTAAACCTTCTGCATTTTGCATAAAAACAGAAGAAATTGAAGTTATAGCGGATAGGCTAAGTCGCAGAGATAGGAAAGACTATAATATCTCTACCCTGCATAAAATGCAAGATTTAGAAATAGAACGTGCTAGTTTCTTATCCAAAGAACTTAAAGTTCCTCTTTTTACGATAACTCAAGACATACCTGATTCACTTATCCAACATCTTAAATGAAAGTCTTACTCGATACAAACATCATTATTCATAGAGAAGCCAATAGAGTATTAAATGAAGATATTGGTGTTCTGTTTAACTGGCTAGATAGTCTACATTATGAAAAATTCGTACACCCTTTATCAATTGAAGAGTTAGAGACTTATAAGGATAATGAAATCGTTAGAACTATAAAAGCTAAGATTCAGCAATATCAGTTACTTTATGCTCTATCAGAAAACGATATTGCCATTCAAGATCTATTATCAAGAGATGACAATGGAAATAGTATGAATGACACTCTCATTCTCAAAGAGCTATACAACGGTCGAGTTGACTTTCTTATTAGTGAAGATAAAGGAATTCATAAAAAGGCTGGTATTCTAGGAATCTCAGGGAAAGTATATAAGATCGATTCATTCATCGCAAAATGTAGAGCTGAGAATCCTGATCTCAAGGATTATAAAGTTTTAGCGGTTAAAAAAGAATACTTTGGCAATATCAACATTAAAGATTCCTTCTTCGATAGTTTTAAAAAAGATTATGCCGAGTTCGAGAATTGGTTTGGAAATAAATCTCAGAAACGTGCCTACATCTGCTCAATAGATGAACGTATAAAAGCCTTTTTATATATTAAGATTGAAAAGAAAGGAAGTGAATCATACAAAGATATATCCCCCCAATTCTCGCATAAAAAAAGACTGAAAATCGGCACTTTTAAAGTCACATCATATGGTTTAAAGCTAGGGGAAAGATTTCTCAAGGTCATTTTTGACAATGCCATGTCTAACAAGGTGGACGAAATTTATGTAACCATTTTTGATAAACGAGATGAGCAAAAGCGTTTGATTGGGTTACTAGAAGATTGGGGGTTTTCTTATTGGGGTACTAAAGGAACAATTAACGGAGAAGAAAAAGTTTTTGTGAAAGATTTTTCTTTAGAAATCGCTGATCGCAGTTCACCTCGAAGCACCTTTCCTTTTATTTCTAAAAAAGCCAAGAGGTATATAGTACCTATAAGAGCAGATTATCATACTGAACTATTTCCAGACTCTATTCTTACCAATGAGAGTTCGGATAACTTTATGGATAATGCTCCACACAGAAATGCCATGAAGAAGGTCTACATCTCACGGTCAATTTATCGAAGTTTAAATTCTGGAGATATTATTCTCTTTTACCTAGCAAAGGGCAGTAGATATAAAAGTGTTATTTCAACAATTGGAATTGTTGAGTCTGTTGTTACAGATATAAAAAATGAACATGAATTCTTAGAGATCTGTCGAAAACGAAGTGTTTTTGACAATAAGCAGTTAAAAAAACTATGGAATGAAAAGCCAAGTGACAGACCATTTGTTGTTAATTTCCTCTATGTTAAATCTCTTCCTACGCCAAAAGTAATCTTGGATAATCTTATGAAGCTAGGAGCCATAGAGGGTCCTCCTAGGGGGTTCGAATTTATCTCAAGAAAAAAGTTTAATGTTATGATGAAGGAAGCAAAAGCCGATGCAAGTTATTTTATCAATTAAGCCTGAGTTTGCTCTAAAAATATTTGAAGGAACGAAAAAATTTGAGTTTCGCAGGGCACTTTTCAAGAATCGCAAGGTTGAGAAAGTAATCGTGTATGCATCTTCTCCTATTAGTAAGATAATTGGAGAATTTGACATTAAAAGTATTAAGTACGATGAATTGTCCTCACTTTGGGAAGAAACCGCTGAATTCTCAGGGATAAGTGAAGAGTACTATTTAAGTTACTTTAAAGGAAAGGAGTCTGGTTATGCAATTGAAGTCAAAAATGCTCGACAGTACAAGAAAAAACAATGCATCAAAGAAAGCTATGGTATAAAGGCTCCGCAATCATTCGCATATGTAAAGTGATTCCGCTTTCTTTAGCCAATTACCTCCTTACTTTCGAACCCAATCAATCTAAACTCAACCAAGATCATGGCTGCTGGATTTTTTGCTGTACTAGATGATATTTCAGTATTGATGGACGATGTACTCACCATAAGTAAGGTGGCTACCAAAAAAACATCGGGCATTTTAGGTGACGACCTTGCGGTTAATGCTGAAAAAGCTACTGGGTTTATTTCTTCTCGTGAGCTGCCCATCCTTTGGAAAATCTCATTGGGGTCCCTACTTAATAAGGCCATCATATTACCCATCACCTTTTTGTTGAGCTACTTCGCACCGCAACTCATTACGTATATTTTACTGGCTGGTGGTGGCTACTTGGCTTATGAAGGCGTAGAAAAGGTGATTCATTATGGTCAAAAGTTGCTTTCTAAAAATGGCAATAGTCATAACTCCTCGCACGAAGCAGAAGACAAGGCTACCCTTTCGGAAGAAGAAAAAGTAAAGTCGGCCATTTTTGTAGACTTTATTCTTTCTATCGAAATTGTAATCATTGCGCTGAGTACCGTTACTGAAGCACCATTACTAAATCAAATTATTGTGGTGAGTGGGGTAGCATTGTTAGCTACCATTGGCGTATACGGTATTGTGGCACTCATCGTTCGTATGGACGATTTTGGAATGGTATTGCTAGAACGAGATAACAACGTTGCTAAGACTGCTGGCAAATTGCTGATTCAAGGCTTGCCCATCGTTATCAAATCGTTGAGTGTAGTTGGAACCATCGCCTTGTTGTTGGTATCGGGCGGTATTTTCCACCACAACTTAGATTTCATTCATCACTTCTTTGAATGGGCTCCAAGTATGCTGGGTGATTTACTTTCTGGAATTATTGCTGGACTTATTCTGTTTCCTGTTATTGGCTTATTTGGTAAGGTAAAGGCTATGTTGGTGAAATAGGTACACTAATTATGAGAATTTACTGGTTCCTTCTCCTTTTATTCTGGTTCACTATTATTGGCTGCGGCCCAGATCAACAATCAGAAAACGCTCATTTTCCATCAACTTATGAGAAATGGAGTAATGGTCTTGTAGATCTTATGGTTGATACCAATCAAGTAATCGTTTCATATCACGGACAGTGTTACTATTTCTATGAAGTAAATCACCTTAACGACTCTAGCTTTCAACTAATTTGGGGTACGGATATGGACTGTAAAGTTGACATTGGTATTGATACAAATTTTAATCTTAGAAAATCTCCAACTTCGGGAGAACCCTTCGCAAAATATACCATCATCGATTCTATCTTATCCGTAGAATACTACTATCCTGAGTGGGTAAAATTATACGGTGAACGAGTAGAGGATCGAGTTTATACTAAAATTTATTTCAGAAATAAGTAGTACCTAGTTATCATCTCCTATTTGTTCTTAATCCACCCTTCGACAGATTCAGGGTTCGGAATTCGGAGTTCGGACGTTGAGCTTGCCGAAACGTAACCGAACAAGCGAAATCAAAACAAAACCAATTCTTCTCTGGCTGAGAGAATAGCACTATATTTCTACTCTATTATAATAATCAGAAAGCTTACGAATCACATGAAAGAAACCATCAAAGATTACTGGGAAAATTTCAAAGGACTATTTTCTACCGGTGATGGACAACCTGCACCAATTAACGGAATGGACGAACCTACTTCTCTTATTCTAATCTTAATGAAAATGGCACGTGCCGATGGCGAAGTGAACCATTTTGAACAAATGAACACCTTCTTGCTAACTAATACACTGAAGGCAGATGCTAACATGATTAGACAGTACAGTGACGATTTGGACAAAGTGCCTTTGATTGCTCCTCGTGAACGCAACGAACGCGAAGATTACTTCTGGCGCATTTTAACTATGATGAAAATGGATTTACATGCTCATCCTGAAGAATTGAAAATGTGCGAAGAACTAGGTAAAGTGCTCAAATTCTCTAGCAAAGATGTGAAAAAGGCAATTGACTATATGACGGAAAACATGAATAAAACGGTTGGATTTGAAGAGTTCCAACAAGCCATGAAATAATGATCGTTTTCCTGTTTCCTGAATGAAGCAACATATGAATAAGACATTGTTGTAGGATAGCATGAGAATAAGAAAAAGGGCTGGATTACTCCAGCCCTTTTTCTTTACAATCCTACAGACCTTGTAGTGTCTCATGAATTGCAACCAGTATCTTACTTCTTCATGGCACCTGCAATGGCTTGTAACCCTTTTGTAATAAGTTCCATTTGCTCTAGCACATGCCCCATTTGATTTCCACCTAAACCTTTTAAACGTTGGTTTCTCTCAAACGTATCAATGATTTGTGTTTTACGCAGGTTCTCTTCTTCTGACAGCACACCATACAGTTCTTTGAACTTCAAGAAGTTGAATTCTGCTCCAGTTGTCAATGTTTGTGATTCGTTCTCGTAGTGGCTCAATATGATCGTCTCTACCTCTTTTTCGTTCATAATAGGACTGAGCTTTTCAGCAATCTTATTCATGTTACGATACGATCCTTGCAATTTAAATGGAGGCTCTGTTCGGTATTCATCTGCTTGGCTTGCCGAACTAATATATTGCTGATTCACCTTAAGAATGATGTTTCGAACAGCTACCATTTTTCCCAACAAATTCACATACTCGCTGATCTCTTCTGGACTGTGATTCCCTTCGTATTCTACCCCAGTTTGATCTCCCGTTTCTGCAACTTTCACAAGCGTATGAACATCTTTTTTACTCTGTCCATTCAACCTAGCCACAGCAGAGTTAGATGTTAAACTGTTCTCAATATAACTCAACTCAAATGCAGCTGCCTTACCACCAATAATATCACCCAAATTGTAGATATCAGCACGGTTGGCCAACATATCAGGTATTTGGAATTTATCGCCACTCTCGGTATACGGATTACCAGCCATCACCACGGCCACTTTTTTACCACGGAAGTCATAGGTTTTACTCACTCCTTTATACACCCCTTCAATTTTTCGTTGGGCATCGCATAAAGAGATGAATTTCTGTAAAAACTCTGGATTACAATGCTGGATATCGTCTAGGTAAATCATGACGTTATCTCCCATTTCAAAAGCCAAATTCAGCTTCTCTAATTCTTCTCGCGAAGCGGAGTTGTTTGCTGCACTCGGATCAATTGCTGTAACACTATGGCCAATTGCAGGACCATTGATTTTCATAAACACCAAACCTAATCGGTTTGCGATGTACTCCATCAAGGTAGTTTTACCATATCCTGGAGGAGAAATCAAGAGCAACATCCCCATTAAATCGGTACGTTTAGAAGCCCCAGCCGCACCAATTTGCTTAGCCAAGTTATCTCCTATTAAAGGCAAGTACACCTCATCAATGAGCCTATTACGCACAAACGATGTGAGTACTCGAGGTTTAAACTCACCCAATCTAACCTCAACCCGTTTTAGCTCAAGCACCTCTTTTTTAGCTGTTACAAAACCTTTGTACAACAAATACCCTGTTTCTGCATAAGTACTCAAACGCTCCATAAATGAGCTGTAGTGAAGAGCATACTTTCCATCCACAATATTGGGGTGATCTCCACGCAAACCATCAATCTCAGCATGTAAGGTGAGCTTACTTTCTGTATTGACATTTTGCTGCGCTTTATCTAACAATACGAGCACTGCTTCGCGCAGCTCATCTTCATCTATTGATGTGTTATTGGCCGTTATAAAGGACGACAACCAGCTTGTAGTTACTTCAAATTGGTCTAAGAAATTATGAGATGATGCAGCCATAGAATCTTCAAATGACTGTAGTGAGTTGTTCTTCTTTAAAAACGTTTGAAAATCGTTCACCAAATTCCAAGCTTCTCTCGAAAAAGCACTCACACCATCTCCCGCCAAGAAATCGAATAAATAACGAGCAGCTTCGTGCGTCAGCTTTTCAGTAATCCAAGGTAACTCTGCACAATGCGCCTCTATAGCATTAGATAGCTCATCCAAGGTTTCTTGAAAACTTTTACTCTCTGGGAATACGTTGAGAATTCGTTTTACACTATCAAAGTGTTTCATCCAATCTTCGCGCTGTTCTACTGGTAACAAATGCTCCCAAAACGCATATGCAATTACACGTGCATTAGCTGAATAGCGCAACAAACCTATGGAGTGGTATAAGCCCAGAACAGATTGCAAAATCAGCGCTCCATCTCTATCATGCACACCCTTGATATAACCTTCGTCATAACGCAAGGCCATGCGAGTTTGCACATGCTTTTGAAGATCTTTCAAATTCAACTGATTCAAAGCTGATAGTGATGGAATCTCTTCTACTCCATTCTCAGATTCTTTGAATAATTGATATGCTAAAAATTCTCCTCTATAAATGCTTTTATTTTCACTTGGTAAAGATTGATGCCAAACAGATTCAAACGACTCGAACACACTTGAATCAACCTCTTCAAAGAAATTTGTTCCTGTAATGTGAAAATGCAAATGGTCGTTACGATTTACCAACGACAATTCTACCGTTTGACTATTCACGTTGAAGGCATGCTTACCAAATTGAATCATGTTTTCTCCATCGACAAATAGCTCGTTCTTGTCATTTAACTGACGCGTAGCTTCTTCGTAAACCGATTTCAATTTACTCTGTACATCGTCACCCTTTACAGAATCGCCCAACTCGAGCAATTGCTCTGATAAATTTCGCACCTTATCTACCATTAAATCTGATGCGTAATACGCATTGATTTCCTGAATGGTTTTAAAGGAGTTTAGTCTTCTTTGAATACCTGCAATAATGCGCTCTGCAGATTGTTGGAGTGCTAAAGTCTTCTTGTTACGAGCTTCTGTGAGGTACACTTTTTTCGACTCGAATGCATTGTATACCTCTTCGCGTTTTTCATGAATCTTCGATAGAAAGGCATCAAACTCAGCAAACTTGCTTTCCAATTCTTCTAATTGCACCATGAGCTTATTCAAATACTCATCGCATTTCTCTGGTGAATCAGATATGTCTAAGTAATTGGTTAATCCTTGATTTACCAACTTCAATTGCGCATTGAATTCAGCTTCACCTTCTTGACCAAGCAGAACCTTACGCTTTTTCTTGAGTGCTGCATTGATGCGATTGAATTTGGCATAAATGGCCGAAATGGCATCAATGATTTTAGTGGTATGTGTAGCATCTTCAATTTTTAGATTACTCACTATCTCAATGAGCATCTCTAATTCTTTCGACACTTTTACGATCTCCTCGTTCAGTTTTTTTGCATCTACGGCTTTCTTGAGTTCTTCTACTGAAGTGCTCAAGCTTTGAACGTGATCATCGTATGGCTGAAGTGCTTTTTTCTTCAGCAAGAATGCTACTGTTTGTTGCGAAACTTGTTCCGTTATTTCTACCAACTCTTGTTCGGTAGTGGTAATTCGCTCTACATCGCTGTATCGTAAATCTTTCAGTGAAATCAGCTCACCTCTAACAGTACGTAACTGACTTAATCGATCTACAAAATCTTGAATAGTAGCAGATTCACTTCTCTTAGCTAGACTGATAATGTCTTTGGTTTGCTCAAAAACTTCATCTGATTTTTCTTTTGTACTCTTCTTAATTCGGAGTACTTTCTCATATTCATCAATAGCAGTAGCAGCCGTGTTTCGAATCTCAGAAAGAGGCTCTTGAATATTGCTTGCTTCCGCATGATTCAACCAGTGATAAGCATCTAGCACATCGGTAGCTATTTTCACCAGGTCTACATACAAATTGGCATAAGAATCTTCTTTCTGAATGAGTTTTATGAGCTCATTACATTCGGCCATAGCACGCACAATCTCCTTATTCCCTAACTTGTAGAGATACGATGAACTCTCGGTTTCTGCTACTTGATTATGCGAATAATAAGGCGTTTGCCACACTTGTAGAACGTGATGTCTTTTTTGCTCTTCTTCTGCTTTGAAATAAACTAACTCACCCTCATCAAAAATGGAATACCCATTGCAAATGATTGGCGTAGCCACTTGTTGCTCAATGAGGTTGTATGACAGTAAATTGTAAATCCCAGTATTACGCTGGTAAAACACATACAAGAAGTCTTCTCCATTTGGAGATGGTATTCGCTTCTCAAATAATATGTTATCCAACTGATTGTCGAATAACTTTACTTCACCAGTTTGGATGTAATATCCTTTGGCAAAGATGATTCCTTGATCATCTGGCAAGAGCACACAACTATCTTCTAGTGCATCTACTCGAGTGGCTTGTTTGATTTTCTCATTGAAAACTATGTAGCGGTAGTCCTTTTCTTGGTAAGGGCGAATTTTCAGCGCAACCAAATTTCCGATGATTGAGTAGTATATCTCTGCATCATCTAATGTTTGATCTGGATCGTCTACTGGTTCGCTATAAATTCCTTTTCCAGAATCAGTATTGTCTTCAACCTTAATGGTTAAATCGCCCTCAGTAGTTTCTACGAAAACTCGATCTTCTATAGAAAAATGTGGATGCGCTCCTTTGCGCTGCATGTCGCGGGTTACTTTTTCCCACTTAAACTCGTGCTGATCTGGAAATTGAAATTCATGGTCAGAACGGTTATCTAGATATACAAGTGTGCCATTATGCTTCGTCCACTTAAAGGTTTTGATATCCTCGGTTGTTTTACCCACTTGGAATACCATAAATAAGTGTTGACCTATTTCGGCAAACTTAGCGAAGCGCGTTCCGCGGTAGTATTTGTAAAGATTGGCAAAGTCGATTAAGAACTGTTCGTCTTCTAAAAAATCGGCCTTTACGGAATGAAACGTATGATCTGAATTACTGTATTGGTATAAGCTCAACACATCTGATACATGAGTTTCAGTTTTCAAACCCATGTGCACATTATATCCAAACAAGAAGAGGTTTTCTCCTAATGAGATAATGTCACGAGCCAGGCAGTTGTGATCTGTTGTAATGCGTTCTGTTGCAATTAAAGAAGTCTCAATAGATCCAAAAACTTCTTTACGCGCCTGATTTAAAGAACTAAGCCTGTTCCGTAGTTCGGTACCTTGCTTTTGTAATCGCTCTTGGATGATTTCGTAGGTACCACCTTCCAAGTTGATGTGTGTTTGTTCTGAGTTTTCTGTCGCCATAAGATGAGATGAATGAAGTGTACAGAGAGTTTATTTCTAACTCTGCTGAATTAAAACTCGAATAAGGGTAGGGAAAGAATACTTTCCCTACCTAGTGGCATTTACTCGATTACGAGATACCTAAATCTCCTGGCTTGGCATTGGCTAAACCAGCTCTATTGGCTAAGGCCATAATTTGGTTCAATGCGCCTTGTTTTTCTGGATCATTGGTTTGAGCAAGCAACTTGGTTACTAATGATGCTATTGATAGATTCTTTAAATCTTCAGTCGTTAAACTAGACTCGTTAAAAATCGATTTGATTTGATCTACTAATGTTGCTCCATTAGGATCGTCCAACAATTGTGATTTTACAGAAGAGTAGATCTCACTATTATTTACCGTACGATCCATTGTCTTCCCGTTAGTAATAGCCCCAACAATCTTATCGAAGAATACTGCTTCACCACCTACAATGTCAATCTTAGCAGACTGGAGTGCTGTAGAAAGAACTTCTGCTTGAGCATCAGCAATATCTTTTTGAATGTTGATTTGAGCCAACTCAACTTCTTTCTCCTTATCGAGACGTAATTTGAATTCTTCGTGCTCTTTTCCAACTCCATCTAATAACTTCATTGCTTCTGCTTTACGCTCGATACCTTGTGCTTCTGAGTTGAATTTTTCAAGATTAACACTTGCTTCTGCCAATCCTTTTTCTTTCTCTGCCTCAGAACGTTTCAAGATAACATCGGCTCCTGCAATACCCTTAGAGCGTTCTACCTCAGCTTGTGCATTACCAATTCTTAATTCAGCTTCTGCTTGAGCCTGAGACTTCGCCTCAATTCCTCTAGCTTCTGCCATTGCTTGATCTTCTTTTACTGAAGCTTGAGCTTCCCCTTCTTTTTCTAGTGCAGCAGCTTTCGCTTCCATTACTTGTGCTTCCGCTAAACCAGATGCAGCGAATTTAGCTGCCTCTGCTTCTGCCAATGTTTTGATTGCCTCTGCTTTTTGCACTGCAGATTTTTGATCGGCATCCGCATCTATCACCTTCTGTTTAGCTGCAAATTCTGCTGCTTGTTTCGATGCTTCTGCACGTTTAATTTCTTGTACCAAGGCTGCTTCTGCATCTTCTTCAGCTTTGGTAACAGCTACCTTCTTTAAACGTTCTGCTTCAGCAAACGCACGTGTATCTTTGATTCTTTCTTCTTCATCAACCACTGTTTTCTCAATGGCCACACGTTCTCGAATTACTTCTTGAATGTTCTTCTTCTCCGTTTCTACAACCTTCTCTTTTTCGATTTGAGCTAGCGAAACAATTTTCTCACGCTCTGTTGCTTCTAATGAACGATCTTTCTCTACACGTTCATTTTCAATTGCTTCTGTACGTTCTTTGTTTTTGGCCGCAACAATTACTTGACGTTGTTTATTTTCTTCTGCCACCATTACTTCTTCATCTGTAGTAATGCGGGCACGTTCAGATTTCAAGCGTTCTTCTTGCTGCACTTTTAATACCTCTGCTTCTTCACGAGCTTTGATGTTAGCCACCTCTCGCTTTTGCTTTTCTTCTGTTTCTGCCAATTGACGTTCTAACTGAAGTATAGCTTCTCTTGCTTCAACGTCTTGTTGTTTAATCGTTTTTTCCTTGTCGCGTTGAATGAAGTTAGCTTTCACCGCTTCTTGAGAGGTAATCTCAGTAATTTTCTTGATCCCTTCCGAATCTAGAATATTGTTTGGATCTAGTGAATGTAAAGGTGTTTGTTCTAGGAAATCGATAGCCGCATCATCTAAGATGTATCCATTTAAATCTGTTCCGATGATATTGATAATTTCTTTTCTAAACTCATCGCGTTCGTTGTACAGATCTACGAAGTCAAACTTTTTACCCACGGTTTTTAATGCTTCCGAAAACTTGGCATCAAACAGTAAACGAAGTGACTCTTTCGAAGACGCCCTGCTACAACCAACAGATTGAGCTACCTTCTTTACATCTTCGACCATTTCGTTTACACGAACGAAGAAAGCCACTTTAATATCAGCCCGTAGGTTGTCTTTACATACTAGGCCGTCTTTTCCGTCACGTTCTATGGTAATTGTGCTCAACGAAATATCCATGACTTCTAGTCGATGGAGAACAGGGATAACGATCATTCCATTAAACGACACTTTGATTCCTCCAACACCAGTTCTTACAAGAGCCTGACCTTGAGATGCTTTATGATAAAAACGAGAAATTAAAGCTAGTACTCCAAGGACTAGAACAACCGCAACAATGATTGCTACCATGCTTGAGCTTCCTAAAATTGAATCCATTTATTAGCAGTATTTAAAAGTTAGATTATAGAATAGTTTGGTATGGTTCTATGAGGTATGCTTCCTCGTCATTGAGTTTTTCAATGAATAGTATTTGTTCGCCTTTTTGAACGGATACTCCTTCTCGGGTTTTGATATTAAATCGTAAGAAAGTGCCATCGTAGTTCACTTCGGCCTGTCCCTTGCTTTGGTGGTTTGCAGGGAGAGTCACAATTCCAATTTTACCGGTAATATCCTTCTCTTTACTGTCTTGATCTATTTTATTGAAAAACTTGACAAAAGGCCAGGTTAAGAATTTCGCTACAAAGAGCGAACCGATCAAAACGGGCAGAAAAACAATCAGACCAAGGAAGAAATTGGTGATTCCAAAGAACCCATTCACATTTACGGTGATGAACCAAAGTGGCAACACTAAAAAGCTCATCCATATCATGAAAGGAATCTTCCCTAGATTGAAAAAGATCAGGATGTGGTTAATCCAGCTGATGTCCGCTGAAGCTTCACCCGAGAGCTCCACTTCAGCATCCACATCTATATCGGCATCTATTTCGATGTCGAAGTCTAAAAAATCGGTTCCTAGAAATCCTAAGATAACGGAGAGCCAATACAAAAGGACAAATAGTAGTAAAGCTGTAGCTATTGCGTTTGCTCCACTAAAGATAAAATGGAGAAATTCAGACATGATGGTTATTCGGATTTATCTCCATCAGAGTTCAATCCCATTTTTCTTTTGAGCTCAGCTAATTCATCGGTTGCATTATCAGCTCCAGCAGATTCAATAGCCCTATCAATTTCCTCGTCAACACTACGACTTTCATTTGCTATATCACCATAACTCTCTGCTAACGCTTCTTCTTCAGCCACCTTGTCTTTCATTCTTTCTAACATACTAACTGTGCTAGAAGCATCTATCTGAGCCATTTGCTTATTGATATTCTTGGTAGCAGTACTCACTTTAACACGAGCTTTGAGTGTTCTCAACTCGTTTTCGTATTGGCTAATTTGATTTCTTAATCGCTTAATATTTGCATCCATAGTTTGGATACTTCCATCAAACTTTTCTTTCTCTACTTTGCTACGCTCAAATTGCTGTTTGCTCTCATCCTTTTTAGTGAGCGCTTGTGTTGCCAATCTATCAGCCTCTGTGGGATCTAAGTCTCCTTTTTGAGCCTGTTGCAATAAAATCATTGCTTTCTTTTCGTAGTCAGTCATTTTGTTTGAGAACGATTCCATGTCGTTTCTCGCACGAATACTCAAAGCTTTCACTTCAGCTAGAGCATGTAGTGCTTTATCCAAATCAGATTTTAAATCTCTGATTCCTTGCTCCGTCATTTTGATCGGATCTTCAAGGTTGTCGATAGCCGAATTAGCTTCAGCTTTACCTATTGAAAAAAGTCTCTTTAAAATATTCATCTCTGTAAGTTTAGTGTTTAGAAAATGTAATTAGTTCATTTGAGTATTCGCTCAACAACAAGCTCAAAGAATTGATAGAACCTTCTAATTCATTTGGATCAATGTTTTCCAACTGAAGTGTATCTCTAAAGATCACTTTTGTTCCTTCTTGGTCTAACACAAACGCTCCATGAACGATGTCTCTATTTTTCATGAGCAAATTCTTGTAAATTTCTTCGCTTCCGCTTTTTAACTCAAACAAGAATTGCTCGATAATCAAGATGGGCGAAGCACAGGCGATAAATAGGTTTCTTATACCCATCTCTTCTTGTTCTATTACAAACACGCCTGATTCGGCATCTTGATGTATGATATTGTATTCAAGGTCTAGTAGATAGGATTGGATTTTCTCGAAGTGATTATTCATTTACTATGATTTTAAGGTTATGTACTGGTTGTTCAATTCACGCCAAAAGATACCACAATTACGTATCTGGAAAAGGCAATAGTGAGGGGAGTAACTTTAATGTAATCATAATTTTATTAGCTTTACGAATGCAATATACTAATATTTTTGGTATTGCTAATATTTTTAGCTAAATATTTTAAAGTCTATGTCAAAAATAGGAAACAACATAAAGAAGATAAGAGGCATTAAAAACCTGAATCAGAATGATTTCGCCAATTTATTCAATTTAAAAAGAGCAAGCATTGGTGCTTATGAAGAAGGAAGAGCCGAACCAAAATTGGCAACAATTATAGAAATAGCTAATTATTTTAGCATAAGCCTGGATGAATTGGTAAAAAAAGAGCTGTCCGTAAACGACTTTTACAAGTTCGACCTCTTTAGAGAAGATATTCTAAAAAACACAAAACATAACCTTAACCCTACAGTATTACCAGTTGATTTGGTAGCCCTGCCATACTTACCTCAACAGAATATACCTTCTTACTGTATTGACTCAAAAAAAATAGGCGATCTACAAACCATTACTATTCCACTGGAAAAAGGAAAAAATTATTTAGCCGTTGAGATACCAGACAATGCCATGTTAAGAAACAATGCAGGTGTTGGTGCTGGAGACATCTTGATTGCCAAGGAAAATAAAAAATTATCAACCACTAATGTTACCATTGGAGATTGTTATCTCTTTATGTTAGCAGATAGACTCATCTATCGACAGATTTCCAACAAGAGTCTCTCATCAGTCACTTTGCACTCATGGAACCCTAATCATTACGATGAGCAAATAGACCCAAAAGAAATTCAAGACATACTGGAAGTAGAAAAAGTGATCTCTAATCAAGTTAGCAGACCATCGAGTACAGAGCAACGAATTTCATTGATCGAATCTGAAATTATTAGCATCAGATCACAATTAAACCAACATGGCTAAAAAAATTATATCCATTGACTCGTTCATTCAAGAAATCTTATCAGATCAACTACTGACGAGAGCTGAAAGAAGGTCACTAACCAATGAAATTTCAGAAGCTCAATTAAACGAACAGGAACAGGTACTTCTTCTTTCGAAGATGAGAGATGAGGTTTTGAAACACAAGTTAGAGCCAAATGAATCAATTGAAATCTTCTATGATTTATCAAAGGCTCTATTAAGAGGTAGTGACTCTACACGTACAAACCCCAATAAAGAACGAGCTGTCTTTAGTCCTGGCACTGCCTGTCGTGAAATGATATGCTCTGCTATTCGCTTTGCTCAAGAACACATAGACATCTGTGTTTTCACTATTAGCGATAATGTGATTACTGAAGAAATTTTGAGAGCCCATTCTCTCAAAAAGAAAATACGCATCATTACTGACAATGATAAAACCGAAGACATGGGGTCTGACATTGAAGAGCTTGAAAATGCAGGCATTCAAGTAACCACCGATAATACGGACGCTCACATGCATCACAAATTTGCTCTCTTTGATCGCAAAAAGTTGATTACCGGAAGTTACAACTGGACTAGATCTGCAGCTCTATACAACCATGAAAACTTATTGGAAACCACTACACCCAAATTGGTTGATAGCTTTCACTATGAATTCGAACGCCTCTGGAAAGAGTTAAACTAAACCATTATAGTCATAGATATATAAGTCTATGAGCAAACAGCTACAATTAGGTCTCAGAGAAAACTGGCAACAGTTTAGCATATTGGTATTAATCAATGCATTTGTAGGAGGAATGATAGGCATGGAGCGTTCGATCTTCCCTCAATTTGCTGAAGAGCAATTCCACATGGAAAGCCACACGGCTATACTTTCTTTTATTGTTGCCTTTGGAGTAGCTAAAGCTGTCACTAACTACTTTACTGGACGCTGGGCTAATAAGGTAGGAAGAAAGAACTTACTCATCATTGGTTGGTTATTTGCCATTCCAGTTCCTTTCATGCTCATGAATGCTGAATTTTGGTTCACTGTAGTAATGAGCAATGTTTTACTTGGGATCAGCCAAGGATTAGCTTGGAGCAGCACTGTGGTAATGAAAATAGATTTAGTAGGCGAAAAAGATCGTGGCTTGGCTATGGGACTTAATGAATTCGCAGGATACCTTGCTGTAGGTATAGTGGCAATTGCAACTGGTTCTATTGCAGAGCAATATGGCATTACTCCTTATCCATTTTATGTTGGAATTGGAATTTCTATTGCAGGTCTATTTCTATCACTGCTATTTGTAAAAGACACTAGACTATATGTCCAACATGAATTAAGCAGAAAAACTTCAGTAGTTCAAGACAATGTATTTGTTGAAACCACGCTTAAAAATCCTAGTTTGAGTTCCATTACTCAAGCGGGTATGGTAAACAATTTAAACGATGGTATGATTTGGGGACTTTTACCTCTCTTACTATCACAAGCCATGTTCGACACAAAAACCATTGGCTGGATGGCCGCTATTTATCCGGCTGTTTGGGGTATTGGGCAATTATTCACGGGCAAGTTAGCAGATATACTCCAAAAAAAATCTTTGCTATTTTGGGGCATGCTCGTTCAAGGAGTAGCCATTATTTTACTCCCATTTTTCTTGGACACCTATTCTATCATCGTTACCTCAATAGCCATTGGTTTAGGAACAGCGCTGGTTTATCCTACATTTCTTGCAGCCATAGCAGATGAAACTTTACCTCAACAACGTGCAGAAAGTATTGGAGTGTTTCGGTTTTGGCGAGATTTAGGATATGCCATTGGAGCAATTCTTTCTGGAATAATTGGTGATCTATTCGGTATAGAAACCTCAATAATGGCAATTGGAATCCTCACCATTCTCTCTTCCGGCATCATCTACAATAGAATGCCTTTTAGACCAGCTAGTCGATAGCCTGAATTATTATTTTAGCCGCATGTTTGACCTACTTCGCCTTGAATAGCTCCATTATAGAAGAACGTTTTCTGGACTATTAAATGGTGCTATTACCATTGCTGGTTTATTCTTAAAAACCTATGTTCTTATCAACCTAACCGTACTATCTTATTTTTCCCCAGATATTCTTAATAGGGTAAATGAGAATTTGAATCTACATGAAGTTTTGCCGCTAGCAGTTGTTTTTTATGTCTTGGTAGATCTCCTAGTGCGATACTTTTTTCAATCGCTCCCATCACAAACCGTCAAACCCTATTTAACACTACCTGTTCCACATCAACAAATAACCAGTATCTATTATGGCAGACTACTTACATCTATCTTCAATTGGATTCCTTTTGCCTTAAGTTTACCACTAAGCATAAGACTATACATAGAGCAACCAAACATTTCAATACTTATCCATGGTATTGGATTAGCAATGGGTATAGCATGGCTAAATCAATCTCTATTTCTGATATTAAAACTGCTATTAAACAAAGCCACAAGGCGCAGCATTGCACTTGTATCTAGCGTGATAACCCTGCTATTGTTAGCTTATTGGCAACTAGATTTCGTTGTCGATTTGCTGCAACAAATCGACACACTATATGCTGCTTTATTTGTTTTTCTGACTTCTCTAATCACCTCAGCGGTAGCTTTCCGAGAACTGCTGAAAACACTGAACACAGAATCGCAATTAAGTAGCTCAAAAAATTGGTTCGCGAGTTCCAAACGAGAAATTGAAAGTTGGAATTGGCTATTAGTTGAATGGCTATTCATTCTTCGAACAACAAGACCGAGATCTATGGTTCTCATGGGGGCTTTTTTGTTAGTGACAATCATTTTTATATTCATAACCCAAGCAGAAACTAACCCCGCCACTAAAATTTATGGTGTACTAGCTCCTGCTTGGGTATCTATAAACTATGGTCAATTTCTATTTGCTTGGGAAGGCACTTTTTTTCATTCTATCCGCTCTCTCCCATTAAACCTAAACGAATATGTATCGCAAAAACATAAGCTACTCCAGCTTTTTTGCATTCCTCCAACAGCGCTACTCTTGAGTGCTTCTATTTTCTTTCCGGAATACCTTTTATTTCTTATCAGCGCAGCTATTTTCGGAATGTTCGTTACCATCCCTCTCCTTACACTTACCAGTACTTTCAATAACAAAGCCCTAGACAACTCCGAATCAGCTTTTGCAAATTACCAAGGGACTTCAGCTATTCAAGCTATCACTATTCTTCCTCTATTAGTCCTTCCAGCTATGCTTTACTTTATTGCAATGCATGTGGAGTATGTTTCATTTGAAGCGTTACTGCTTGTTGCGGGGGCAATTGGGTTTATTTGCCAGCGATGGGTTATTAAGTGGACTGCAGATTTACTAGAATACCGGAAGTATAAAATGATAGAAAACTTTAAAAAGAACTAATCATGATTCACATCAAGCAATTACAAAAGAGGTTTGGTGAAAACCTCGTCACATCCATTGATGATTTGAAAGTACAACGGGGTGAATTTGTAGGATTGGTTGGAAACAATGGTGCTGGAAAAACCACACTTATCAGTCTCGTTTTAGACTTATTGAAATCTAATAGTGGAGTGATTGAATTAGTTGGAGTAGATGTGAAATCTTCTTCTAGTTGGAAGTTTAAAGTAGGATCTTTTATAGACGATTCCTTCCTAATACCCCATTTATCACCCTATGAGTTCTTGAGTTACGTGAGTGGTTTGTATGGTGTCAATCAAGCAGAATTAGATGCTTTTGTAGAGAAGCATGCTCAATTCGTCTCAGAAGAATTTATGTTCAATAAACTCATAAGGGAACTATCTAAAGGAAATAAAAACAAAATAGGAGTATTAGCAGCCATTCTTGGGCCGAAAGAATTAGTGATTCTAGACGAACCATTTGCAAATCTAGATCCTACTTCACAGGTTTTACTCAAAAGCATTTTAAGTGAAGTTCATCATCAAGGAACAGCCATTTTTCTTTCTAGTCACGATTTGATTCATGTATCCGAAATTTGTCAACGCGTGCTGATCCTAAATGAGGGGTGTATCCAAAAAGATCTTGCAGTGAGTCCCTCAACACTCAATGAACTAGAAGCCTATTTTAAAAACCCTATCTAAAGACAACATTTCCTTCAACTAAACCGAAATTGACTTTTTAGTACAAGTCCTAATCAATTAGCAAATAGTAACTTGTAGACGTTTACAAGATCACATCCAGAGGACGCGGGAAGCCTCATGTGGTCGACTCCCCCTCATATACACACGCGTCCTCGTTCCACCTCCTTTTCATATTTACTCAAGCTTAACATTTAGTCAAATCAGTAAAAGTGAACTTTATTACTTTTACTCATGTCTAAAACACGATCTTATGAATATCCTGACTAAATCTCTTTTAACATTTACACTTTCAACTTTTTCACTAGCATTATCTGCCCAAGATGGCACAATTGCCACTAGTGAATCAAAATCTCAAGCTGAATTCATTTTCACAGACGATGCCAAATCTGATATGATTATGCAAGACGCCAATCAGAGCATGATGGATGGAGATTATAAAGCAGCAATTGCAACAGTTGATGAAATCTTAAAAGAAAATCCAGGTACTGTTTCAGCACTTGTTTTAAGATCGCGAGCTAGAGCAGCCATGTCGGACACAGCTGGTGCATTTCATGATTTGCGTGAAATCATCAAATACAATCCTAATAAACCAGACGGATACATTTATTTAAGTATTGGATACATGCGTGTAAAATCATACCGAGAAGCCCTAAAGTGGGCTAATCAAGGTTTAGAAAAAGACCCGGAAAATCCTCATGCTTATATGCAACGTGGAGAAGTAAAATACCTCATGGGTGATAAAAAAGCAGCTTGTTTAGATTGGAGTAAAGCTGGGGATTACGGCTACTTGCATGCCTTTGATGTAATATTTGAAAAATGTACCAACGTAAGCATGGTCAGATAGAAATGAAACATTTGCTAAAGTTTGGAACCCTCTTACTAACTATTTTATTCCCTCTTGTATTACTTGCTGAAGAAGGTGGACACGGTAGTCCGTATGCTTCAGATTTCTTAGCCATTGCCTTCTTATTAGTAGGCGCAATGACAGGTTCTTTTATTGCTAAGAAACTTGGACAACCAAGAGTTTTGGGAGAGCTACTCATAGGAATCTTAATTGGTTCTGCTTTTTATTACAGCGGTGATAAAGTTGCTTTTTCAATACGTCATCAAATTGAAATAGACCACGTATTATCAGCAGTTGACCTTACCCAACCTTGGGAAAGTGAAATTGATAAAGAAGTTGCTCAATTAGACATTAAGCCAGAAGTTGCCGAGCGCTTATCCGAAGTATTAAAGTCTTCTGATTATGAAGAAACCTACTTACACTCTAAGTATGCCTTACTATTTTCGAGTATAGGGGTATTACTCTTGTTGTTTATGGTAGGTCTTGAAGTCCGAATTGAAGACATGCTCAAGTTAGGTCGAGTTTCCTTCTCAGTAGCATTTCTAGGGGTGTTATTCCCCTTCCTCCTCGGGTATCTTATTACCAAAATCTTGATGCCCGAAACGGATGATAATACTGCCATATTTATTGGTGCCACTCTTGCCGCAACCAGTATTGGCATCACAGCCCGGGTATTTAAGGACGCTAATATATTACACCTTAAGGAAGCACAATTAGTTCTTGGAGCAGCCGTAATTGATGATATCTTAGGATTAGTTCTCTTAGCTATTGTAACGGGCATTGTTACTACCGGAAGCCTAGAGTTTTACTCCGTTGCTGTAATCATGGCTAAAGCGGTAGCATTCTTAGGAGTAATCTATCTTCTGGAGGTGAAATTTTTGCGGAAGATCATCAATGGCTTTTCATTCATAGCCGGACGAAAAACCTTCCTATACTTTCCTTTTGTATTGCTGATGGTACTTTCCTACGTAGCTGACGCCATCGGTTTAGCCTCTATAGTTGGGGCATTTTGTGCTGGTTTAATCTTACGTGAAGCTTACTTTGATGACATCAAGCTAGAACATCAAAGTATTGAAGACTTAATTAGTCCTATTGAAGGAGTGTTTGCTCCTGTTTTCTTTGTTATGATGGGCTTTCAAGTTGATGCTGGTGCCTTTACAGACTGGCGTGTACTCTCCCTTGGATTACTCATAACCGTGGTGGCAATAATCGGTAAAATGGCCGCTGGATTTTTTATTGGAAAAGGTTATAATAAATGGCTTGTAGGAGTTGGGCTTATTCCACGTGGAGAGGTGGGGTTAATTTTTGCTAGTATTGGAAAGTCTATTGGCGTATTAAACGATCATTTGTTTGCCGTAATCATTGTGGTAGTAATTTTAACTACACTCGTTACCCCTCCTGCCTTAACTAAGATTATCCAGAATATGGATACTGACATCAAGCCAGAAGAAGCTTAACATTGTCAAATTCATTAATGTCATTGCCACGACACGTGAAAACTTAGAAAGGCGCGTTATTCGTTACAAACCTTTCAAGATGATGAAAAATTGGATGATTTTGATCACCATTGCTAGTTCAATGGCATTTATGGCATGTGAAAAAGACGATGACAATGGAGATCCAGGTGTAACAAACCCTATTCAACCAGGCTCTAGTAGCAAGACATTCAGCCAAGATTTCCAGAACAAGAAAGAAGCGTTTGTTGGTATCATTACCAGAAATACGTGCGGAATTTGTGGTCAATCTGGTCATCCAACATTTGACGGATATCTAAGAAGCAATCAAGATGTAACAGGTGTCTCGTTTAATTATTCTGAAAGAGATCCACTTTACCATGCAGAGAGTTATGAGTTCGCTAGTTTCATGAATCTAAGAGGGACTCCTAGCTTTACCGAAGAGTTTGGAAACTTTACAAACAATCCAAGTAGATGGCAATCTGAAATCAGCGATTTCGAATCTACAAATGCTAATGCCTTTGTAGCAATGAATGGTACTGTTGTAAGTAATGGTTTTGATATTGAAGTAAAAGTGGCCGTTACAGATGATGTGACTCAACACGTACCTCATTTAGCTGTCTATATGCTAGAAAACAATATTATTTCTCCACAATCAGATTATGGAGCTAGCCCCTCTACGGTACAAGATTACATTCACAATCACGTATACAGAGGCAGTGCTACTGGTTTGTTCGGTGAATCTATTGCCAATTCATGGGTTACTGGAGATACTATTTCCAAGACTTACAACTTTAACCCTAGCACTTCAGTTGACACAACCAACGTATATTTTGTAGCCGTACTGATGGAACTTGATGCATCAGGAAACCCCATTAGTGTAATTAACAGTCAGCAACTATTGCGTTAATATAGAAAGGCCAATTCATATTTTTTATTCGTACAACTCTAATTCGATGAAATACTCTATTGCAATTTTATTACTAGCCCTATCTGCAACATTTATTGCCTGTGAAAAAGACGAGGATGACAATAATAATTCTGGAACAAACACAATTATGCCACCAACAACTTCTAACCCGTCAGATACGACTGTCGTAAGCGATTCTATTCCTAACAATGACCCAGAACCAACATTTGATTTCACTCAAGATTTTCAAAATAAACGTGAAGCATTTGTTGGAATCATTTCAAGAAATACATGTGGTATTTGTGGACGATCTGGCCATCCAACTTTTGATGACTATTTGATTCAGAATAGAGAAGCTTCAGGTGTATCTTTTAACTATTCACAAAACGACCCTTTATACCATGCTGAAAGCAATGAATACGCCTCAATCATGAGATTACAAGGAACACCAAGCTTCACCATTGGATTTGATAACTATCGAAATAACCCTACAACTTGGAAAACTGAAATAGCAAATTTCGAATCTGAAACAGCTGATGCTCATATTGCTATGGCTGGTAAATCTATTAGCACTGGATTTCAAATTCAAGTAAAAGCAGCAATACACAACAGCACAACTCAGAATGTTCCTCATTTAGCAGTATACTTACTTGAAAACAATGTTGTATCTCCTCAAACAGACTACGGAGCAACACCATCCTTAGTTCAAGATTATATTCATAATCATGTATATAAAGGAAGCGCAACGGGCCTACTAGGTGAGTCTATTGCAGATGTGTGGTCCACTGGTGACACCATTACCAAAACATATGATTTAGACGCCAGCAAAATCACCAATTTAGATAACGCTTACTTTATTGCAATCTTAATGGAGTTAGATAGTTCAGGAAACCCTGTGGGAATAATCAACTCACAGCAACTATATAAGTAGGTTTAAACAAGAACAAAAAAAAGAGCATCTGAATCAGACGCTCTTTTTTCTTGCAACTATTGTGTTTATGCCTTCCCTTTTAACATCAAATCCCAGTACATAAAGGGAAGCCCGTATTTTTTCAACATCCACATACTCCACTGTTCTTTGGTAGTATCCACAAATTTTGAAATCAAAGGATCGCTCATTCGTTTGTTACCATACCCAAACTCAGCGAGTACCATTTTGCCATATCCTGTAACGAGAGGACAAGAACTATATCCATCATAACCGGGATTTAACTGACCCTCATTCTTCATCACATGTAAAAGGTTTTCTACTACTACCGGAGCTTGTTTCCTAATAGCTGCTCCTGTTTTAGCAGTTGGTAACGCAGCTGCATCACCTAACCCAAAAACATTTGCATAATCTGGACTTTGTAAAGTATTGATATCAATATTCATCCATCCCTTATTTGGCCCTTCTTGATGAGCCAACTTACATTCTTTAATAAAATCTGGTGCCGACTGCGGTGGCGCTAGATGCAACATGTCGTATTTAATAGCCATCATAGCATCTCCAACGATCTCTTCACCAATGTGTCCATTATCATCGTTCACACTAATACACTGACTATCATCAGTTGCTGTTAATCGGTAATATGCCTTTTTCTCATCTGGATCAATTCGCTCTAGTTTATGAAAGTACTTCAACACAATTCCATGGCGGTTCACCACTTTCATTAAGGTTTTAGCAAAATCCTTTACTCCAAAAATCACTGACCCTGGAGTAGCATAAATAATGTTGGTTTTATCGGCTACACCAATTTTCTTAAAGTGATCTGCAGCTAGGTACATAATCTTTTGAGGTGCTCCTCCACATTTAATTGGAGTAGCTGGCTGAGTAAACAACGCATTACCCCCTTTAAATTCTTGAAGTACCTTCCATGTATACTCAGGGTCAACATAATTAGAGCAAACTCCACCTTTCCCCATTGCTTCTTTCAACCCTGGAATTCCATCCATATCCATCTGAATCCCTGGAGCTACTACCAAATAACCATATGCTATTTCATCACCACTTTTAAGTACCACTTTGTTTTCATCTGGCTGAATATCCGAAGCAAATTCTTTAATCCAAGTAACTCCTTCTGGCATAACAGATGCCTCAGAACGAATAGTCTTCTCTAAATCGTATGTTCCTGCACCTACTAAAGTCCAGGCAGGTTGATAAATGTGTTTGTCGGCTGGATCTATAATAGCAATGTCTAGCTTGCTATCTTTGCGCAGTAATTGTGAAGCCACGGTTATACCTCCAGTGCCACCTCCAATAATTACAATCTCGTGCTTTTTCATAAATTCTTGATTAACAGGATTAGGACAAACGAATTTAGCAGTGAGTGAGATGATTTCTGGTGACAAATGTCACTCGGCATTGTGACTTTAATTCTGACAACTAATTGAACCAAATGACAACAAACACACTTTTAGCTCCTTTTAACCACCCATTTCAAGCTCCTCCATTCAATGAAATTCAAACGGGTGATTTTCTTCCTGCCTTTGAAGAAGCACTAAAACAAGCAAAAGAAGAGGTAAATGCGATTGCCAGCGAGGACAGTGATGCAACATTCACTAATACCGTAGAAGCGTTAGAGTTTTCTGGAATGGTCTTATCTCGTATTTCAGATATCTTTTTCAACCTAAACTCTGCTGAAACCAATGATGAAATTCAAAAAATAGCTCAAGAGATCTCTCCTAGACTTGCAGCATTTAGCAACGATGTGCTCTTAAACGAGTCGCTTTTTAAACGTGTAAAGCAAGTATGGGAAAACCGAAAATCAGTGAACTTATCTGTTGAACAACAGACCTTGTTAGAAAAGAGCTACTTAAAATTTGTTCGAAACGGAGCATTATTGGATTCTGATGGTCAGATAAGATTAAGAGAAATTGATGCCCAGCTATCTAAACTATCACTGCAATTTGGAGAAAACGTTTTGAAGGACACCAATTCTTTTGAGCTTCATATCACAAACGAAAATGACCTAAAAGGCCTGCCAAATTCTATCAAAGAAGCAGCCTCTCAAGAAGCCAAAGACAGGAAAAAAGAAGGCTGGGTATTTACATTGCAATACCCTAGTTATGTTCCATTCATGACGTATGCTGCTAATCGTGAACTCCGTAAACAATTGTTTATGGCTTTCAGCTCAAGGGGTTTTAATCATGGGGATACAAATAATGAAGCTATCGTACTAGAGATTGTAGCGCTTAAAAAAGAACGTGCACAGTTATTAGGATATACCTCTCATGCTCATTATACTCTAGAGAGAAGAATGGCCGAGTCTCCAACTCGGGTAAACGACTTCTTAGATTATCTTCTTTCAAAATCTATTGACGCAGCAAAAAGAGATGTTCAACAAGTTCAAGAATTGGCCATCAAAGATGGAATCAGTCAAATTGAAAGATGGGATTTCACCTATTATTCAGAGTTAGTAAAACAGAGTTTATTCGACTTAGATGAAGAATTACTGAAACCCTATTTTGAATTAGATAGTTGTATCAATGGAATGTTTGAAACAGCTACCAAACTATACAAAATTCAATTCAAAGAGCGCAACGATATTCCTACATACCATCCAGATGTTAAAACATACGAAGTTTTAAAAGAAGGGAAGCATGTTTCATTATTCTATGCAGATTTCCATCCTCGAAAAGGAAAACGTGCAGGCGCATGGATGACAAGTTTTAGAGGTCAATACATTCAAAATGAAGAAGAATTCAGACCTCATGTATCTATCGTATGTAATTTCTCAAAACCTACATCTTCCAAACCTAGCTTACTAACGTTTAACGAACTCACTACCCTATTCCATGAATTTGGACATGCCTTACATGGAATGCTAGCAAAAGGATCTTACCCTTCTATTACTGGTACTAGTGTGTTTTGGGATTTTGTAGAGTTACCCTCTCAGATCTTCGAAAATTGGTGTTATGAGCCTGAGTGTTTAGAGCTATTTGCAAAACATTACGAAACTGGCGAAACAATCCCAAACGAGTTCATTCAAAAGATTCAAAAAAGTGCACAATTCCAAGAGGGATACCAAACTGTTCGTCAAGTAAGTTTTGGACTATTAGATATGAGTTGGCATCAGTTAAATGAAGATGTCCCTAGCAATGTGGCTACACATGAAAAAGAACACATGAAGGCAGCTCAAGTACTTCCAGATGTAGAAGGCACAAATATGAGTTGCGCATTCTCACATATATTTCAAGGAGGTTATTCTGCAGGATATTACAGCTATAAATGGGCAGAAGTGTTAGATGCAGATGCATTTGAACTATTCAAAGAAAAAGGGATTTTCAATCAAGAAGTAGCATCAGCTTTTCAAAATCATATTTTAGCAGCTGGAGGATCTGAGCACCCAATGACGCTATATAAGCGATTTAGAGGTCAAGAACCAGATCCTGATGCATTGCTCAGAAGAGCGGGACTCATTACTGAATGAATCGATTTTTAGCTGTCATATCAATTACTTTAATGCTATTCAACTTGTTTGGATACACTATGCTATTTCAGCTAGAGAAAGATCATATTCAACATACTTGGAAACAAAAACTGAAAAAGGGAGTACCTTCAGATGAGCTTTACCACTTTCAATTTTCACAAGATGAGTGGAAGAACTTAAACTGGACCAAACCCTGTAAAGAATTCAAAATTGGGGAGCAATTTTATGATGTGGTTCATAAAGAACTACAAAATGGTAGCTATCTCATTCAAGCAGTTAGTGATGACCAAGAAACGAAGTTGTTTCAAAACTTAGCCGAATTGGTTCAACAAAGCTGGGACAACACACCAACACAAGAAAGTCCAAGTAAAATCTGGCAGATTCATGTATCTGATCAATACATACAATCAATTGATCAATTTTTACTAACTATTTTAAATGATGCTGAGCATTTCACAGCTTGGCATCATTCTTACACATTGATGAAGTTAAACACAGTTTGGCATCCTCCGCAAGGAGATCTCATCGCTTTGAGAAAGCTACTCTATGTTTAATTTCAAATGATTACAATGAATAAATTCTTATTCACCCTTTTACTTTGGGGAATAATTGGGTTGTCTTATACATACGCCCAAACTATTACCATTACCAACTCCGAAACCAAAGAGCCATTGGCCTATGTAACCATTCATAGCCAAGCCCCTTTAGCATCTGCTACTACCAATGTTATGGGACAAGCAGACATCAGTGCGTTTAAAAATGCTGAGCGTATTGAAATTAGGACCGTGGGCTATAAAATGGTTAGGAAAAGTTACTCAGAATTAGCATCGAGTTCTTGGAAATTGGAGATGGATCCTTCTCAGATAGATTTAGATCAAGTAGTTGTTTCAGCTACTAAATGGACTCAACCTAAAAGAGAAACCCCTCACAAAATCACTACAATTACCTCAAAGGAAATTGCATTACAACAACCTCAAACAACGGCTGATTTACTTGGTGTTTCTGGAGAAGTATTCATCCAAAAAAGCCAGCAAGGTGGTGGAAGCCCAATGATTCGTGGTTTTGCTACAAACAGATTATTGACGGCAGTTGATGGCGTTCGTATGAATACGGCCATTTTTAGGAGTGGGAACTTGCAAAATGTCATCTCACTGAATCCATACACCATTCAGCAAACAGAAGTATTTTTTGGTCCAGGATCCGTTATTTATGGAAGCGATGCCATTGGAGGTGTTATGAATTTCTACACCTTACAACCTCAACTCTCTACCACTAATGATCCATTAATTACAGGAAAAGCTGCAACACGATATTCATCTGCCAACAATGAATTAGCAACTCATGCCGATGTAAATGTTGGATGGAAACGATGGAGTTTATTGACTAGCTTTACTCATAATCGATATGGCGATTTAGAGATGGGATCCGTTGGCCCAGATGAATACCTCCGTAATGAATACGTGGAGCGTGTGAATGACCAAGACGTGATTGTTCAAAACGACAATCCTCAACTGCAAAAACATAGTGGTTTCACACAAAATCACTTTATGGGCAAACTTCGTTTCCAACCTAATCAAGCATGGAATTTCATTTATGCCTTCCACTACTCTGCAACTAGTGATTATGACAGGTATGATCGTTTAATACGCTATAGAGATGGATTACCAAGAAGTGCGGAATGGTATTATGGTCCGCAGATTTGGATGATGAATCAATTGAGTATTGAACATCAAAAACCTACTGTTATGTATGATCAGTTTACTATTCGATTTGCTCAACAGCATTTTGAAGAAAGCCGTCATGATCGTGACTTTGGTGATTCACTCAGAAATAACAGAACAGAAGAAGTAGAAGCATACTCAATCAATTTAGATTTTGTAAAAACATTGAACCCTAAACATCAGATATTATACGGTGCAGAAGCCGTAATTAACGAGGTCACTTCTAGGGGTGAGATAGAAGATATCGTGTTAAATCAGAGTTCAGATGGTGCACCTAGATACCCAGATGCAACTTGGAATTCATATGGTGTTTTCGCGACCTATCGTTTCAAACCAACTAACAAATGGACATTAGAGGCTGGTGTTCGATACAATTCCTTTGGAATTGATGCAACATTCGATACGCAATTTTACCCTTTACCATTCGAGACAGCAGATTTATCTAATGGAGCAATTACGGGTAGTGTTGGAGCAGATTACAATCCAACAGAAACATGGAGCATTAGTGCCAATTTAGCTACAGGTTTTAGAAGCCCTAACGTGGACGATATGGGGAAAATCTTTGACTCTGAACCAGGGTCTGTTGTTGTACCAAACCCAGACATAGAAGCTGAATACGCTTACAGTGCTGAAATTGATATTGCCAAAGTACTTGGTAACTTCTTGAAAATTGATATCGCAGGATATTACACTTTGTTAGATCAGGCATTAGTTCGAAGAGATTTCCAATTAAACGGTGCCGACAGCATTTTATACGATGGTGAAATGAGCAAAGTACAAGCTATTCAAAATGCTGCTAACGCATCAGTTTATGGGATTCAAACTGGTATTGAAGTAAAGCTACCTGAAGGCTTCATGCTACACAGTCAATTCAACTGGCAGAAAGGTGAAGAAGAGTTAGATGATGGTTCTACTAGCCCTAGTCGACATGCTGCTCCATGGTTTGGAGTTACTCGCTTAGGGTATCAACATCAAAAATTCACTCTTGAATTCAACGTTCAATATAGTGGCGAAGTATCTTTTGAGGATATGCCTGAAAGTGAAGTTGCAAAAGATTATATCTATGCTAGCAATGATCAGGGAAATCCCTATTCTCCTGGATGGTACACTTTGAATTTGAAAACAATGATTCCAGTTACTAAACAGATCATTATTACTGGAGGAATCGAAAACCTTCTAGATAAAAGATACAGACCATTCAGCTCTGGATTAGTTGCACCAGGACGAAACATTGTACTTGCACTTACAGCTAAATTCTAATATAAAAAAGCCCGTTCGATTGCTCGAACGGGCTTTTAAAGAAACAGTTTCTCTTATTTATTGAACATTTAAATAGAAAGGCATACGTGCCTGAATTCCATCTTGTTCAGAAATCTCTTTTAACTGCTGAACATACGGATACATATCTCCAAGAGTATATTCCATATATGAGGCATACGCTTGACCTGAGAATTCCTTCATCAATTCTTCAAACGGATCTTTCAATTCTGGTAATTCTTTCAATTTGTATTCTTCTAACTCAGCTTGAGCTGCGGCATATTCAATGGCATCATTCAAACCTCCCAGTTCATCTACCAAACCAATTTCCTTGGCAGCAATTCCAGTCCAAACTCTACCTTGAGCAATAGCATCTACTTCTTGAACAGTCATCCCTCTCCCCTCAGCAACACGAGTTAAGAAAGTATCGTAGATCATAATTACACTTTCTTGAATAACCTTGTTTTGATAGTCTGTTAGAGGAGCATCCAGAGTCATCATAATGGCATTTTCATTGGTTTTCACTTCGTCAAAAGTCAATCCAATTTGCTCATTCAAAAATTTCTGAGCATTTGGAATCATACCAAAAACACCAATAGATCCAGTTATCGTTGTAGGCTCAGCAAAAATCCTATCCGCATAAGTTGAGATATAATATCCACCTGATGCTGCTAAATCACCCATTGAAACTATAAATGGTTTTTCAGCTTTAGCCAACACGGTTTCTCTCCAAATCACATCAGATGCCAACGCACTACCTCCAGGAGAATTCACTCTGAACACAATTGCTTTTACAGAACTATCTTCCCTTGCCTTACGAATTGCAGCAGCTGTTGTAACGGAACCAATTGTTCCATCACCTCCTCTACCAGAGTTAATTCCTCCTTCTGCAAATACAACAGCTACTTTATCCTTGATTTTATAGCTCGGAGTTTCATCTTCAGACTTTGTCACTTTCGCTTTAGCATACTTCCCAAGAGAAATAAACTCTAAATCTTCACGCTCATCTTCACCTACTTTATCCATCAAGATGTTCATTACTTCATCTTCATGCATTGTTGCATCAATCATTCCTAACTCAACCGCTTCCATTGGATTCTGAGCTTTCAAACTATCCGCAATAACCATTAGCTCTCCTACCGAAATACCTCTAGAATCTGAAATATTCGTTACCATATATCCCCATGCAGAGTTCAGTAGATCTGTTAGTTGCTGACGGTTAGCCTCACTCATCTTATCGTACATGAATGGTTCAACAGC
>DIYR01000085.1 GCA_002429085.1 Flavobacteriales bacterium UBA6049
TGCAAATGTAAACGGTTTTTTTACCTGCGAAAGGGCTTACAGCAAGTTTTTACTGACGGACAGGGGCTAATACGATGTAAAGGGAACGTTAACTACTGATTACCTAAGCATTAGCACAATCAAAAAAAATGAAGTTTTTTTCGTTCCTTCTAACTATGTAGGCGAGCCAAGGGCTATTGGTAAGATTTTTCCGTTTACTACTTTACCGTAATTCAAGGCAAAATCAAAAATAAATCTAGCCATTTTACTGGCAGGGATCCCTTCTTTGGCACTAGAAAATGCGTTTCTATACATGTTAGTTTCTACTCCACCTAAGCATAAGGCATTAACAGATATCCCTTTCTCTTTGAATTCTACCGATAAACTTTCGGAGAGAATGCTAATTGCTCCTTTACTAGAACTGTAAGCAGACAATCCAGAAAACTTATCTGATCCCTGAAACCCGCCCATGCTAGATACATTTACAACATGAGAGCCTTCTTTGAGAAAGCTATTATTGTACAAACACTTTAAAAGCATGGCTGGGGAAATCACGTTTACTTGAAATGTAAGTTGCCAATCTTCGAACGATAACTCTGAAAAAGGTTTATTTATTAGTGTACCAGCATTATTAATTACGATATCTATTTGCTCACATCTACCTATTTCATTCAATACTCCTGAAAAATCAGAGGGCATTGATAAGTCTTCTATTATATGTATGTAGTTTTCCTCCTGAATTTGCGACTGACTTCTTGCTACACCTAATACTGTATGACCAGCGTTTAGAAAATGAATTGCCAATTCTTTTCCAATTCCTTTTGAAGTACCCGTGATTAAAACGGTTTTATTTTTCATTTTTATACTATGCTAATTGAACAGACTCAAAAGTACATCGCCACACTACTTCTTTTACTATTGATTGGAGTGTCGAACGGTTTTGCCCAGTTTGAAGGTGAAGATGATTACGTAAATACACCTCCCCCACGAACTCAGCAAGGCTCAAAAGAAAGTTTTAGTGATAAAGTTTTTGTTGGTGGAGGGCTAGGACTTCAATTTGGTGATATCACTAGAGTTGAGTTGAGCCCTATTGTCGGTTATAAGATAACTGAGCGTTTTCATTCTGGAGTAGGATTCACTTATACCTATTTTGAAGATTCACGGGTTAATTATTCTACCAATATTGTTGGAGGAAGTGTTTTTAGTAGATTCCTTATTACTGACAACATATTTGCCCATGCAGAATATGAAGCATTGAATGGACAATGGGAATTCGATCGTGAAGCTTATTTCATCAATAGCATATTCATAGGAGGTGGTTTCATGCAACGATTTGGCAATTCCTTTGCAGCAATCATGTTATTATATAATATTAACGACTCTGCATTCAACCCTTATACTAACCCTGTGATTAGAATGAACTTTGGAATAGGATTTTGAAATAGTTTAGATTGTATTAACCACAAAAAAAGGGAAGCAGTAGCTTCCCTTTTTATTTGTATCACTTTCGTAATTCTATTTTTCTGTCAATTTCTTTTCTAAGATAGTCTCGTAAGGAGTTTGGAACTCTGAAGCACTACCCCAATCTTCATCATCTATTAGGATGTCTCCAGAAGTTACGTAGCCTAGTGCACTACAAGGAACATCTTTTCCTGAAATGTACTCCATGAAATCTTCAAACAATGCCTGAGGTACAGACACTACGACTCTACCTTGAGCTTCACCAAACAAGAATGCATCTTTACGGAGATCTGCATTGGAGTTCACTCGGAACCCTAGCCCATTAGGCATTGCCGATTCCAGTAATGAAACGAATAGACCTCCATCAGCACAATCGTGAGCAGAAACGATTAATTCCTTTTTAATCAACTCTGTAACTGTAGATTGAACGTTACTCTCTTCATCCATATCGAAATATGGAGCTGGAGAAGCTTCAATTTTATGATATCCGGCTAAGTATTCTGAAGAGGCAATATCATTTTGAGATTCTCCAATTAAGAAAATATGATCTGATTCACGTTTGAAATCAAGTGTCATTCTATACTTTTTATCCATTACCCCAATCATACCAATTGTTGGCGTTGGGAATACTGGAGTCTCTTCAGTTTCTGTAACAGTCTGGTTATAGAATGAAACGTTTCCACCAGTAACAGGAGTCTTGAAGTGTTCACATGCTGCACTCATTCCTTTTATCGACATAACAAACTGCCAGTACGATTCTGGATTATATGGGTTTCCAAAATTCAAGCAATTTGTAATCGCTGATGGCTCACCACCAGAGACAACAATATTACGTGCTGCTTCCGCAACAGCAATTGAAGCTCCTTTGAATGGATCTGCTTGAACATATCGAGAATTACAATCAACAGACATCGCTAGGGCTTTATCCGTTCCTTTGATATTTACAATACCTGCATCTGAAGGAGCATTCGTTACCATGGTTCTTGTACCAACCATACTATCGTACTGCTCCGCCACCCATGACTTGGAAGCAATGTTTGGTTGATTAACCAACCACATAGCCACCTCTTTCAAATCTTCTGGCTGCTTAACATCATCAATATTGAATTGCTGATACTCTTTGTAATATGCTGGTTCTGTATATTCTCTGTGATAAACAGGTGCACCACCACCAAGTACCAGCGACTCTGCTGGTGCTTCTACTACTAATTCACCATTCTTGTAGAATCTAAGGTTTGGTCCCTCAGTAACTTCTCCAATCTTAACGGCATTCAAATCCCATTTTTCAAAAATGGCTTCTACCTCGGCTTCATTACCTTTTTCAATAACTGCCAACATTCTTTCTTGAGACTCTGACAGTAAAATTTCGAATGCAGACATTCCTTCCTGACGAGTTGGAACTTTATCTAAATCGATATCCATTCCCACCTCTCCATCAGCACTCATTTCTGATGTAGAACAAATTATACCAGCAGCACCCATATCTTGCATTCCAACTACTGCATTTGTTTGAGCCAACTCTAATGTAGCTTCTAACAATAATTTTTCTTGGAATGGATCTCCTACTTGTACTGATGGTAAATCATCTGCAGATTCTTCAGTAATATCTCGAGAAGCAAACGATGCTCCATGAATTCCATCTTTACCAGTTGATGATCCTACAATATATACTGGATTACCTACACCATGAGCCGTTGCAGAAAGCGTTTCACCTACTTTCACTATTCCAGCTGAGAATGCATTTACCAATGGATTTGTGTTATAGCTCTTATCAAAGAACACTTCTCCTCCAACAACAGGAACGCCAAATGCGTTTCCGTAGTTACCAATTCCTTTTACTACACCTTTTACCAACCATTTTGTTCGATCTGAATCAATATCTCCAAATCTTAATGAGTTAAGTTGTGCAATTGGACGAGCTCCCATTGTAAAGATATCACGATTGATACCTCCAACACCTGTTGCTGCACCTTGATATGGTTCAATAGCTGAAGGGTGATTGTGTGATTCGATTTTAAAACAGCAAGCTAATCCATCTCCAATATCAACCAAACCAGCGTTCTCTTCACCAGCTTTGGTTAACAAGTGAGGACCATCTTTTGGTAATGTCTTCAACCACACGATTGAATTCTTGTATGAGCAGTGCTCAGACCACATTCCTGAATATACAGCCACTTCACAGAAGTTAGGCTCTCTTCCTAGAATTTCTTTGATTTTGTTATACTCTTCTTCTAAGAGTCCAAGTTCTTTCGCGTGATCCAGTGTTCCCTTCTGGGTATCTACGTTCATCATGTGTCTTGCTTTGAAGGCGCAAAAATAGTTGAAACTATGGGTAGAGAATCAATCATGAATTAAGTTATTCACCAATGAAATAAACAAGAACTTATTTTTACCCGATAAATCTAGACTTTATGACAGCTTGCGTTACTGGTGCAACATCGGGAATTGGTTTAGCAATTGCTCGAAAATTCGCTCAACAAGGATATGATCTCATCATCACGGGAAGAAGAAAAGACCGACTAGATAGTTTAAAACAGGAGTTAGAATCAACTCATAGAATATCTATTCACACTTTAGTGTTTGATGTGCGTAATTCTAACGACACATTTGATGCTTTTTCTTCTTTACCCGATTCATTCCAACAAATAGACATCCTAATTAATAATGCAGGGTTAGCTGCTGGGCTTAACCCTATTCAATCTGGAAATTTAGAGGATTGGGAACAAATGATTGATACCAATATTAAGGGGCTATTGTATGTAACAAAGGCTGTTCTACCTAATATGGTTAACAGAAATGCTGGACATATTATAAATATAGGCAGTACAGCAGGCAAGGAAACTTACCCAGGTGGAAATGTATACAGTGCAAGTAAACATGGAGTAGATGCACTTTCTAGAAGCATGAGAATTGATTTATTACCTCATCATATTAAGGTTACAAACATTGCACCTGGATTGGTTGAAACAGAGTTCTCTTTAGTTAGATTTAAATGGGACGAAGAAAAAGCTAAAAACGTGTATGCAGGATTTGATCCGTTAACTGGTGAAGATATTGCTGATTGTGTATGGTTTGCTGCATCAAGGCCTGCACACGTTAACATTGGTGATATGTTAATTCTACCTTCTGCACAGGCGAACTCCACCACAGTAAACAGAAAACCATGAGAAACTTATTGTTATCCCTCGGTCTTATTTCATTTTTAAGTGCTTGTTCTGGATTACGTAAAGAACAAGTAGATTTAATAGTACACAATGCTACTATTTATACAGTAAATGAAACGTTTGAGCAAAAAGAAGCAATTGCCATATCTAACGATACTATTGTGGCCATTGGTGCAGAACATGAAATTCTAAACCGATTTCAGTCTAAACGGATAATTGATGCTCGTCAGCAATTTGTATATCCAGGGTTCATTGATGCACATTGTCATTTTACTGGCTATGCTGAAGGATTGTTGCGATTAAACTTGATTGGAACGAAATCTTGGGAAGAATGTATTGAGCGATTGAAAGAGTATCAATCAATTCACCCGGATATGCAATGGCTTGTTGGAAGAGGGTGGGATCAAAACGATTGGAAAGAAGCCGTATTTCCAGATAGAGCTATACTAGACAAATTGTTTCCCAACACTCCAGTACTATTAAGAAGAATTGATGGACACGCTGCTATAGCCAATGGGGCCGCGTTAAAGGCCGCTGGAATAAACATAAATTCATCGATTGAAGGTGGTGCATTCATTGTTGAAAACGGGCAATTAACAGGAGTCTTGATAGATCGTGCTGTTGATATAGTGGTAGACAAAATTCCACCTCATACAGCAACACAAAAGAAAGCTGCATTGCAGCAAGCAGAATCGAATTGCTTTGAAGCTGGAATTACTTCGTTGGTTGATGCAGGATTGAAACGACCAGCTATCGAATTCTTAGACACTTTATACGATCACAATGAATTGAGCATTCGCCAATACATCATGCTTGCTGATGATCAATCTACACTTGAGTACTATTTACCAAATGGTATTATCAAAAAGCCTTTTTTGCACATAAGGTCTGTAAAAACATATGTTGATGGAGCTCTTGGATCTAGGGGCGCAGCATTATTGGAACCATATAGTGATTCTCCAAATGAGTCTGGTTTTTTCCTATATGCATTATCTCACTTTGATTCGCTAGCAAAGACAGTTCATGAAGCTGGGTTTCAATTAAACGCACATTGCATTGGTGATTCTGCGAATCGATATGCATTAAATTTATTTGGTAAAGTCTTGGGTGGAACTAATGATGATCGATGGAGGATTGAGCATGCGCAAGTTGTTCACCCAGATGATGTGTCAAAATATAGGGCGTTCAATATTATACCATCAGTACAACCAACACATGCTACGTCTGATATGTATTGGGCTGAAGAGCGATTGGGTTCCGAACGGATTCATTCTGCTTATGCTTTTAAAACGTTGAAAGACCAAAATGGAATGATACCGTTAGGAACTGATTTTCCTGTAGAAGCTATCAATCCTCTCAAAACATTTTATGCGAGTGTTTTTAGGATGGATGATCAGCTCTATCCAACTGGCGGCTTTTTACCAAAACAACAACTTTCGAGAGAATCTACGTTAAAAGGTATGACAATATGGGCAGCCATTTCTCAATTCGAAGAAGAAGAAAAAGGAAGCTTGGAAGTTGGAAAACTCGGTGATTTGGTCATACTAAATCGTGACCTTATGAAAGTTAGTGCAGAAGATTTCCATCAAGTAGAAGTAATGACAACTGTTGTTGGAGATAGTGTAGTATATGAAAAGTAAGCATCATGTTTTAGTTGTATTTGGATTAGTGATTTCTCAATTAGTCTGCGCTCAAGACATTTCTTGGAAGAATTGGGGTGTAGAAACTATGAGTAAAGTAGAAGAAAGTACGAACTATTCTAGTTACACTGAAGAAGAAAAACAGGTAGTCTTTTATATTAATTTACTCCGTAGCAACCCTGAGCAATTCAAAACTGATATTCTTGTTCCCTTTGTTGAATTAAACAATATCCAAAAAGAAAAGGCCTATAAATCTCTGTTAAGAGAATTGGATAAGACACCTAGCCTTCCTTTATTAAAACCACATGATGAACTGTATGAGTCTGCTATCCTTCATGCGAAGGATATGGGCAAGAGTGGCAAAACTGGACACAAATCATCACGAGGAAAGTCATTTGAAAAGCGAATGCAACCTCTTATGAATACTTTTACTGGTGTTGGAGAAAATTGTCACTATGGTACAGATGATGCTTTGTTTATCGTAATAGATTTGCTCATAGACAAGGGGATTCCAGGATACGGACACCGCAAAAACTTGCTACAACCAGATTTTGAGTTTGTAGGAATTAGCATCCAACCACATAAAAAGTATGGTGTGAATTGCGTTCAAGAATTTGCCGGATCCCTTCAGTAGAAAACATGAAAGATCAACTAAAATCTATACTTCCACTTTCTGTTAAACGATGGTTGTTTAATAGGGCTATTACAAAACAGCAAGAAGAATGGAAGGCTTTTGCTGCCCTAAATCCTGGAGATACATACCACTGTAATTTTTGCGGGCATACTTCTGGTGCTTTCTTAACAGATGGGGAAAAACATGAAGTACTTGAAAAGTATCAAATTTTAAGTGGCGGCCTACGTAAGAATAGCAGATGCCCTAATTGTGGTTCTAAAGACCGAGATAGATTGATTCGCTTCTTTATTGAACGTAAGACTAATCTTACTACTTCTTCGCTTTCATTGCTGCACTTTGCTCCAGAGCCATCTTTGAAGAGCTGGTTCAAAACACTTCCGTTCAAACAATACATCAACGTTGATTTGAATCCTTTGGCCGCTGATGAAGTAATGGATATTACAAAGATTACTTTACCAGACGATTCTCAAGATGTTATTATCTGCAATCACGTATTAGAGCACATTCCTGATGATGCACTTGCTATGCGAGAATTGCATCGTGTATTAAAACCAAATGGATGGGCAATTCTACAAGTTCCAATCTCACTTACGCTGAAAGATACTTATGAGAATTGGGACATCACCTCTCCTAGTGACAAAGAAATTCACTTCGGTCAATGCGATCATGTTCGCATTTATGGTCAAGATTATATTAGCCGATTGCAAAAAGAGGGCTTCCAAGTTGAACAAATCGATCCTGCTGCTTTCTTATCGCAAGAAGAGATTGAGGCTTACGGACTTCTTCCAGAAGAAGTTATCTATTACTGTAAGAAGTTAAGTTAACCAAAGCTTCATCAGTTTCAGACTTGAAATCAGCTACTATATCAGCTACTGATTTAACTCCATCAATTAACTCTACACTTTGCCCTGCACACCACAAAGTTTTGTAATTGGCGGGCATAACAGAGCTTTCTAATTTCTTCATTCCTAAATATTGAACCCACATTTTGAAATACTTCTTCGTGGTTTTATTCTTAGATAAGAATCGTTCAACAGCATTTTGACGATACCCTATCTTTTTTGCGTATGGTGTATTAATTATTGTACAAGGTGTTCCTGATATCTTGGTTGTCATTACAATGTCATCCATTTTGGCATCTACCACAGCATCTTTATACGCCTGGTTTACACCAGCCTCTTGACTAGCAATAAATCTAGTTCCTACAGAGGCACCTGTTGCACCCAACGCAAGAACTGATGCTAGCCCAGCACCTGAAGCAATTCCACCTGCAGCAATTACTGGCTTATCTGGAAAATGACTTTTTAACGTAGGTACTAATACTTGCAAAGCATTTGGCCCTGCATGTCCTCCTGCTCCTGCCCCTACTGCTATAAATCCATCACATCCTAAATCATATACTTTTTGTGCATGTTCAATGTTGGTGACATCACAAAACACTTTTGCTCCGTAAGAGTGTGCTTTCTCTATCACCTCTTTTGGATTACCCAAAGATGTAATGTAAAAAGGCACTTCTTGCTTTACACACAAGTCTAGATGCTTCTTATAGTATGGATTACTTTTTTGAACAATGAGGTTCACTCCATAGCTCCCAGAAGACTTCCCCTCTTTGGCTTTATTTTTTAACGCTTCTAAAACGCTTTCCAGCTCACCTTCTTCTCTGAAGTTTAAAGTAGGGAACGTTCCTATAATTCCGTTGTCCATGGCGGCTTCTACCATTTTTTGATTTGACACAAGAAACATAGGAGCCATGATGATTGGAAAATCAATTCCAACTAAAGAAGAAAAAGCTGTTTTCATACGTTATACTCTTGGATGTAGCATAGGGAATCCTCCCAAATTTACCTATTTTAGCCAGAACCAATCAGCTACAATTTAAAAGACAATTATGACTGTAGGACTAACGAGACTCTTCGATACGATATATCATCAACAAGAAACTAATCCAAGAACGGATGCCCTAGCGGCAAAAGAAAACGGAAAATGGGTTACAACATCTACAGAGTCGTTCGTAGAACAAGTCAATACGTTTAGTAGAGCTTTACTAGCAATGGGTATTGAACCTGGCGATAAGATTGCATTGATTTCGAACAACAGGCCAGAATGGTGTATTGCTGATATGGGGATTTTACAAATTGGAGCAATTGATGTTCCTATTTACCCTACTATTTCGTCAGATGATTACAAATACATTTTTAACCATGCTGAAATCAAACTTTGTATTGTTTCCGATGAAGAACTTTTAGGAAAAGTAAATGCCATCATTCATGATGTTGAGACTTTGTCTGAGGTATATACGTTTAACCAAATTTCGGGTGCGAAACATTGGAGCGAAATCATGGCGAAAGGCGATGAACAATACCAAAGTAGGGTTGATGAACTTAAAGAGAAAGTAAAAGAAGATGATCTAGCTTCACTAATCTACACTAGCGGAACAACTGGAACTCCAAAGGGGGTAATGCTTTCTCATAAGAATATCCTTTCTAACTCTCTTGCTTCCACAGAAAGATTGCCTTCTTTACAAAACGCAACAGCATTATCATTTCTTCCTATTTGTCACATATATGAAAGAATGTTGACCTACTTATATATTCTTAATGGTGTTTCAATCTACTTTGCTGAGTCACTAGAAACTATTGGTGATAATATGAAGGAGGTTAAGCCAGATATTTTCACGGCTGTTCCTAGGTTGTTAGAAAAGGTATACGACAAGATCATTGCAAAAGGAGAAGAACTTACTGGAATTAAACGCGCATTATTCTTCTGGGCCGTATCATTAGCTGAAAAATATGAACCCTATGGTAGAAATGGTGGGTTTTATGAATTCAAACTTGGCATTGCACGTAAACTCATCTTTAGCAAATGGCAAGAAGGAGTTGGTGGAAATGTAAAAGCCATTGCTTCTGGCTCAGCTGCGTTGTCTCCAAGATTGGCAAGAATTTTTAACGCTGCTGGAATTCCCGTGATGGAAGGATATGGTTTAACAGAAACATCACCTGTTATTGCCGTAAATCAAGAAGTCAACGAAGGATTAATGTTTGGAACTGTTGGAAGAACGTTGAGCAATGTTGATGTAAGAATTGCTCCAGATGGAGAAATCTTATGTAAAGCACCAAGTGTTATGATGGGATACTACAAAGATCCTGTTCGCACTGCTGAAGTATTAAAAGATGGTTGGTTTCATACAGGAGACATTGGCGAAATGATAGGCCCTCAGAAAGATTTCTTAAAAATTACAGACCGTAAGAAAGAAATCTTTAAAACTTCTGGAGGGAAATATGTAGCTCCACAGCCAATTGAAAATGAGCTCAAGTCTAGCAGTTTTATTGAGCAAGTAATGGTTGTTGGAGAGAATAAAAAGCATCCTGCTGTATTAGTTGTGCCAGCCTTTGAAGCATTAGAACCTTGGTGTAAAAGACATGATGTTGACACTTATTCTAATGACACAATGATTGCAGATAAAAAAGTAAGAGATCTACTTTGGAATGAAGTAAGTGATCGTATTCAACACTTAGGAAATTGGGAGCAGCCTAAGAAAATGGAAGTTTGTGGTGAGCCTTGGAGTGTTGACACAGGAGAATTGACTCCAACTTTGAAATTGAAGAGAAAGAAGATTCTAGAGAAATACGGTCACTTAATTGAAAAGATTTACGGTGAATGACCGAGAGAAAGTACCATAGCCTAAAAGAGTTTTATCCGTTTTATCTCACTGAACATAGTAATACTACGAGTAGGGTATTGCATTTTATTGGAACGGGTTTATTTTTCTCTATTTTAATCTTTGTACTAGTTACACAACAGTGGTTATTCTTATTAGCTGGTCCAGTTTGTGGTTATGGATTTGCATGGGTTGGTCATTTCTTTTTTGAAAAGAATAAGCCTGCCACCTTTGATTACCCTGTTTACAGCTTACTTTCGGACTTTCGATTGTTTTTCGAATTATTGGTCGGAAAGCAAAAGTTCCAATCAAAATAAGTTGATGTGATACTGCATTACGTTTTCCTTTTCTTTTTTGTAGTGGCCTTCTTGGTTGCTATTTTCAGAACCATTGGTGGAATATATCGAGAGGTATTTGCAGAATGGGGATGGCAGTTCACTGATACTGATCAATTCATTTTTGAGGCCTTAGTTGAAGCTACTTTTAACATGGCCGAAACCTCAGTTGGCATTGCTATTTATTTAATTGGTGTGATGACTCTTTGGTTAGGCTTGTTACGTATTGGAGAAAAAGCTGGGGTAATACAATGGCTAGCAAAACGAATTGAGCCTTTCTTTTTAAAACTCTTTCCTGAGATTCCCAAAGGACATAAAGCACATGGCTCCATCATCATGAATTTTGCTGCCAATATGCTTGGTTTAGATAATGCTGCTACTCCTTTTGGTATTAAAGCCATGGAAGATTTACAAGAAGTGAATAAGAACAAATCCACTGCGAGTAATGCTCAGATTATGTTCTTGGTTCTGAATACGAGTGGATTAACCTTGATTCCGATCAGCGTAATGGCATTAAGAGCCGCAAATCAAGCTAGTCAACCTACCAATGTTTTCTTGCCGATTCTTTTAGCTACCTATTTTGCCACTTTAGGAGGGTTGCTTGTGGTGGGGGTAAAACAAAAAATCAATTTTCTTCAAAAAGAAATTCTTGTTGGCCTTGGTGGATTGACCATTTTCATTGTTGCTCTAATCTGGTGGTTAACGAATCAATCACAAGATTTTATTGAAGCATTCTCTTCAATTACTGGGAATGCTATTCTAATGAGCATCATTGTCATATTTCTACTTCTTGCATGGAAGAAGAAAGTGAATGTTTACGAAACGTTTATTGATGGTGCCAAAGAAGGTTTTTCTACTTCAGTTAAAGTAATTCCATACTTAGTAGGAATCTTAGTTGCCATTGGAGTTTTCCGTGCAAGCGGCACTATGGATTTTATCATGCTAGGGTTAGAGTCCGGAGTATCAGCTTTAGGATTGCCTACTGATTTTGTTGGAGCTATGCCTACCGCATTCATGAAACCACTAAGTGGATCTGGTGCCAGAGGAATGATGGTAGAGGCAATGCAAAATTATGGCCCTGATTCTTTCCAAAGTTTCTTAGCTGGAATTTTTCAAGGAAGCACTGAAACAACTTTTTATACAGTAGCTGTGTATTATGGCGCTGTGAATATCAGTAAAACTCGATATACGGTGGGTGCAGGATTACTTGCCGACCTTGTTGGAATTATTGCCGCGATCTTTATTGCTTATATCTTCTTTGTAGCTTGATAAGGTTCTCGCTCTTCCTGGTGAGATTTTCTGATTACTGCCTGAGATATAGGGATATTTCATAAAAATGGCTTGAACCACTTTTCTAATTTGTTCATAGGTTGCACCTTCTTCTTTAACAGACGCCACTACCCCTCCTTGCCATAACAACTGTTTGTTATCAGGGCTCACAAAATCTATTACCAAAGTACCCTGACTATACTCATACTCTCGGTATTGATAATTATCCCAACCGTAATATCCCCATTGTGGCCCATAAATAGAAGGTGAATTTTCTACGGCTATTTGTGTTTTACGTTGCACTCTTCCATCATATGCCAACACCATGTCTGGTGCCAATGAATCTAGCGCATAACCTCTATTTTTCATTAACTCATGAATGGCATCTTCTATATGCTTTCTGGTTAATTCAGTTCTTGGTTGATCTGAACCTGCATATACCAAACGATACGATTTAATCTCACCAAAATCAGCTTGGGGATCTTGATCATGAAATACCGTGTAGCTTGAACCACAAGCCCCCCCTATAAATACGAGAATAAAAACACTCCAAATACGTGCTAAATGCATCATAGTTTCAAAAGTAGCTTATCAAGCTTCGGGTGACAAATCAATCCATGCATCACCTAAATATTCGATCAACGTTCCAGCTGTCAATGCTTGTTGACTATCAAAGCTGGCTGCTATATCTCCTGCCATACCATGTAAATACACTCCAATGTATGCAGCATGTTTCGAATTATAGCCTTGGGCTAATAAACCCGTTAGTAATCCTGTAAGCACATCACCCATTCCTCCAGTTGCCATACCTGGATTTCCTGTATCGTTAAACATAACTTCGCCATCAGGACAAGCAATAGTTGAGTGTTTTCCTTTCAAAACAACTACTACATTATTGGTTTGGGCAAACTCCTTCAGCTTATCTAAACGTTCATAAGGCTCAAAGGCCCCAACCAATCGTTTGAACTCTCCAAGATGTGGAGTTAAGATACTTCCTTCTGGAATCAACTCTAGCCAATCTGACTCTATTGCCAAAATATTAAGTGCGTCTGCATCAATCACCATTGGAGTATCTGTTACTTTCAATGTATTCCACAACCAGTGCTGCACTACATCACTTGTACCTATGCCAGGCCCAACTCCTAATGCATTGTACTTATTGTAATCATATACGTAGTTCAACTCGTCTGACTCATCATCTGGAATGCACATAGCTTCTGGTGCAGAAATTTGCATAATCATCAAACCTTGTTGCGGAACATGTGCTGTTGTTAAGCCTACTCCTGAACGTAAACATGATTTTGTGGCTAAAACGGCTGCGCCCATTTTGCCTTTTGCACCCCCGGCAATGCAAGCGTGACCAAAAGTGCCTTTGTGAGAAAAGGCTGTTCGTTTCTTTAATAAGTCTTTTACCAAAGCTTCTGTTAACACATGGTGGTGTGAGGTTTCTGAAACAATGAATTGTTCTGAAATACCAATAGGTAAAACCGACACTTTTCCTACATACTGCTCATTCTCAGGAAACAGAAAACTGAGCTTGTAAAACTGAAAGGTTAATGTAAAGTCGGCTTGAATAATTGCTCCAGTACTCTCATCGTTGTTCTCTGCAAACAAACCAGACGGCACATCAACTGCCACCCGAATGGCATCTTGCCAATTAAGGTATTCTATTACTTCTCCTAACCAGCCGTCTACTATTCTGTTTAATCCAGAACCAAAAATGGCATCAACTACTACTGATCCTTTTGCAAATGGCTTAATTCTTTTATCCTTTCCAATCTCACGAATAGCAACATCTGTTTGTTTGAGTCTCTCCAAATTCTGTTGAAAATCTGGTGATCCTTCAGAAGTATAATGAAGAATGTATACCAGTACGTGGTAACCTTCATAGTGTAACATTCGCGCCAATGCCAAGCCATCTCCTCCATTGTTTCCCATTCCACAGAAAACATGGATACTTCTATGACTACTTATATACTCAGTAAACCAATTAAACAATTGCGAAGCTGCTCGCTCCATTAAATCAATGGAACTGATTGGTTCATTTTGTATCGTAAACTGATCTGCCTTTCGAAGTTGAGCTGGTGTAAAGATTTTCATACTTACGAATGTAGTAAGGCACGAACTCAAAAAGTATGATAGATATCAAGATAGCAATTACCTTACTACTATTTTAGCAAACCTATTGCCTGCTGTAAGCAGGTAAGTTCCTAAAGAAACGTTGTCTAATTTAAGTGAATTCACTCCTATTTGCCCGTTCCATGAATCGACTAATCTCCCATGCAAATCATATAAGTGAACAACTTCTTTGTCATCTAATTGAACTTTCAATTCACCTCGGACTGGATTAGGAAAAATCCTCAAAGTTTCCTTAAAGCGCTCTCCAACGCTCGCATCAAAAACGTTAGCCCTTCCTAGATCCGTGATAAACCAACCATCTTTTTTTGGCAAACTACCACTAGAAAACAGCGTAAGACGAATTAAAATAGTATCACCTAAGTTAACATGGCTACCAGCGTAATATCCAGAATCTCTGAAAACTTCTTCTAATCCTGCATTGATATACTTTATTCCAGAATCAATAAAAGTGGGAATTGGATAGCGATGCCATTTCTGATGATCTACACTAAACTCCACAATTCCAGAATCACCACTATTTAGATTCCAAGAAGATTCAAACTCTAGAGTCCAATAATGAACATCATGTAAACTAGAGTCCATATCATTCATAACTTGCTCATCTACAGGTACAAAAACCAGAAAAGATGAAGTGTCGGATGGTAGGTATGGATCTACTGTATCTGTCATGATCCCCCTTGACAAAAAAGAACTCCCACCAAATACCTTCTTACTCTCTCCCTTTTGCCAGACTCCAGAAAGTTCAACCCCAAAAGGAATTAGTACCCCCGTATTAGGAGTTTGTCCAGAAGCGCTAATAAATCGTGAGAAAACAAAGAACACGATTATCAATAACCGATAAGGCTGCAAAAATGGTTTCATCTTGGAAAGTTTTTAATAAATGAATTAAAGTTAAAAAGATATCGACTATTAAAAACCGATTTTGATCAATTAAAACTTAGACCTTGATCCACCTCCATCACCTGTTTGATGATAGAATGATTACCATCGTTTCGGATGATGAAATCTGATAACGGGATTTTTTCTTGATCGGGCCATTGCTTAGCTATTCTGGCTAATACTTCTTCCCTAGAACTATTATCTCTTGCCATCACTCGTTCTATCCTAGTTTCAATAGGTGCGGTTACTAAAATTACCTGATCACAATTTTTGTATGATCCAGATTCAAATAAAATCGCGGCTTCTTTCAAAATATAGGATGTGCTTTGTTGAGATTTCCATTTTTCAAAATCTTCTTGCACGGCAGGATGAATTATTCCATTCAATACATTCAGTTTTTCACGATCTGCAAAAACTTGATCTGCTAAGTACGCTCTATTTAAACGATTGTTTTTGTAGACATCTTCGCCAAAAACTGCAATTACTTGAGTCTTGATCTCTGAATTATTGTACAACAATTTGGCTCTATCATCTGAGCTGTAGCATGGAATACCTAAAAACTCAAACACTTTTGCAACAGTGCTTTTACCACTGCCAATTCCACCAGTTAGCCCTACCACCTTCATCGTTTACGAATAATATATTCTACCCGCTTAGGTTCATAATCTAATCTTGTTGCTGCCGATGGCATGCTTCCCCATACAATGCGCAGTTTAGAAGGACTATTACTTGATACATCGGCAAAATTCACATAAGCACTAAACTGTTCTGCGCTTATTTGTTGAAATTGAGATAATGGAACGCTGTAGCGCAGAGAAACTGTTGAAGGGTATACCGTAACTAACAACGAATCTGGCGCATGTAATACCTTAATAGGAACTTTGATTGTACCTTCTGTTAGCTCTTCAACTGCGACATTAACTTGAATACTAGTAGGGCTGGCTTTTGCAAAACGAGATGGTAAAATCACCTCCACTTCTTGTTGGAAAGACTCTGATACTCCTTGGATAGCTAAAGTATCTGTGGGAATTTCTGTCATCGCGTTTATCAAACTTACTGGTCCCTCAACAATTGAACTATCTGGCTGTAGAGTAATATAAGCAATGGTATAACCATTTGCTACTGTAATGTCTTTTTGGATGGAAATTGGTAGTTTTTTCTGAGCAAGTCGTTCTATTGAAATCTGAAGCGAATCGTGAGAAACTCCTAAAATACTAATAGAGCTACCCAATTCACGTTGCAACTGTTTCTGCAAATCTTTGGTAGTAACAATAGATTTATAACTAGGAAGTACAGTCTCTGGAAATAATTCTGAAGTAGCTATTGAAACTGGCTCGTGCTCCTCATCGTCAACTGAAAGAAGATTGAATCCATCTCCTTCTATTCGTACTTGCACATAACTTGGTGGTTGGTTTGTGATGGCATACCCTTCAGGAATTTCGGTATAAATTAATGGAACTGCTAGTGAAATTACATAAGCTTTACTCAAAGCATTCAATAACCAAAAAATAGAGGCCACCACTACGCATACTGCGAAGATGGTGACCTTTTTATTGATCTTAAATCTAAATTGACTTTGTTGCTCGGCTGACATTACCTAAAGGGCTACCCCGAAAGATATTATTTCTTGCCGCCTTGAGCTAACTCACTCACACCCGTTCCGTTTGTGAACTCTGGTGAGATAGCACTTTTTTCAATTACCATTTTGGTACGGCTTTCAACCTCAACCAATAAAGTGGTATCTCTCACTTCTACAATTTTAGCGTGAACACCACCAATAGTAACGATGTCTTGTCCTTTTTTCAATTCTTCTCTAAACTTCTTTGCCTCTTTCGCTTTGCGCATTTGAGGTCTAATTAAAAAGAAGTAGAACACGATCATGATGAGGACCAATGGTCCAAACTGTCCGATGATATTTTCCATTATTGTTCGTTATCAGGTCCAACAACATTGCCAGAAATAGCAATGGTATTAGTTGAAGGGTTTGTATTTGCTACGATGTATACTTTTTTATGTTGTTTTCCCATTTTGCCTTTGCTATCAAACAACACTTCAATTACTCCTTCTTCTCCTGGTGAAATTGGAGTTTTAGGATAATCTGGAACGGTACAACCACAAGAACCGCTAGCTGAAGAAATAATCAATTCAGTATCTCCTGTGTTCTTAAAGGCAAATGTCATTCTAGCTTTATCACCTTGTACAATGGTACCGAACTCTTGAAGTTCTGTATCAAAAGTCATTACAGGTAAGTCTTCTTTAGAATTAACATTATCAGCTGTTGCAGGGTTGGTAACAACATCTGTTGAAATGGTTTCGTTTGAAGTTTCGTTACATGCGCTCAACAAAGCAATGGCTGCAACAGCTACTAAAAATCTCTTCATTTTCATTAGTTCATTAATCCTCTACCCGTCTTCATAATCCGTCCTTCGTTTTTGAGTTGAATAGACAATTTGTCTAATACCCCATTGATGAAGTTGCTTGAATTTGGTGTAGAATAGTTTTTCGATAATTCAATGTACTCGTTTAACGACACTTTTACTGGAATGTTTCTGAAGTAAAGCACTTCGCATAATGCCATTTTCATAAGCATTACATCTAGTATAGCAATACGTTCTAGTTCCCAATTACTTGTATTCTGATCTATCATATCTCCCAATTCAGCATTGTGTTGAATGGTTTTTCTAAATAGATCCTTAACGAATTGAATGTCGTCTTCTTTGTCTTTGAACAACGGTGGCAAAATACTTTTATACTCAGGTGTATCGGCTTTTAAACCGTTCAACATTTTTACAATGTTTACACACACCAAGGATAAATCATCATACCAGTAGATACTTCTATCTTCTAAAAAGTCGTGTAACACTTCGTACTCAGCAATGTACTTCTTGAAAATAGTGATAACGAATTGTTTGTCTTCTTGGAACGAACGTTTTGGATTCGCCATGTATTCAATGTACTCATCACTATCGCGCACTAAACGCCACAACTTCTTAACGTTATCTGATTCAATCGCCCAAGAAATCTTCTTCGACTCTACAAGCTTTTTTATCTCCTCGTTATTCTCAATAGCCGCGATCACCTGATTTTCAACAAACTTTAGATTTGGATTCAAATCTTCTTCAGTTGGTAAACGCTTCTCTTTGTTAGTTTCAACTTGGCGCCTAGCCATATCTGCAACGTCTGTTACCAAAACCAACATATACAAATACAACTCATGAATATCGTTGATGCTTTTCAACATATTCTTCTCGCCTACAGTCAAATCTGCATTAGACGACTCGTAAGCATATAAAGCTTGGAAAACTTTAACGCGTAGGTATCTTCTATTTAATATCCCTTGTTGCATGCTTACCAGCCTCTATGAACGTTTGCTATGGCTTCGATACGTTGCTCTGCCAACTTGTTTGCTGCTAAATAAGTAGGAATGTTTTCTTGCTCAGACATTGCAAAAATGTTGAGTGTAGTTTGGTAAATCTCTTCAGCTGCCGCCATAGCTCTATCACGGTTATAACCTTCTAGTTCACTATAGCAATTAATCAATCCGCCAGCGTTGATTACATAATCTGGAGCATAGATTATTCCTTTTTCTAATACATCTACACCGTGCTTTGCTTCATTTGCTAATTGGTTGTTGGCCGCACCAGCAATAATTTTAGCAGTTAACTTCTCTAAAGATTCATCGTTAACTGTTGCTCCTAACGCACATGGAGCATAAATATCCATTTCTTGCTCGAATACTTTATCAGCAGGAACAACTGCTACGCTTGGATATTTATCAGTTACTAATTTGATTTTGTCTTCGAAGATGTCAGAAACTGATACGATCGCATTTTCTTTCATTAAATAATCGATCAAGTAACGACCTACGTTACCAGCTCCTTGCACAACTACTTTCTTTCCTTCTAAACTATCAGATCCAAAAATCTTTTTCGCAGAAGCTTTCATTCCCATATACACTCCATAAGCAGTAACAGGAGAAGGGTCTCCACCTCCACCTAAAGATTCTGGCAAACCAGCTACGTGCTCAGTTTCCATATGGATGTATTCCATGTCTTTGGTAGACATACCAACATCTTCAGCCGTAATGTATTTTCCACCTAAAGAATCTACAAAACTTCCAAATCTGCGCATTAATGCTTCGTTTTTCAATGAGCGAGAATCGCCCATAATCACGGCTTTTCCACCACCTAAATTTAGGCCAGACACAGCTGCTTTGTATGTCATACCACGAGATAAACGCAATACATCATTCAATGCCTCTAACTCGTTGTTGTAAACCCACATACGAGTTCCACCTAGTGCAGGACCTAATACAGTGTTGTGAATGCCGATGATGGCTTTTAATCCAGTATTTGCATCATTGCAGAATACTACTTGTTCGTGCCCAAGGTTGAGCATTTCTTGGATTACTGGGTTTTCAACCGCAGTGTTTTGAGTAAAGGTTTGAGCCTCCATCGGAACTATTTTAGAACGTTTTCGTTAAACTGTGAGATTTTTATTTCTCTACTTTTGACCCGCCTTGAACGGGGTGGCAAATGTAGCTTTTTTCACCCGAAGAATTCAAGCAGATTCTGCACAGCGAATGAAAGCACTCGGATATCTTAACAAGTACTTTATCAATTACAAATGGTATTTACTCACTGGCATCATCTTTATTGCCATCAGTAATGTGTTTGCCATTTTCCCTGCTCAAATCATCCGCTACGCTTTTGACATGGTCAAACAAACCATTATACACTATCAATTATTAGATGGTTTTGAAGCACAATCTTCCTATTACGCCTTGTTAGGCAAGGTATTACTTGGGTTTGGCGCTATTGTTTTAGCCTTAGCATTATTAAAAGGCTTTTTCTTGTTCTTAACAAGACAAACACTGATTGTTATGTCTCGATGGATCGAATTCGATTTGAAAAATGAGATTTTCAGTCACTACCAAGCTCTAAGTTTATCTTTTTACAAAAGAAACAACACAGGTGATTTAATGAACCGAATCAGCGAAGATGTTAGCCGTGTTCGCATGTATTTAGGGCCAGCCATTATGTATACCATGAACTTATTGGTGTTATTCGTTTTGGTAATCGCTACCATGTTATCAGTGAATCCAAAGCTTACTTTATATGTGTTATTTCCTCTTCCACTGTTATCTGTGAGTATCTATTATGTGAGCAATATCATCAATCAGAAAAGTGAAAGAGTGCAAGCTCAACTTTCTAACCTGAGCACTTTCGTACAAGAAGCTTTTTCAGGTATTCGAGTACTCAAAGCATATAATAGAGACAAAGAGCGATTGGCTTATTTTGAAAAAGAAACCGATGCTTATAAGGATGTGAATTTAGAGTTAGTCCAGGTGAATGCGCTCTTCATGCCATTAATGATCTTATTGATTGGTTTGAGTACAATCATTACGGTTTACATTGGTGGAATGCTTGCCGCACAGGGCGAAGTAAGTACTGGGAATATAGCTGAGTTTGTGATTTATGTAAATATGTTGACTTGGCCTGTTGCTGCTTTAGGATGGGTTACAAGTATCACACAACGTGCTGCTGCTTCTCAAGAACGTATTAACGAGTTTTTGGAAACCGTCCCAGAAATCAGTAATAACAACCCTGTTGAGGAAGATGTTAAAGGAGAAATCTCATTCAATAACGTAAGTTTCACCTATCCGGACAGTGGCATCGAAGCATTAAAGAATGTAAGCTTCTCTATTCCTGCTGGAAAATCATTTGCAATTATTGGTAGGACAGGTTCTGGAAAATCTACCATTGCCAACTTAGTAGGTAGATTATTTGAAACAACAGATGGGAGTATTGAAATTGACGGCAAAGCAATTGATCAAGTAAACTTAAACAGCCTACGTTCTTCTATTGGGTATGTACCTCAAGAGGTATTCTTATTTTCTGATACCATCGGCAACAACATTGCTTTTGGGTTGAATAAAGATGAGGCCAGTGATGAATTAATTGAACGTGCTGCCAAGCAAGCACACGTTTGGAACAACATTATTGAGTTCCCAGAAGGGATTAATACAAGAGTTGGTGAAAGAGGCATTACCCTGTCAGGAGGTCAAAAACAACGTATTTCTATTGCTCGCGCTATTATTAAGGAGCCCTCTATCTTGATTTTTGATGATTGTTTAAGTGCCGTAGACACTCAAACCGAAGAGCAGATTTTATCGAATCTAAAACAGCTTTCTCGTCAAACCACCACATTGATTATTTCTCATAGAGTTTCTTCTGTAAAACACTGCGATCAAATAATTGTATTAGATGATGGGCAAATAATTGAACAAGGCTCTCATCAAGCACTTTTAGCAGAAAGTGGTGTATATGCTGATTTATTCCAACAACAACTCTTAGAAGAAGAATCACGATGATTTGATCTACTTTAAGATACTAAGTTCAGTAATAGAATTCTGGTTAGTTTGTTTTTTTCAATAGATTTGACGTTAACCGAATTAAACTGAATCAAGTCTTTTAACGTAGTGATGATGGAAAACAAGTTGGATAACGAGCATGAAGAGATTTACTCAAATGCTGTGAGAGCGGGCAAGAGAACGTATTTTTTTGATGTACGAGCAACTAGAGGCAACGACTATTATTTAACGATTACTGAGAGTAAGAGAAAATATAATGAAGACGGAAGCTACGAATACAAAAAGCATAAGATCTTTTTGTATAAAGAAGACTTTGAGAAGTTTAGCGATGCTTTGAGTGATGCTTTCAAAGAAGTAATCAACTTAAAGCACAGTCAAGAAAAAGAATCTTCAGATAGAATTGAGCAAAAGTTCACCGAAGTAAGTTTTGATGAACTAGGCTAACTACCGGTCTTTTCCATCCCATTCTTGTAAAAAGCGATCAACAAATTGTTGCATGTAAGTATGTCTTTCATTGGCAATTTGTTGAGCTACCTCCGTATTCATTCCTTCCGAAAGCTTTAATAACTTTTCATAGAAATGATTAATGGTAGTGCCCTTTGCTTCTTTGTACGCCTGTGAAGTTTTAAATTCTTGAACTTCTACTGAGGGATCATACATTAATCGATGATTCGCTCCTCCAAATGCGAACGCTCTTCCAATTCCTATTGCACCAATTGCATCTAAACGATCTGCATCTTGTACAATTTTTCCTTCAATGGTAGAAGGAGGGGTTTTATTTACACCTCCTCTAAAAGACATTTCATTAATAATTTGCAATACAAGAGTTCTCATCTCTGCTGGGCAATGTAGCTCATCTAACATTTGATGAAGAAATGCCTTCCCTTTTTCTTCATCTCCATCATGCAATTTATAGTCTCCCACATCATGCATTAATGCCGCCAGAAGAACAACTTCTTCATTCGCTTCAGGATGATATTTTGCTAAACGAATTGCTAATTGAACTACTCTATGAATATGCCACCAATCATGGCCAGAACTATCTTCTCGTAAAAACGACCTTACCTTCTCCTCTGCTCTTTCTAACAAACTATTCATTCTACAAATAACAACGTTTATTCAGAAACATTTCGTACAAATCCCTTCTCAAAAAGAATAATTAAGAAACTACTTTCTATTTACTAAAAACCATAAAAAAAGGCCGACCAGAATATGATCGACCTTTTAAATTTCGAGTTATTCTACTTACTGAACAGTAAAGCGATGTTGCACTCTTTCTCCATCAATCTCTAATTGCATCACGTACATACCAACTGGGAGTTCTGATACATTAATAGAATTTGATGATTGTCCTATCTGTATAGTTTCCTGAATCACTAAAGCTCCAGTTAAACTATAGCATTGAACCAACACATTTTGATCAGCACCTTGATAACTTACAAATAACTGATCGCGGACAGGATTAGGATAAACCGACAACTCATATCCATTGATTCTTGCCACACTCAAGTTAGCATCTACATTTATCTCATCAGACCCTTCACACCCTTCTGCAGAAGTAACAGTTACTGAATAAGTCCCAGTTTGGGTGATTTCAATCGTCTGAGTCACATCTCCAGTACTCCATAAATAATCAGCGTAACCAGTGCCTGCATCAAGCACTACAGTATCTAATGCATTGATAATATCTGCTCCCAAATCGACACTCGGAATTGAATATTCTGACACAACTGAACTAACAACACTTTCACATCCAGCTGAAGTTGCAACAGTTACAGAGTATGTTCCTGAACTCTGAACTGTAATTAATTCTGTAGTTTCTCCTGATGACCATGTGTAAGAATCATACCCTCCTGTAACAGATAAGTCTATTGAGCCTCCCTCACAATAACCAGTATCGTCCAATGAAACATTCGGAGACTGTTGAACCTCTACTTCAATCGTATCTGAGAAAGTTTCATTACAAATACCTGTTTGACTTACCTCGACATAATATGTACCAGGGGTTGTAATAGTAATAGTTGGAGTAGTTGCTCCCGTACTCCATAAGTAGTTTGAAGCTGCAATGTTTGAAGCATCCAATACTTCTGAAAGAGTACCCCCAACACAATAAGAAGTATCGTTACCTAAGTTAACTGGATCTAAACCTTCTACCTCTGTAATTTGAATAGTGTCTCTTGCTTCACATCCATTTAAATCACCAATTACCTGTACATAACCTGGTCCGGTAAATGTATACGTAGGTCCTGTAATGCCTCCTGTCCAACTGTATGTTGCTGTTGGAGTTCCAGTCAAATTAATGGTATAGTTAAATCCATCATTCTCACAATAAATAGTGTCATTTCCTAAATTCACATCTGGAGTTGGTTGAGCAGTATAATTAACCGTATCCGAGCTACTTAAACCACATTTAGAAACAGTTACAGAATAGGTGCCGGTTGATGTAACATTAATTGTTGGTGTTGTAGCTCCTGTACTCCATAGGTAGGTAGCTTGTAACTGAGTTGCGTCTAACAAGACATTAGCACCTGCAGTTGGACAAAAACTAGAATCAGGACCTAGATCATATGTAAACGCCCCTCCGGTAGGCACTCCAAAATTCAAACGAAGACCTAGGGTCACTTCAAATCCTGCTGATTCAAATCCAGTCCATGTAACCAAATCTGTGCTAAAGAACAGCTTATCTGGTGTGTAATATTCATTAGAATAAGCAAAACCAAGATTATTTGTATCGATTTGATGAACGGCAAAAAAGTATTCTCCAGGTGTTAACTCAACATCGCATGGAAACGTAACACTATATTGACCAGGAGAAGCTGACGGTATAATAAACACATCAGAAGAATCAATCGCATTACCCGGTGTTCCACCTGTAAAGTCAAAGATGTAGAACCGAATTGAATCACCCATAGTTGGACTTTCTAACTGCACAGACATTGATGTTAATGTGTCCAACGCAAAGATTTCAAAAGTTTGACCAAACCATCCTGAACCACCAGTAAAGCCAATTCCTCCAGCGTAGTTACCTCTTTCTCTTGCATAAACAGTATCTGATACCTCAAAAGAGTAATTGACTGTATCATTTAAGTTCACAGTATCTGATTCAGTAATGCTTACTATAGATTCAAAATCGTATGTATTTAAAGCACTATTTGTAAACATTGAAGTCAATTGAACTGTATCTACATCTCCAGCAGGCATGCTTGCTATTGTATTCGTAGTTGATGTAAAAGCCGTTACAGACTCGGTAGTAGTTACAAGAGCATTAGTAACAGCATTTGCTCCTACATTTTTTATTTCATATTCAAACTGCTTATCCTGAAATTGATTCTGAGGGATAATTGCATAATTCTGATTTACAAAAACATTAGAAAGTTCAACATCAAACGGAGGCATCTCTTGAAAAGAGATGTCATCAATTGAAGCATCAGCAGCAAAAGAAGATCCGTATACACTTCTAAATCGAACCTGAATAGAGGTTGTAGCAAAACCTCCCAAAGATGTAAGCTTAAATCTCCATGGGTCAATATCAGCGGCTTGCTGTTGTCCCACGAGTGAATCAACCCCTAGAACCCAACCTGATCCGTCATCTACATCTATATAGAGAGTCCCAAAACCAGAACCAAACATATGATACCAAAATCCTATAGCAGGGTTCGCAAAACCCGATAAGTCCAATAAAGGGGATTCTAACGTAGTTGAAGTTACACCAGTAATATGAGTAGTACCTGATGCTTCTACATAAATGTAGGTTCCGCTTGCCGTTCCAAGTGTGTGATCAACCGTTGGGCCTGTTCCAGGAGAACCTGTTGGGCCACTATTTAATAACCACTCATAGGAGCTGGTACTCCCCACACTCCATCCATTTGAAATATTTCCAAATAAATCAGCAGTGTCACCTTCAAAGGTGTAGGTTCCCGTTGGAGCAATTTGTGCAGTGGCAAAATAGCCACAACCAAGACACAACAACAACGTTAAAATCTTTGAGTATGATTTTCTCATAGTTAGTTTAGATTAATGATGTTTAAACACTAAAGTTAGACTAACTATTTCAAACGAACTAATTCCAAAATAGCTGCTTTGAGTTCGGTATAAAAAAATCAACGATGATCTGTTGATAGATTTGGAAGTTATTCAAATTGTTATACCTTTATGCCATGTCGTTTTCCGAGATACTTTTCTCGGAAGGCAATGGTTCCAAGTTTTTCGATTAGTGGTGGAGAGATATGGGGGTATCTCTCCACTTTTTTTATGCCCTCTTGGTAACAAGAAACTTCTAGAAAATAAAAAAGCATGCCTATTGACACGCTTTTTGGGGGAGTTCCACTTTTCTCGATTAGTCGTGGAGAATGAAATTACACTAGCTTAAACGAACACTTTTCAAGTTTGGTTGGGTGAAGAGCAACTTTTTTTACAAAAAATATATTTCGCCCTCTATTCCATTGAATTTTATGATATTTGCCGCCCAATTGTTTAACCGGGGTTTCGTACCTCAAACAACAAGCAAAATGGCAGTAAAATTAAGATTGCAAAGACACGGTAAGAAAGGAAAACCTTTCTTCCACATTGTAGCGGCTGATGAGCGCGCTAAACGTGATGGTAAGTTCATCGAGAAAGTAGGAACTTACAATCCGAACACAAACCCAGCAACGATTGACATCAACTTTGATCGTGCACTTTACTGGGTTCA
>DIYR01000123.1 GCA_002429085.1 Flavobacteriales bacterium UBA6049
AAGCCCGTTGAGCAATGCTCAACGGGCTTTTTTTATAATCCGAAGAAATTATTCTATCTCTTCACTGCTCTAAATTGACCAAGTACTTGGTTATTCAAAGTAGCTTTTACGATATAAACACCTGATCCGTATGTAGACATGTCTACTACTAAATCTTCTCTACCTGCATTGATTTCGTTGTTAGAAACCGCTACAAGCTGACCGCTCACATCATATACTTCAATGGCAATGCTTCCACTTTCTTTCGCTGTAAATGCAATGTGGAACTCACTCTGAACTGGATTAGGATATGTACTAATTGATCCTGAAATTAGATTCTCAATTCCTGTTGACTTAGTAATTGAAATCTCATCTCTTGAAGTACAACCTTCTGCAGTTGTTACATCAACCGAAATTGTTGCAGGAACATCATCAGAACTAACTGTGATTGTTTGACTTGTTGCTCCTGTACTCCAATCATAAGTTGACCCCACATTTCCAGCATCAAGTACTATTGATTGACCATCTGACAATGATGTATCTGCACCCAAATCAACTACAGGAAGTGGGTTAAATAATACAGTAGCTGTATCTGTTGCTGTACATCCATCTGCATTGCTCACAGTAATGATATAATCATCACTTGTTGTTACATCAATGCTTTGAGTTGTTGCTCCTGTACTCCATGCATAAGAGGCATAACCAGCACCTGCATCAAGCTGTACTGTAGTTCCTTCACATGCTGTTACATCTGGTACACTAACTGATACTGTACTAACTGATACTATTGATGAATCTACTGCCTCACATCCTGCTGCATTAGTAACTGTTACAGTATACGTACCAGCTGTCATAACATCAATTGTTTGAGTGGTTGCACTTGTACTCCAAGCATATGTTGCAAATCCTGCACCTGCATCAAGAGTCAATGTTGCTCCATTACAAATCACTTCATCACCTACAGAAACAACAGGAAGCGCCTCTTCAGTAACAATTACAGAATCTGTTGATGTACATCCATTTCCGTTAGTAACAATTACCCAGTAAATACCAGCTGTATCAATTGCTAAAGTCTGAGATGCTGAACCATCGCTCCATAAATATGTAGCACCAGCATTACCCGCATTAAGGGTTGCTGAGAAAACAGTTCCAATACAATATGATAGGTCAGAACCTAAATCAACCAGTACAACATCTTCACTAACAACTAATGTGTCTATGTCAGAACAACCATTTGCATTAGTTACTTCAACATAATATGTACCTGCGGTATCAACAACTAACGTTTGAGCCGTGGAACCATCATTCCATAAATATGTAGCACCAGCATTACCAGCATCAAGTGTTGCTGAGAAAGCAGTCCCACCACAGTACGTAATATCTGCACCTAAATCAACTACTACAGAATCTGTTGTATAAGTCACCATAACTGCTGAACTTTCACAGTTAGATTCAGAAATAACCCAATTGTAGTAGAAATAATAGTATGCTGGATTAAAAGTATTTCCTGTAATAGAAACTGAACCACTAGGAGAAGAATACGGATAAACCGCTCCTGCACTATTTCTATACATACCAATAGTTGTAGCTCCACCCGCTCCTAACTGATATGATCCTGGAACTAAAGTAGCACCAACAGGAACAGTAACCGCTGCACCAGCACTTGGAGCAACTACATTAACAATTGTTGAAAATACAACTGTACCATTTTCTTCAATTTCAATCTCCAAATCACCTGATCCGTCAGGATAAATAGTAACAGAATCAATTGTAATTGGAGAAGTAACATCAAACTCTAATGATTGCCCAGTAACAATTGTAAAGTTTCCACCAGAACCAATCGTATTGTCCAGTGGACCAACTTGAATACCTGCAGCACCGTAAGCTTGAGAAGCATACAATGTATCTGAAACTGAACCTGGCGTAAATCTTAAAGAATCTCCGTTTGCCAAGAAGTTTCCGTCTTCATCTCTCCAGATAACGTTAGCACCTGTTACCGCTTGTGCTTCAGCTACTGCAGTATCACCTGCACACACCACAATTGATGATGGAGAAACAAGTGTTGGAGTACTCAATGCAGCCAAAATAGTTACCCCATTGGCTAATGTAGTATCGTTATTGATATTTCCGTCACTAGGTAACTGAGTATAACCTTCTAAATTGAATGTACCTCCAAGTGTAGTATTCAATGTATCAACAATAATGGTGTCAATTTCATTGAAGCCTAAAGAACCCGTATAAGTTCTAGAAATAGAACCAGTTGTAGAACCAGTCCAATCAACAACAACATCAAATCCTGAGATTGAGTTTGTTCCAAAGTTCTGTACAATCGCTTTAATCTCAGTAAGTGCATTACCACAATTAGAAACCAGAGGAACAAATCCAATAACAGCAGCATCGTCAGTTAACTGATTATAGACCTCTACATCATCTATAGCAACATCACCATTTGTACCATCTTTTTCAGTTTGCCACTCAATAGAAATAGTTTGACCTGCATAAGCAGTTAGGTCAACAAAATGATTGATCCATGCATCAGTATTATCAGTTTGTTGTTCACCTACAATACTATCTACTACTGTAATAGTGCTACCATCATTAACAGAAACATAAAGCTTACTGATGTCATTACCATACATATGGTATGCGAATCTTAAGTAAGGGTTTACTAATCCTGTTAGATCGATTGACGGTGTTTCTAAAATTGCTTCATCATTCGCAGATCCATTATTTGCTTCAACGTAAACATAGTTCGATGAGCCTGTTGTATTGTCTTGGCTAGGGCCTGTTAAAGATGAAGAGGTAGTACCTGTACGAGTTCCCCATGCATAAGCAGTAGGAACATTATTTCTACTCCAGCAAGCACTGATAGTATCATTAACGTTACTAAATCCTGTTCCTGAGACCCACTCAGCGCCATCAAAGTTCTCAACAAAAGGAGCACTAAACACAGAACATAAGGTGGTGTAACTAATTGGACCTACCCAAGCTGAAGAATCGGCCGCGCCACATATCTCACGTACATAGAAATCATATGTAGAGTTTGGTATTAATGAAGTAAGTTCTATAGAATCTGCTGTAATAACAGTTCCCTGTCCAGATGGTGCTGTACCAGTTGGAACGTTGATGTAAGCAAAATTTGCTCCGGTACCAACAAAAGACCAATTCAACTTCGCACCTGTATCAGTAATGTTAGATGCTACAACGCCAGTAGGAGCTGGGCAGCTCACACAAGAAGTAACTTCGAATAAATCGATGCTCATATCACCAGCGTAACCAGTAGAATCAACTTGCATGAATTGAACGTAAATCTGCTGACCTAAATAAGCTGAAAGATCAACTCCTACGTTTTGCCATGCATCTGATCCAGATTGTTGTAAATCACCAATCCAAGTAAATACGTTAGTGAATGGTCCAGCAGGTGAAGTACCTACTCCAACATACAACTCACCCATATCTGCTCCATATGCATGCATCCAGAAAGAAAGCTCTGCTGAGGTAATAACAGTCGATAGATCAATCATTGGTGAAACAATAGAGCCCGAATCAAGTGATGTACCCGATGCTTCAAAGTTCATATAGTTTGATCCACTGTGCGCGTTATCAGCACCCGTATTAGAAGAGGTTGCGTTATCTGGAATCTCCCAATCATAATTACCAGAACCAATATCACCAGTCCAACCAGCGCTATTGTTATCAAATTCTTCAGAGAAGATGATTTCACTATATGCTGAGCCGCAAGAAATTCCGTTTGCTGTTGGGATTGTATAATACGTAAATGGACCAAACCATGCGGATGTGTCACCTACTGCACAAATTTCACGAACATAAAAATCGTACGCAGTATTTACAGTTAAACCAGTAACAGTAACAGAATCATTATTAACAACTGTTCCTTGTCCTGACAGGGTTGTTCCTGTAGGTACATTGACGTAAGAAAACTGAGTTCCTACACCAGCATAATCCCAGGTAATTCTTGCCGAATCTGTCCAAGTAGCAATAGCTTCAGTATTCGATGGGGCAAGGCAACTAGGAATAGCTTCAACCACCATATCGTCCATATTAAGGTAGTATCCATCTAAACCACCACTTGGAATATGGAATGCAATGTATGTTGCACCTGAATAAGCCGATAAATCTATGATGGTTTCAGAGTATGTGGTAGTAGTTGCTGTATCAACTTCTATGGTATCAGTAAAGTCAGCTGGTGCAGTTCCTGTTTGGGATACTAACACTTGAAAGTCATTTGGCTCTCCAGAAGACCTTGCTCTAAACCAATATCTTAAACGCTCATTACCTGTAAGATCAAACCCAGGAAGGATTAAGTAGTCGTTATTGTTTCCAGAGTTAAAATCTGTATAAATCTCCATACTCTGCGATCCTGAATTAGCATAGGTCGAACTAGATCGAGTCTCCCACTCATCTCCATCATTATTTGCGTTATTCACACTAAAACAAACAGGAACAGCTGGAGTTGAAACACTTTCAAAATCTTCCGTCCAAGGAAATGCACTAATTAAGTTACAGTTAGTTGTATATGAGAATGGGCCTACCCAAGTGGAACTATCTCCTGCGCCACAAATCTCTCTCACATAAAAGTCATAGCTTGTATTAGAAGACAAGCTGGTAATTGTTACCGAGTCGGCTGAAATCACTGTTCCTTGTCCTGTTGGTGTAACTCCATCTAATACATTGATGTATGCAAATGACGTCCCTGAATTAGCAAAATCCCAAGATAACTTTGCAGTATCTAAACCAACTTCATCCAATGCTACATTCGAAGGAGCAAAACAAGAAATTAGCGTTGAGTAAGATAGAGGACCAAACCAAGCTGATGAATCTCCTGCAGCACAAATTTCTCTTACGTAAAAATCGTAATCTGTATCTGAAGTTAATCCGTTAATTACAACTGAATCAGCACTTATCACTGTTCCTTGTCCAGTTGGAGCAACTCCATTTAATACATTGATGTATGCAAATGATGTCCCTGCACCTGAGAAATTCCAATCAACTTTAACTGTATCACTTCCTACAGCCACCACACTGGATGTTGTTGGTGCAACACAACTTGGAGTAACATTTACCGCAATATCATCAAATGATATATAGTATGGGTTGGAGTTAGCTTTCACACGAATTGCGAAATAGTAATCACCTGAAGTTGTTGGAACAAAAGTATTGATGCTACTAGCATAACTCGTGTTTACAGGATCGTAAATTGTTGACCCAATAGATGTCATTGCTGAAACACTTTGGCTAGTTCCTACATATGCATTAACAGAGTCCCAACCTGTATCTCCGTCTGTATTATAGTAAAAAGAAAAGTCATATGATGTTCCTGCTGTTAGCGTAATAGCTCCTGTATACAATACATCTGTTGCCGACCAACGAGTATATATGTAATTAGAACCAGTGCGAGGAGCTCTATTTTGAGTTGATGGAGCATCAGCTGTTGCCCAGTCACCCGTTTCTAACCAGCAATCTGGAATATCACCTGAACCTACAGTACTTAACCCTTCGAATCCTTCAAAATAAGGAACTGTGTATGAAGCACAAAGCGTAGTATAGGATATAGGACCAACCCAAGCAGATGAATCTCCCACAGCGCAAATTTCTCTTACGTAGAAATCGTAATCCGTTGATGAAGTCAATCCGTTGATGATAACTGAATCGGCAGTTATTGCTGTTCCTTGACCACTTGGTGTTACACCATCTAACACATTGATATATGCAAATTGAGTTCCTGCGCCACCATAACCCCAAGTTACTTTAACGGTATCAGATCCTGCATTTGCAACAATATTGTTTGGGCCAACACAACTTGGCGGTGTAAATGTATACACAGTACCTGTTGCAGGAACCGTACTTAATGATGAAGTTTCACTAGTACTACTTACAGCCGGTGTACTGATGCTAGATAAGGAAAGAAAAGAAAGATCATCTGCAATACCTATTGAAGCAGTCGGTGTATTCGGTGTGTTTCCTTCATCTCGGTAATGAAACTCAATTATGTTAGTCGTTTCATGCAATTTAACTTGAAAAGAAACTACTGGTAAACTAGAATTATATCTCCACTCCCATTTTTTCCATTCAAATGTAAAAACACGATTCGGAGCCGTCCCTGAAGTCTGATAGCTTGCAGTAGAAGTATCAGGGGTCGCTCTCCCATCTAAGTCATCCCATAAAGGGGCAATTAAAGGGTATCTGCTAGAGCCAGCGTTGTCTATGTTGTTTCCAGCAGATGTTGTAGCCGAAGTATTGAACGAGATGAACCCATCACTCATTGCAATAATAGTATCGTATACTACACCATTAAACTCAAAATCAAACCCAATATCAATTGGAGAAGAAGTTTTAGTGTCTCCTTCAAGATCTGGCACATGAACACCACCTACTAAGGTGTCGAACGTACTACTTGAAGTCGAGAAAGAATAGGATGACACCTGTGCAAACACACTGCTCGTCAAACCTACTAAAGCCATCACCAAAGGCAATAGCCAACGTTTCGAATTTCGCATATTCGTTTTTCGATTAGTTAATAATTAAAACTCATAAGTAGCTTGTGAAACACAATTTCTTGGGGGAATTGCGCAAGCGGCTAAATTAAACACAATATTTTCACCACTCAATTTTATATGGGCTTTTATTTGACTATCTATCTGGTAAGCTGATCATCCGAAAGCTTTACATTCAACCATTCATCATCAAAGTGAGCATCTAATCCTTTGTAAAACGTAATGGCAGGGTCATTCCAATTTAGCACTTGCCATTCTAAACGTTTTGCGCCTATCTCAATAGCCACATCCTTCACTTTATCCAATAACATTCTACCAATACCTTTTCTTCGGTGAGATTCACGCACAACTAAATCTTCTAGGTAAACGCATCGACCTTTCCAAGTACTATATTTAAAATAGTATAGTGCAATCCCTACAACTTCATTATTCATTACTGCAACATAGAACTCAAAAACCTTTTCATCGCCAAAACCATCCTTCAGTAAAACTTCTTCCGTTACTATTACCTGATCAAGTGATTTTTCGTAATCAGCCAGCTCTCTTATTAGTTCTAGTAGCCCACGTATATCTTTTTTCTGACCTTTTCTAACTTCTATGTCTTGCATTTTATCGTGCTTTTAACCCAAAATTCGATATTTGACATCAAATGACTACATCGATGAGTAAATTGATCACACTTGAAGAGTTTATTATTGAACGTCAACATGATTTTCCTTTTGCCACTGGAGAACTATCTCGATTGTTAAGTGCTATAGCGCTAGCCTCTAAGGTGGTAAACAGAGAAGTGAATAAAGCTGGCTTAGTTGATATTACTGGAGCAGCTGGTGAAGAAAATGTTCAAGGTGAAGAACAACAGAAATTAGATGTATATGCTGATGATGTTTTTAGAATAGCATTAGAAGCCCAAGGCGAAGTTTGTGGGATTGCATCTGAAGAGCAAGAAGATTATGTTCAATTCAACTCAGATTTAAATTCAGATAGTAAATATGTTGTAATGATTGATCCGCTTGATGGATCATCAAACATTGATGTAAATGTATCCATCGGAACTATCTTCAGCATTTACAGAAGAGTATCTGATGCAAATGGACCTGTACAACTAGAAGACTTTCTGCAAAAAGGAGATCAACAAGTTGCTGCAGGATATGTACTATACGGATCATCTGCTATGTTAGTGTATACCACGGGTAACGGAGTAAATGGATTTACATTAGATCCTTCAATAGGTTCTTTCTACTTGTCGCATCCAAACACTCAGATTCCGAAATCTGGCAAAATTTATTCTGTAAATCAAGGCAATTTCCACACTTTTCCTCAAGGTGTTAAAGATTATATCTCATGGTGTCAAGAATCTGATAAAGAATCGAACAGACCATATTCAGCCCGTTACATAGGATCGCTAGTAGCAGATTTTCATAGAAATATGCTGAAAGGTGGAATTTATATGTACCCATCTACTGCTAAAGCTCCAAACGGGAAGTTGCGTCTACTTTACGAGTGTAACCCCCTAGCCTTTCTTGCTGAGCAAGCAGGCGGAACCGCTACGAATGGAAAACAACGCATCATGGAACTCCAACCAACTGAATTACATCAAAGAGTTCCTCTCTTTATTGGCTCTTCAGAAATGGTAGCGAAAGCAGAGTCATTTGGAGTTGTGAACAATTAGACCAATACTTCACTTTATATTTGCATTAGTATAGCCTAACCTTATATCGGTTAGGCTTTTTTATGGTAAAACCCGGGGGAATAAAGCCTTCCGGGAATACGCATTTGTATTATGATGACAACGAAAGAAGAACTGATACAATCCTACTATCACTCACAACTTGCCGAGTTACTTAGAGAAAAGCAACCTATCAATATTCAATTAAGCGGACTTGTAGGTTCATCTGCCTCAATACTCGCCTCGGCATTGTTCGAACAAACAAACAACCCTTTGCTTGTTATAGCCAACGATAAAGAAGAAGCCGCATACCTATATAATGATATTGAGCAACTAATTGGTGAAAAGCGATCCTTCTTCTTTCCAAGTTCTTCAAGACTTCCCTATCAAATAGAAAGAACAGATAATGCCAACGTGCTGCAACGTGCAGAGGTATTGAGTAGACTATCTGATACAGAAAAACATGTAATTGTTGTTTCTTACCCAGAAGCATTAGGAGAAAAAGTAGCTACAAAAAAGCAACTCAAAGAAAATACACTTGAACTAAAAGTAGGATCCAATTTGAGTTTAGACTTTATCAACGAAATGCTCTATGAATACCACTTCGAACGCGTTGATTTTGTTTCGCAGCCAGGCCAGTTCTCAATCAGAGGAGGAATAGTAGATATATTCTCATACAGCAACGATCATCCATATCGGGTCGAGTTTTTTGGAGATGATATTGATTCAATCAGAACTTTTGACCCAGCAACACAACTTTCCATCACCCCTCTTAAACGTATCCGAATTCTACCTAACATACAAGATGGGCAGCTGCTAGAAACACGTGAAAACTTCTTGACTTTTTTACCAAAGCATACCGCAGTATTCTTAAAAGACGAAGAGCATCTAAATGGAAAACTAGCCAAAGAACTTGAACGTGCTGAAAAGAACTTCGCAGAACTGAAAGGAGAAATTTCTCACCTTCCTCCAACCGAACTATATACTCACCCAAGCGATTTCACTTCCTTATTAGACAATAGGCTAGTACTTACTTTTGGAATAACATCAAATAGAAGTGTTGATCAGAAATTTGTATTCCAATTTAAACCTCAACCCACTTTTAACAAGAATTTTGATCTATTAAGTGAAAATCTTAAATCAAACAAAGAAGAAGGATTTCAAAACATAATTGTTGGTTCTTCTCCTAAACAAATTGAGCGTTTACATCGCATTTTTGAAGACCTAGAACAAGAGCAAAATTTTACTCCTATCCTACTTTCTCTTCACGAAGGATTCATTGATCCAGATAACAAAATTGCTTGCTACACGGATCATCAAATCTTTGAGCGATATCACCGTTTCCGTTTAAAAGAAGGATTTAAAGATGCTCAGCAACAAATCAGTCTAAAAGAGCTAACACAGCTTCAAAAAGGTGATTACGTCACCCATGTAGATCATGGTGTTGGTCAGTTCGCTGGTTTAACACGAGTTGAAAATAATGGAGGACAGATGCAAGAAGCCATTAAGCTTATCTACAAAGATGGCGATGTGCTTTTCGTAAGCATCCATTCATTACATCGTATTTCGAAGTATTCGGGAAAAGAAGGTACTGAGCCCAAAATTAATAAGCTAGGCACTCCAGCTTGGAAAAACCTGAAGAACAAGACGAAGAAAAAAATCAAGGAAATTGCTTACGATTTAATTCAGCTATATGCCAAACGTAAAACGGCCGAAGGTTTTGCTTTTACTCCTGATTCATACCTGCAAAATGAACTGGAAGCTTCGTTTATATATGAAGACACTCCAGATCAAGAAAAAGCAACTATTGCTGTAAAAGAAGACATGCAATCAACATCTCCTATGGATCGTTTAATTTGTGGTGATGTAGGTTTCGGAAAAACTGAAATAGCTATTCGTGCAGCGTTCAAAGCAGCAACTGATGGAAAACAAGTGGCAATATTGGTTCCTACAACTATTTTAGCATTGCAGCACTATAAATCATTCAGTAAGCGCTTGCAAGACTTTCCAGTAAAGATTGACTATATCAATCGCTTCAGAACCCCTAAAGAATCGAAGGCTGTTCTTCAAAAATTAAAAGACGGAGAACTTGATATAGTAATAGGTACGCATCGATTAGCAAACAAGGATATCCAATTTAAAGACCTAGGCTTGTTAGTTATTGATGAAGAGCAAAAGTTTGGTGTTGGAGTAAAGGACAAACTAAAAACTCTCAAATCCAATGTTGACACACTTACTTTAACCGCTACTCCAATACCAAGAACACTGCAGTTCTCACTAATGGGAGCCAGAGATTTAAGTGTAATCAACACACCTCCTCCAAATAGACAACCAGTTCAAACAGACCTGCACACTTTTAACGAAGAGATTTTTAGAGATGCTATTAACTATGAAATGGCACGTGATGGTCAAGTTTTTGTAATCAACAACCGTGTTCAAAACATACAAGAAGTTGCAGGAATGATTCAGCGACTTGTTCCTGATGCGCGAGTGATTACTGCTCACGGACAATTAGATGGTAAAGATCTAGAAGATAGAATGCTTCGTTTTATTGAAGGTGAAGGAGACGTATTAGTTGCTACAACCATCATTGAATCTGGATTAGATATTCCAAATGCCAACACCATTATCATTAATAACGCTCATCAATTTGGTTTAAGCGACTTACACCAAATGCGTGGTAGAGTTGGACGCTCGAATAAAAAAGCATTTTGCTATTTACTGGCTCCACCAATGAGTACGATGACTACAGAAGCCAGAAAGAGAATGACAGCCATTACCCAGTTTAGCGAACTAGGAAGTGGTTTCAACATTGCAATGCGAGACTTAGACATTCGTGGCGCTGGAAATATCTTAGGTGGAGAGCAAAGTGGTTTCATCAGCGAAATTGGTTTTGATATGTATCAGAAGATTTTAGATGAAGCCGTAGCTGAATTGAAGTCTACCACCTTTAAAGATGTATATAAACAAGAACAAAAAGACTTTGTTGAGGACACCCAAATTGAAACAGATATTGAAATTAACATCCCTCATGATTACGTAAATAATGTGGCCGAACGTTTAGCCTTATATCAGGCACTTTCTAAACTTGAAAAAGAAGAGCAGTTGCAACAGTATGAGCAAAGTATGGTAGATAGGTTTGGCCCACTTCCGGAACCAGTTGAAGGTTTATTAGAAAGTATGCGTTTAAAATGGTTAGCAAAAGAAATTGGATTCGAAAAATTGGTATTGAAATCTGGTAAAATGCTAGGATACTTTATTGTTGACCAAGAGTCTCCATATTATCAAACAGAAATGTTTGGAAAAGTGCTAGAGTTCATGAAAAACCCAAGTAACAACTGCCAAATTAAAGATAGAAATGGTAAGCTATTCCTTTCTTTTAAAGACGTTGAAAACATTGGCCGAGCTTCAGCCATTTGCAATAAAATTCTACAATAAGCACATGTATACTGATAAGGCATCAAGTTATTTCACCTCCGGTATTTAAGATAATCTCAATGCATTAACCAACCTTTTTTGCGTTTAGGGTGTCTGTTAAATACAATAATTTCAGATTCAAATTCGTTTCAACATTTGACTGATAACCAATTTGAATTGTACATTAGCAAATCAATTAAGCCGATTAACATGAAGTTGTCTTTAAATTCCATCTGGTTATTTCTTGTTTTAGCACTAGCAGTATCTTCTTGTTCAGAAGATGAAGATGATGTAGTAAACAGAAATCCAGTTAAAACAGAACCTAACCAACTTACACTGGAAGATGTATTGTTTACCAATACTTGGGAAATGTACAATTGGAGAACATTACAAAATAGAGTAATCAGAAATGGTGTTGAACAACTTCATACAGAAACGTATGCTGTTACTGCTGAAGGAACTTATGAATTTATTGAAGGTACCACAAACTTGAATGTAATAGGTCAGTTTTTTGTTTTCGGTACTGTAGATGTTAATGACGATTCCATTTTCCCAGATACTACGTATAACACCCCATCTGTTAACCCTGTAAAACCTTATGTTGCACAGTATAAGATTTTAGATGATTCTACGCTAGTGGCAACGGCATTTTCTCCTGATGAAATGACAGCTTATAAGATTGAAAAAGACAGAATCTATCTTAGACAAACTGTGAATGATATGAATATTGTTGATACGAACGTAACAACAACTACATATGTACTAGAAATCGATTTAGCTCCAGCAGGAACTAAACTAGATGAGTTACTTGGAAGATAACATTCAGTCTAAACAATATATTAGAAAAGCCCTCGAAATGAGGGCTTTTTTATTTCCAAGTAATTCGAAAAAAGTCGCGACCCTGCGGTGGGCTATCGCCCATGTTCTGCTGGATGCACGGCCGCTACTCTGCTTCTTAATCTACAAACATCAATTTACTCTCTATCACTTGTCCACCCTTATCTGTTATAGTTAGTACCACAGTTGAATGGCGGCAATCATCTGGAAGTCTGTACTTAATCTGCTCATTATCTTCCACAAGTTTACCCACTACTCGTTTCCCTAGAACATCCACAACCATCAAGTTAAATGGCTCCGTAGAGTATTCATGGGGTAGTACAATTTCATGTCCATTAGCTCTATAGAATGCCCTCGAAACTGTTTGACGAATATTCCCTACATGTACCGATGAATTGTCTTGAATCAACAGTCTATCAGGAGTAGATCCAAAATACAAGTCTACTTGTCTGTTCCCGGTTACATCGTTTGCAGCAATAGCAAGAATCCTATCTTGAAAAATGTATGGAATCACAGAGTCTGTCTGCACAAATCCATTTCCACTAACAGTTTCATTCATGTAGCATTTAGGAAACAAAACATCGCCTGTTCCAACAACTATTAAATCTTTAAATTGGTCATTGTTTAAATCAACAAATACAGCATCCAAAGAGAAACGCTCAACATAGTGAAATAGACTTGTCGTTTCATCTGTATAGTTTCCTGCCCCATCATTAATCAACATTCTACTGCCAGTTTGCGCCCCACCTCTCCAAGCAACGTTGCACAAAAAGGCGTCCTGATCTCCATCATTATCAATATCCGCTAATACAACTTTTCTGGTTTCATACATTGTTAAGTCTGGCAGATGTGAGCTTGACTTTTCAGTATACACCCCATTTTCATAGATATAAATATTAGAGCCGCCATATTCACTACCTTCCCAAATATCCAAATCCAAATCACCATCTATGTCAATTGTCTTCAGATCTTGGGTTATATCTAAATTTACTGGAAAGATTCCAGAAGTATCAACCGTAAAGTTTCCATTACCATCGTTTAGCATCAGATCATTCTGCCCTTCATAGCCTATCAATAAATCTATGTCGCCATCTTGATCAGGGTCTATACCTACAGCAGCGTTTCCTTTGTTTTTTACCAAAAGTTGATTCGGTGCCGGAATCATACCTCCACCACCTATTCCGAAATACAATTCGTGATAAGGACTGTCTTCACTAGCGAAAAACACATCTAGAATAGAATCGTTATTGAAATCTGCTACAACTATTTGTTCAGAATCTTCTGCTGGATAAGGTAAAGCAGCATAATCCCTGATTGGCGGAAAAGTCATGTTTGAATCTAGTACAAAAGATCCTCCTTCCGCCTTTAAAATAAGGTTAGCAGCAAACTCGCAAGCTAGTACTAAATCTGCATCGCCATCATTATCTAAATCAGCAAACGCAACATCCATTGTGAGGGCTGTTGTTTCTGTAACTGGAATTTGATTGGTAGCATCTATAAACTGTTGGGCAGTTGCTGTTACTGGAACAACAAATAAGAAAAAAATTGCTGGCGTTTTCATAAGCACGATGATAGTGCCTATTTTGACCTACACAGGTGCATTATCTTGCTAAAACGCTTGGCGGATAACCAAAAAACAACTTGAATCTTCTGCTGAAATACTTTGGATCTATGTAACCAAGAAGCAATGCTACCTCTTTGACAGATGCGCCAAGTGTAACTAAATACTGTTGTGCTCTTTGCATTCTCAAAGCTTCATGGAATTGTTGTGGTGTAACTCCATGATAGTCTTTGAATAAACGCTGCAGGTGAAACATAGATAATCCAACTTCTTTACTTAACGTTTCTAAATGAAGTGATTCATGAACCGATGATTGTATATAGTCTTTGGCCTTTTCTAACTTTAATACCTGGATTTGTTTGGCTGCTTTCGTTTTTGAACGTAAATGAGAACTTTTATTACTTAACTCTTGCTGTAACAACATAAGGTAGCCCACAATCTCAATCATTCGTTGATCTAAACCATTTTTGCCGTTACTAAAAAATCCTTCTATGGCATGAATCAGTCTTTTGTTCAACGGAGCTGCTCCATCTTCTTTCAACATCATTCCATAACACCAATCAAAGTCTGTAGAATACGACCTATTCAATTCATCTTCATAAAAATCAGGATTTAAATAATGAATACCTATATCTACACATATCCCAACAGAAACTTGATTTCTGAGTGTTTGTACATCGAAAGGTTCATTCTCAGGTAACACTAAACAAGTTCGATTCTTCACACTAAAAGTTTTATTCAGAATGTGATACTTTTCTTCACCAGAATAACAATACTTTAAAGAGAGGAACCTAGTTCTAGAAGCCAATGAAATTCCATTAACGCTGCTACAATCTACTTTTCCTTTTTCCTGATCAAGCAACCAAGTGGTTAGTTTATTATTTCCTGTAAATACCGAACTCATAGCCAACAAGTTGAGACTTATTGATTGTTTCTCAACTCAATTTTGAGGGAACGGTACTTTTCAAGCCTAATCAGATCTATAATTTCCTGTTTTTTAACAATTAGTGTCCGCTTTCAAACCAAATCAAGCTATTTAGGTTAAAATGGCATTGTATCTTCACAATCTTATCAAATTACACCGTGGCAAGACCAATATCCAATGAATACGCTCCATTTTACGCAGGGTATGTGGAGCAATATCAAGATTCCGATCCAATTACGGCCATCAATCGTTCTACTGAAGAGTGGAACAATATGTTAAGTACTATTTCTGAAGACCAAAAGCTGTATGCATACGAAGAGAGCAAATGGACCATCAACCAATTGCTAGCACACTGTATTGATACTGAACGTATTTTTCAATACCGAGTTTTGCGTATTGCACGTGAGCCAAAAGCATTGTTAAGCGGGTTTAATGAAGATGATTTTGCAGCAATCAATCCAGCCTCAGATAGAAGTTTGACATCTCTACAAGAAGAGTTTAATGCTATTAGACAGTCTACTCTGTTCTTGTTTGAATCACTCACTGCAAAAGACTTTCAAAAAACTGGATTAGCTGATGGTAAAACCATCTCCATCAATGCGCTTGGTTTTATCATAGCAGGTCATGTAAAGCACCATCTAACCATTTTAAACGAACGATATTTAACTACAGCGTCATGAAGCAAACACTACTATACTTTTCATTCATTTTCTTGTCTCTAATTTCTACTGCTCAAAAGAAGGAGATTACTCTATCCGATTTTAATGATTGGAACACACTCAAGAAATTTGAACTAACACCTGATGGAAAGCACCTTGTTTATGAAATTGCTCCTCTAATTGGAAATTCTTTTGTGGTGATTCAAAACATGAATTCACTAGATACAGATACCATAGATAGAGCAAGCAAATTCCAGATAGATAGTGAAAGTAAATATGTAGCTTGTTATATTCAACCTCTTCACGATACGCTCCGAGCAATGAAATTAAGAGAGGTAAAAAAGAAAGACCTCCCAAAAGATTCTCTTGGTGTCTGGGTATTCAACAATGATTCTTTGCAGTTAATCCCAGATATAAAATCTTTTGAACTTTCAGGAGAAGGAAGCACTTGGTTGGCTTATAGTGTTGAAAAATACAAAGAACCAAAAAAAGAAGAAAACGGAAAAAAGAAGAAAAAAAAGAAAAAGAAGGGCGCTCCAGAGCCAAAAAAAGTAAAAACACCTAAGGAAAAACAGGGAGCCACCACCTTGTTTGAACCGATAACTCAAACGTCAAAAGAGTATCCATATGCCACACAATTCGCGTTTGCAGAAAAGGCTAATTCCTTTGCCGTTATTAACTATCGCAACAACAATTTCGACTCTGCTTGGATAGAAACAATCACTAACACAGATACTTTCAACATTCAAATTAATGCTAATAAAGTAGCTAGACTAGTATGGGATGAACAAGGAAGTAAGCTGGCTTATTTGGCATCTGCTGACACAACCAAGGATGTTGTAAACTTTGAACTACAGCTACTTTCTAACAATAATATTAGTACCATAGCAGATAGCAATTCAACCTACAAATATGCTGGTTTTGGCCCCTCTTCCAACGGACGCATGTACTTCTCTCAAAACGGCAAACAACTTTACTTTGGAATTGCACCGCTTGCTTTAGAAGAACCTAAAGACACATTACTAAAAGATGAAAAAGCCTATGTTGATGTTTGGCATTACCAAGATTTACGTATTCAACCAGAGCAACTAAAACAACTGAAACGAGACGAGAATCATACATTTTTAACCGTTTTTCATGTAAACGAAAACAGGCTTGTTCAACTTGCCGATAGTAATCTAGAAAATATACGTGTAGACCATAAACATAATTTGCAGTGGGGACTTTCAATTAACCGAAAGCCTTATAGCATTGAAAGAACTTGGGAATACCCTTGGAAAAGTGACATTTACAAGATCAACATTCAAGATGGCTCTAGCGTAAAACTATTAGAAAAAGTAGGCTTCTCAAGCGGAATTTCATCCAATGGTCGTTTTGCTTATTGGTATAATTCATCAGATCACAACTGGTATACCCTAAAAATTGGAACATTAGACACTATCAACATCACTAAATCACTAACCGACAATGGTGTTATTTTATATGACGAAGATGATGATGTACCTGCCAAACCTTCTCCTTTTGGAATTGAGGGATGGTTTGATAATGATGAGTTCGTACTTATTAAATCGAAAAACGAATTGTGGATAGTTGATCCCACTGGTAGAAAAGAAGCTGTTGATTTATTAAATGGCCTTGGCAAAACCAAAAACCTAAATGCAACGACTTTTTCTTTTGAAAACGACTTTTTCACATTTAAAATAGATTCTACCATATTTATTAAAGCACAAGAGAGGGCTTCTAATAAAAATTACTACTACACTTGGAATAACAACCAATTAAGTGAGCTTTACAAAGGTGATTTCAACTTAAGAATGCCTCTAAAAGCAAAACATGCAGATCAGTTTGTTTTCAGAAAAGAGTCATATACAGCTTACCCAAATGTGTGGTGGCTTCCAACAGGGTTTCCAACAGCTTCTTCATTTACTCAAACAAAGCAGTTGACCAACGTAAATGCTCAACAAAACGATTTCTTATGGGGAACTGTTCAGCCATATTTCTGGAAAGATGCAACAGGAAAAGATGCCAAAGGGCTTCTCTACTTACCAGAGAATTTCGACTCTACTAAGGCATATCCAATGGTGGTGTATTTCTACGAAAAGAACTTTGAAACGCAGCACAGACACCGCACTCCAAGGCCTAGTTATTCAACTATTAGTGTTCCGTTCTACAACAGTAATGGATACATCGTATTCGTTCCAGATATCCATTATGGAACTGGTCATCCAGCGCAAGATGCTTATAACTCAATTGTTTCTGGTGCTGAATCTTTGGCAAAAGAAACGTGGGTAAATGGTGATAAAATGGGAATTCAAGGCCAAAGCTGGGGTGGATACCAAGTTGCTGCATTGATTACAAAAACCAATGTATTTGCTGCGGGAATGGCTGGAGCTCCAGTTAGCAATATGACCTCTGCTTACGGAGGAGTTCGCTGGGGAAGTGGTTTAAGCCGCATGTTCCAATACGAAAAAACACAAAGTAGAATTGGAGGAAATCTTTGGGATTCGAGAGATCTTTACCTCGAAAATTCTCCTGTATTCCACCTTGATAAGGTAACTACCCCACTATTAATTATGCACAACGATAACGATGGAGCTGTGCCATGGTATCAAGGTATTGAAATGTACATGGGTATGCGCAGGTTACAGAAACCAGCATGGATGTTAGTGTATAACAAAGAAGAACATAACCTGAGAAAACTTCCTAATCGCAAGGATTTAAGCAGAAGAATGTTTGAATTCTTTAATCACTACTTAAAAGATGAACCTATGCCAACTTGGATGAGAGAAGGTGTTCCGGCTGTGCAGAAGAAAGACAATGAAGGGTATGGGCAATAAAACAAAAAAGCTCAGACCTTTCGAGTCTGAGCTTTAAGACGATTGATTCATTCAACTTATTCTACCGCATACACCTTAAAGCTATAAGGTGTATTCCAGTGTTCTGGTTCTATCTCGTCTTTTACTATATCTGTTTCCGGTGCAAAAAAGCTGTGCATCTCAATCCAATAGGTGCCAGCTGGTAATACCCTGTTTGTTCTTGCTGTGTAAGTACTTCCAGCTTCTGTACTAGAACCTGTAATAAAGCTAGCTGTTGATAACTGATGCTTCTCATCTTCATCAAAGATGCGTGTAGTCATCAGAATATCAGCTGGGCACTTATCTAGCAACACTTCAACATAAGATGGGTCATCAAGCACAATCTTGTACCAATCGAATGTGTTCTCATCTAAGCTACCCACGTTATTCTTTACATGCCCTGCTAATATGTATGCTTCAATATCTTTATCTTTTGGAATAAACTTAGCATTAGGCTGGTTATCGTTCATTTCGTAGCAATCCATTTTGCCCTCGTATGACCAAGAGATATCATAACTTGACGGGTAAGTATCATCGTTAAAAAACGGATGTACAATAACAGTATATGACTTACCTGGATGAGCAGTAAATTTACCTGTAAACAACTTTTTGTCTGCCTCTCCAGAAGTAAAGATACTTCCCCCTTGCCCTACTAAAGTGCTTTCCCAAACAGACATACTTGGTGTGGCTGAGCCTTGTGTTTCAAGAGAAACAGTTACCACCCCACCACCAAGCTCAGTAGCTGGGATGGTTATTAAAGCTGAGAACGTATCCTTCTCATTTGCTACAGACCAAGAATCTGTCAATCCATCTGAAAACGACTGTGCAACATAAGGCACACAATCATCTTTTTCTTCTTTAGGGCAATCGTGTTGCTGTGTTTGTTCCGCTACGTCATCATCCTTCTCACATGAGAAACAAAGCACAACTACTAAGGCTAAAAAGCCTAATCTCTGAATCGTAGAAATCATGTTTTTCATTTTTTTCAAAACTAGATTCCAATTCAAGCATAACCGCTACACAAATATGTAGTCTTGTCTTGCATAGATAATAACTACATAAACATGTAGTTCTCTCCTCATTTTTCAGCGTAGCTTTGATACGAGTGAACGTCCATCAAATGCACAAGTACATCCTTTTAACTGTTCTTTTAATACAGTGTTTCCACAGTCATAGCCAAAACAATCATTACGATTCTCTTTGGACAAATTGGACAAATACATCTTTAAACGATTCTATTCGATTTTCTTCATTGCTAGAACTAGAAAATCAACTTATTGATAATGGTGCCCAAGACAGTGTATTACAACTAAGTAAACTTCATTTAAAAGAAGCCAATCGTTTAAATAACATCAAGGAAAAAGTCAATGCTTACAGTATAGTTGGAGATGCATGGTTTATTAAAGGGCAATACGACTCTACCGAGTTTTATCATTTGAAGGCTTTAGAAATAGCTAGAAAAATTCACCACACAAAAGGTATTCAGCAATCTGCATTTAGATTGGGAAGCATAAACCGTACCCGAGAAAACTTAGATCTCGCAATGCAGTATTACAACGAAAGTTTATCTGCAAGTAAAGAGCTAAATAATCCTAGAGGAATTGCCATGTACTACAATGTGCGTAGCAACATTCACAGAGATGCGGGAAACTTAGATTCTGCCCTATTCTACAACAAAATCTGTCTTGATATTGCAAAAGAAAACACCCTAAACAAACAAATTGCCCAATACCAACTGAGCTATGGCATTTTACTGAAGTACCAAGGCAATTACGAAGAAGCCATAAGACAATTTCAAGCAGCCAATTCTACTGGAATGCAATTAGACAATGAGCTTATTCAAGGTCAAGCATTTACCCAAATTGGTGATATGCAGCAGCGATTAGGTCAAGAAGAAGCTGCTTTGACCTCATTAGAAAAGGGAGAAAGTTTAGCTCGCTCTATTCAACATAATGAACTATTATTCAATTGCTTATACAAGAAAGCATTATTGTTAGGTAAACTAAGCCGATATGAAGAAAGATCTAGTTGCCTAGAAGAGCTAAAAGAAATAAGTGCTGGATTTGGCACCCCTTCAAAATACGTAGGTGTTAAAAAACAACTGTTTGAAGATTTTAAGAGAGCTAAAGATTATGATGGCTTGCTGATTGAGGTTAATGAATTAGAAGAATACTTAGCTGAAAAAGGTATGGAAAAGAACTACGCAGTTTTACTAACTAATAAAGCTGTAGCACTTCTAAACACTAACCAACTTCCACAGGCTCTTGAATATGCAAAAGAAAGTCTAGCCCTCAATCAAAAACGAAAAAACCCTGCCGCACAAGCCTCTTCTTTAGTGACTTTGATAAGTGTACATGAAGCTCTCGGCAACTACAAAGAAGCATTTGATTTACAGCATCGTGTTACAGAAATCAATCATGAAATCTATACAGATGAGAATAAAAATGCCATTCTAAAAGCCGAAATCAGACAGAAATTTGAGACAGAAGCACTACAGGACAGTTTAGAATTCGCATTTAAAGAAGAACGACTACAAGCAGAAAACACAACGCAAAAACAGGTCTCTATTCTAGCTGTAGTAGGGGTTATTATACTTGGACTGCTTTCGGTATTTTTATTCTTAAGCAGAAAAACCATTGTCAAACAACAAAAGCAAATTACAAGATCATTAGAAGAGAAAGAAACATTACTACGAGAAATTCATCACCGGGTTAAGAACAACCTACAAGTAGTTTCATCACTTCTTCGATTGCAAATTAGAGTAACCAATGACGACAAAGTAAAAAAGGCATTAAACGAAGGGCAAGCACGAATTGAATCTATGAGCTTAATACACCAAAGTCTCTATCAAAAAGAGAACCTAGCAAGTATTCAAATGAAGAGCTATTTGGAAAAGTTAACCAAAAGCATTTTCAATACTTATAGAGTAAGCAATAACGATGTACAGCTTCATTTAGAAATTGAAGATTTCAACTTGAGTATAGACACAGTTGTCCCAATTGGCTTAATAATTAATGAACTTATTACCAATTCATTGAAATACGCATTTGAATCAAAAAGTTCGGGTGAAATTTGGGTAAGCTTAGTCAAAAGAACAGATAGCCTTTTTTTACAAGTGAAAGACAACGGAATAGGCTTCTCCAAAGAAATTCTAGAAAAAGAAAAGAACAAAAGCTTTGGTTTCACATTAATTGATGCTTTCACAAAGAAGCTCGATGCTGAACTATCCATTCGTAATCAAAATGGCGCAGTAGTGAGTTTAACAATCAGAAACTTTAAGAGCATAGGTTAATGACAAACTTGAACAACATAACGATCTTAGTAGTAGATGATGATCCTTTGATTGCACATGACATTGCAGGGATTCTAAATGAGGCTGGATACAACGCAATAGAACCAAGTCATACTTACCAAGATGCTGTTGACTCGTTGAAATCTCAAAAGATACATTTAGCTGTACTTGACATCAATTTAGGCAGTGGTAAAACTGGAATCGATATAGCTACACACATAAAAGAATACTATCAGTTACCCTATATTTTCTTGACGTCTTATTCAGATGATACCACACTTGAGGCAGCTCAAGAAGTCAGTCCATACGGATACTTGGTTAAACCTTTTCAACCACCAACACTACTTAGCACTATTAAAATTGCCCTAAGCAATCATAGTAAGTTAGCAGAGCAGAAAGGTTTAAACTACCGGGGTACATTGTTATCTGATCGGGAAATGAATATTTGTGAAAAACTAGCTCTAGGTAAATCTTATCAAGAAATAGCAGATACGGAGTATATTTCGCTGAATACAGTTCGTTACCACATCAAGAATCTTTACGCCAAATTTGAAGTAAACAGCAGAGCCAATTTAGTTTCTAAACTCATCAACTAAATCTAAAAACGAAACACCTTCCTCTCTTCAAAAGCTTACTTTCTCATAGCCTCTACCGGATCTAAACGAGAAGCTGAAAGTGCAGGAACAAAACCCGAGATTAATCCAATAGTTGCAGAAATACCAAAACCTAACACCATGTTTTCAGCCGAAAGAGCCAGTTGAAAATCCATCAAACTACTAGAAACCAATCCAATCAAGAAAATCAAGAGTAGTCCTACTCCTCCACCAATCAAACAAAGCATAACGGCTTCCGCCAAAAATTGAGTGAGAATAAAAAATCGCTTCGCTCCCAATGCTTTTTGAATTCCGATGATGTTAGTGCGTTCTTTTACTGATACAAACATGATATTGGCTATTCCAAATCCTCCAACTAAAATGGAGAACCCTCCTATTATCAGCCCAACCATATTTAAGAATCCAAAGAATTCATCGAATCCACGAGAGAGAATACTCATCTCGTTCAACGCAAAATTACTATCGCTTTTTGGCTTTAATCTTCTCAACGAACGCATGATTACTGTTAGCTCGTCTTTTAACGCAGCAATACTTACTCCGTCTTTTGCTTTCACAAACAATTGTGGTGAGATATACCTACTTCGCAAGTCAATCATAACCCGAGCATAATTTACTGGAACTAGTATAATTTCATCAACGCTCTCGCCAAACATGCTCTCACCTTCTTTCTCAAGAACACCCACTACAATTGTTTTACGACCACCAATTTTAATGGTCTTTCCTACTGGGTTTCTATTACCAAATAATACGTAAGCAACGTAATCTCCTATGACACATACCGCCCTACCATTATTCAATTCTTGATTTGAGAAATATCGCCCGTTCTGAAGACTGAAAGAACGTACTTGATCATACCCTGCAGTAATGGCCTGAAAAGACTGACGCTCAATACTGTTTTCGCCATGCTTCACTGTATTCCTAAAACTCACTGAATAGCCAACGGCAGAAGCTAGTTCACTCCGTTCATCCACTTCTAAGTATTCTTGCAGACTTGGTTGTGGACGATTTACGTAGTCCCACCAACGATATTCATCACCAAACTCCCAAGGCCATTTTTGAATATACACCACGTTATCACCTAACTCTTGAATACTGTTTCTGATTTCATTCTCTAATGAATCAACCAACGTAAACACCGATATAATGGAGAAAATGCCAATAGTCACACCCATTAACGATAAGAAGGTTCGCAGCTTATTCACCACTAAAGCTTGAATAGCAAATAAGATACTTTCTTGAAATTTTCGAATGGACGACCACATAGCTCAAAAGTAGCTGAACACAATTTTATCAGCTAACCACTCATCACAAAAATTAACTCTCGTAAACCCATTGAAAACACTCATTTCTCGCATTGCTGCTCCCATACAAAATACCTACTTTCGCGACTTCATTATTTCTATCGTATGAAGTCTTCAAAGCAGATCAAAAAAGCCTTAATTTCAGTATTTTACAAAGACGGACTTGCTCCGGTAGTTCAGCACTTGAATGAATTAGGTGTTGAGATATACAGTACTGGAGGAACTCAAAAGTTCATCGAGGAGCAAGGAGTTGCTGTAAAAGCAGTTGAAGATTTAACTGGTTATCCTTCTATTTTAGGTGGTCGTGTTAAAACACTACATCCAAAAGTATTTGGGGGGATTTTGGCTAGAGGCAACAACGAGCAAGACAAACAAGAGCTTGATCAATTCGAAATTCCTGCCTTTGATTTAATCATTGTAGACTTATACCCATTCGAAGAAACCGTTTCGAGCGGTGCAGATCACCAATCAATTATCGAGAAAATCGATATCGGTGGAATCTCATTGATTCGTGCTGCTGCTAAAAACTTTAGAGATACACTAATTGTATCGTCAAGAGATCAGTACAGTGGACTTGTTGATTTGCTTTCTTCTCAAAAAGGAGAAACGAGCATTGATCAACGTGAAGGATATGCAAAAGATGCTTTCAACATGAGCTCTCACTACGATTCCGCTATCTACAATTGGTTTGCAGGCGATAAGCCAGATGCATTGAAGCAGAGCTACACCAACGGAAAAACATTGCGCTACGGAGAAAATCCTCATCAGGCTGGTACTTTTTTCGGCAACTTAGATGAGATGCTAGAGCAATTGCACGGAAAAGAACTTTCGTACAACAACTTGCTTGATATTGACGCTGCTGTTAATTTAATCTCAGAATTCAATACCTGCACATTTGCCATCCTAAAGCACAACAATGCATGTGGATTAGCAATGCGTGACACATTGAAAGGAGCCTATTTAGATGCCTTAGCTGGTGACCCTGTATCTGCATTTGGTGGAGTTCTTGTAACCAACCAAACTATTGATACTGAAACAGCTCAAGAAATAGATCAGTTGTTCTACGAAGTGTTAATTGCTCCAGATTTTGCTCCAGAAGCAATGGAGCTATTAACTAAGAAAAAGAACCGTATCTTATTGAAGATGAAGCACAAGAACTTGCAAAACAAGCAAGTAAGAACTATTTTAAATGGTGTGTTGGTTCAAGATCGTGATGCAAAAACTGAAACTGTAGAAGACCTTAAAACTGTAACTAAAAAAGCAGCGACAGATCAAGAAATTAGCGACATGCTTTTTGCTAGCATTGTTGTAAAACATACGAAGAGTAACGCCATTGTATTAGCTAAGAACAATCAGCTACTAGCATCTGGTACAGGTCAAACATCTCGTGTAGATGCGTTACGTCAAGCTATTCACAAAGCAAAGAGCTTTGATTTTGAACTAGAAGGCGCTGTAATGGCTAGCGATGCGTTCTTCCCATTCCCAGATTGTGTTGAGATTGCTAAAGAAGCAGGAGTTACTGCGGTTATTCAACCAGGAGGGTCTATTAGAGATGAAGATTCCGTGAATTATTGCGATGCAAATAATATGGCAATGGTTGTTACTGGAACAAGACATTTCAAACACTAATTTCCTTAATTTTCACCACGAGTTAAACGAACGACAAGAGGAGTACACACTTCATGGGGCTTTTTGATTTTTTCACGCAAGAAATTGCCATCGATTTAGGGACTGCGAACACCCTAATTATTCACAACGACAAGGTTGTTGTTGACGAACCCTCAATTGTAGCACAAGATAGGGTCTCGTCAAAGTTTATTGCTGTTGGTAAGCAGGCCCAAAAGATGCATGGTAAAACCCATGAAGACATCAAGACCATTCGTCCGTTGAAAGATGGTGTAATTGCTGATTTCCATGCTGCAGAACACATGATTCGCGGTATGATTAAGATGATAAACCCTGGTAAACGCATGATTCAACCATCGTTAAAGATGGTAATCTGTATTCCATCTGGTATTACCGAGGTTGAAAAACGTGCCGTTCGAGATTCAGCAGAACATGCAGGGGCAAAAGATGTATACCTCATTCACGAGCCAATGGCAGCAGCAATTGGTATTGGTATTGACGTGGAAGAACCAATGGGTAACATGATCATTGATATAGGTGGTGGTACTAGTGAAATTGCCGTAATTGCATTAGGTGGTATTGTTTGTGATAAAAGTATTCGCGTTGCGGGTGATGAATTCACCAGCGACATCGAAGACTACATGCGCAGACAACACAATATCCTAATTGGTGAACGTACTGCCGAACGTATCAAAATCGAAGTAGGTGCTGCACTGGTAGATCTCGAAACTCCACCAGATGAATATGCTGTTCATGGTCGAGATTTGATGACTGGTATTCCTAAAGAAATCAAAGTATCTCACGTAGAAATTGCTCACGCTTTAGACAAATCAATCTCTAAAATTGAAGAAGCGATTCTTTCCGCTCTAGAGATGACTCCTCCAGAACTTTCAGCCGATATCTACAAAACAGGTATCTATTTAGCTGGTGGTGGTTCTATGTTACGCGGATTGGATAAGCGTATTTCTATGAAAACGAAATTACCAGTTCATGTTGCTGAAGACCCACTAAGAGCGGTAGCACGTGGTACTGGAATCGCATTGAAGAATGCAGAGAGATTCAAGTTCTTAATTAAATAATTTACTGGCGAGTATAGCTCGCGAAATCAGTGGTGGGTAACCCAGTATGAAGAACCTCATCAACTTTTTAACCAATTACTATGCAGTATTTTTGTTTCTGCTGCTAGAGCTTATTGGTATGAGCTTGGTGGTTTCTAACAACACCTATCACAATATTCGTTTCATGAATTGGACTGCCGATTTCAGCGGTGGTCTTTACGATTTCACGAATAACTTCACAGAGTATCTTTCGCTTAAACAAAGTAATGTGCAGTTGGCTGAAGAAAATGCCGCTCTGAAAAGAATGATGCCCAAAAGCTATTTCTCTACTGAGAATGGTTTTATGCCAATTACTGACACCAACTTAACCCAGCAATTTCAGTATCAACCAGCTAAGGTGATTTATAGTACAGTTCACAAACGCAACAACTATGCTATCATCAACAAAGGAAAAGCAAACGGTATTGAACCCGAAATGGGTGTTATTATCAACAATCAAGCGGTAGGTGTTATAACTGAAGTAAGTGAGCATTACGCTACTGTAATGCCTATTCTGCATGCCTCTTCAAGAACAAGTGCACAGCTCAAAACCCAAGAGTTTTTCGGATTAATTACCTGGAATGGGTATGATGCAGATACAGCTCAATTAAGTGATATTCCATCACACGTAGATATCGCACAAGGAGATACCATTATTACAAGACAAGCAAGCGGTATTTATCCTGAAGGGATGTTGGTTGGAACGGTTGCTAGTTGGAAAGCTGATCCTTCTACAGGGTTCTACAACATACAAGTTGATTTGGCTTGTGACTTTAGAAAATTGCATCATGTCTATGTTGTAAAGAATGCTTTTCAAGAAGAATTGATTGAGTTACAAGAAAAAGAGGAGGAATTGCCATGATAGGAGCTATAGTAGGTTCGTTTGGTCGGTTTATCTTCCTAATTCTATTGCAAGTATTGGTATTGAATCACGTTGCACTAGCAGATCATTTCTACCCATACCCTTATCTACTCATATTACTCGCTCTACCTTTTGAACTGCCTCGTTGGGCAGATTTGTTCATTGCATTCATTACAGGAATAACTTTAGATATTTTCACAAGAACAATGGGAATGCATACCACAGCATGTGTGTTCATTGGCTTTTTACGACCAATATTCGTACGCTTTTTAGCTCCTCGCGAAGGTTATGAATTTGGCACTAGACCAAACATCCAAGATTTAGGCTGGGTTTGGTTTATAACTTATGCAGGTACTCTCACTCTACTGCATCATTTGTTTCTATTTTTCGTTGAGTCTTTTACCCTAGCTCAGTTCTGGTTCACCCTAGGGAAAGCCGTTGTGAGCAGCATCCTTAGCCTTCTACTAATGATTGTATTTCAGTTTTTAAGTATCACGCCAAAGAGGGTAGATTAATTGGACAGATTCGAGAGTCGCAAGTTTCTTATCATGGCCATCTTCATAGTGATGGGCCTCACTTTTTTATTCCGCTTGTTCTTCATTCAAGTGATAGACGATACGTACAAGGCTTCAGCAGATAACCAAGCTTTGCGTTACGTTACTCAATATCCCTCAAGGGGGATAATTTATGATAGAAACGGAGAATTACTCGCATTTAACGAAGCAGCTTATGATTTGATGGTGACACCTCGTCAGGTTATACAACCTTTCGACACGAATAACTTTTGCGACCTTGTGGGAGTTACCCAAGAAGAATTCGTTGAACGAATGCAAAAAGCAAGGAGACATTCTCGTTACAAAGCATCTGCGTTCGAAAAGCAAATTCCAGCAGATGAGTGGGCCATAATTTCTGAAAAGCTATATCGCTACCCTGGTTTTCATGGTGAAAAGCGTACTCTAAGACGCTACCCTATGCCTGTGGCAAGTCATGTATTAGGATATATCAGTGAGGTAAGTCAGCGTGATATTGAACGAGAACCCTACTACCAAATGGGCGATTACTTGGGAGTAAGCGGATTAGAGAAAACCTATGAACCCGATTTGAGAGGTACACGTGGAATGAAAGTACTCATGGTAGATGTGCACAACTCTATAAAGGGAAAGTACATGGATGGAGCCTTAGATTCTCTTCCGGTACCTGGCTTAAACCTCGTATCTACCCTAGATAGGAAACTCCAGGCCTATGGTGAATACTTAATGCAAGGCAAGAAAGGCAGTATTGTTGCGATAGAGCCTTCAACAGGTGAAATCTTAGCAATGGTTTCCGCGCCAAGTTATGATCCGAATTTATTGGTTGGCAGGGATCGATCAAGAAACTATGTTGAGCTTTCAGCAAACGATAGTTTAGATCCCCTTTTCAATAGAGCCATCAATGCCGTTTACCGACCTGGATCTATCTTCAAGCTAGTGCAATCTCTTATCGGCTTGCAGGAAGGAGTCATCACACCACAAACTAGAATTCGCTGTAACCGGGGAATTATTGCTTGTCATGGATCACATACCAATGATGATTTAAAAGGTGCCATACAGCACTCTTGTAACCCATACTACCATCAAGTTTACAAACGACTGATTCAAAGTGGAAAAGCCAACAGCATTTTTGAGGATAGTCCGATTGGGTTGACCAACTGGCGTGAGTATGTGTTAAGTTTTGGACTAGGAACAACCCTCGAGACTGATATCGCTGGAGTAAAAAAAGGCTTTGTTCCAGATGTAGCCTTCTACAACAAATGGTATGGTGAAAAACGCTGGGCATTCTCAACCATCTATTCCAATAGTATTGGTGAAGGTGAATTAGGAGTAGTTCCTATTCAGATGGCCAACTTAGCCTGCATTCTTGCTAACCGTGGTTATTACTATACTCCTCATCTAGTAAAAGAAAGAGGTGGAAACCCTAAGCGCGACATGTATTTGAAACGCAACTACACTATGATTGATAGCATCCACTTTCAAACCGTACTAGATGCATTAGAAGCCGTAGTAAACGAACCTGGAGGAACGGCAAGAAGAGCTCGAATTGACAGTATCATTGTTTGCGGAAAAACAGGAACAGTTCAAAATAAAGATCGTCCAGATCATTCTGTATTCATGGCATTTGCACCTCGAGAAAATCCTAAAATTGCTATCGCTGTTTATGTAGAAGATGCAGGCTTTGGTGGAACGTGGGCCGCACCAATCTCCAGCTTAATGATTGAGCAATACATCAACGATTCCATTCAGAATCCGTTGAAAGAACAACGTATTGTTGAAGCCAATTTCTTAAACCCTGAAATAAAACTACAAGATGGAACGGACTAGACGAACATTTTGGAGTGATGTTGATTGGACTTTGGTGATATTGTTCTTAGTACTTGCCTTAATGGGATGGATCAATATTTATGCAGCTTCATATAATGAAGAACATCAATCTATCCTAGACTTCTCTATGGGCTATGGAAAACAACTTGTTTGGATAATTGCTAGCTTGATTTTAGGCTTTGTCATTATGCTAATCGATGTTCGGATATACGACCGATTGGCCTACGTTATATATGGAGCCACTACCCTGATGCTTATTATGGTTCTACTAGTAGGAAGTGAAATCAAAGGTGCCAAAAGCTGGTTTACCATAGCAGGTGTCGTTAGTTTGCAACCATCAGAATTTGCAAAATTAGGCACGGCACTAGCAGTCAGCAAATTCATGTCGAGCATGAATGTAAAGATCTCCGATCTGCAATCGCGTTTGACCATAATTGCCATACTGGCTATTCCAGGAATTCTTATCACACTCCAGCCCGATCCAGGTTCAACCTTGGTATATGCTTCGTTTATTTTGGTGATGTACCGCGAAGGGTTATCAGGAAAAATACTCCTGTTTGGATTACTAAGTGCTGTTCTTTTTATCATGACACTATTCCTCAAACAAACAGGGTTTGGAATTCCGTTTACTGAAATAGAACTGAATGGAAAGTATGCCTTAGTAATTGCTATTGTAGTGTTATCTGGAACCAGTATTGCCTTATTGAAGAACTACAATAAATCGGGTTGGCAATCTATTTTAATTGGGGCAATTCTCAGTATCGGATTTGTGTTGAGTGTAGATTATGTGTTCGATAACCTATTTAAAGATCGTCATCGCAATCGTATCAACGAATTACTGGGTATTATCTCAGATCCTACAGGAACTGGATACAACCAGCATCAGAGTAAAATAGCCATTGGATCTGGTGGGTTTAGCGGAAAAGGATTCTTACAAGGAACTCAAACCAAGTACGACTTTGTACCTGAACAAAGTACCGATTTCATTTTCTGTACCGTTGGTGAAGAGTGGGGCTTCATCGGAAGTTTTGTGGTAATTGCCTTATTCATTGCGCTGTTATTGCGGATCATATTCATAGCAGAACGACAACGGTCAAAATTCTCACGGATTTACGGTTACTCCGTAGCCTCTATCCTCTTCTTTCATTTCACCATCAACATTGCTATGACTATTGGATTAGCACCCGTAATTGGAATTCCATTACCATTTTTTAGCTACGGGGGCTCCTCACTCTGGGGCTTTACGCTATTGTTATTTGTGCTGATTAAGCTAGATTCTGAACGGAAGTATGTGTTGAGGTAAGAAGAGTAACATTCAAACTATATTTAAGCAACCTCTAAGAACTCATATACTCTTTCAATTGAAGTTATTCTTAACCATACGTTTCTCCCATCTTTTTCATCTTCAATCAGTTCTAGCTTTTTCAGATGATTTAGATCTTTTCTTGCAGTTTGTCTGACTATACCTAATTGCTCGGCATATGTTGAGATATTAATATCAACCTTTGGCTTTAATACTAACAGACTCAATAACTTTGCTTGCCTTTTACTTAGCCCCCTATTTATCAGCTTTTTAGCTAAACTTTCCTGCTCTTCTCTTTCTTTTTTCTTTCTATCACGATAACGAATTAAACTTTCGAATGCCACGAGTAGACTCTTAATTGAATAATTGATGAAATAGGTTAAATCATTTCCATCATGTTCAGTTTTTAGAAATGATTTATCGTATTGCGTTCTAGATTCTAAGATTGCTCGAGAAATTGATATGTTCTTCAGGAGCCCATATCCGCTCTTCAATAAATACCAGTAAAATAAAGCTCTTGCAGTTCTTCCATTTCCATCTTTAAAAGGGTGAATATACCCTATCATAAAATGAATAATTGATGCTTTTACAATTGGATGAATAAAATATTTATCGGAATTGACAAAATCGCATAATTCTTCCATCATAGAAGAAGCCTTTTCAGCAGTTGGAGGGGTATGTGCTATTTCTCCATCAATGTGATCTTGAACATATATCATCTCAGTTCTATATGTCCCAGCACAGTCTTCTGCGCTTGTTTTAGCCGTCATTATCCGATGTAGCTCTATAATTAGTCTAAAGTCCAATTCACTTTCTAGCTCTTCTTCAATGAACTGAATCCCTCGCAGGTTATTGAATATCATTTGCTCAGACTCATTTCGGGGAGAACGTTCTGATTTCAACATTTCTCTAGCAATTTTTGTAGTAGTTGCTGCTCCTTCAATCTGAGAACTGGCAATTGCTTCTTCTAACAAAGAAGAACTCAAGTATTTCTTTTTATCATCCAGTGAAATCGGATTCTGATATAACCCTCCTATCAGTTTTAGATCAAACTCGTGAATATTTTTTTGAACTGTCTGAGTTAGTAAATATGTGAAATGAACATCACCAAAACAAAGTCCAGAATATCCTAAGCTTCTCTGATACTTTATTAACATCCAAGACTTTACTGGATCAAATGGTAAATCATTACGATGTTTAACTTCGTCCCAATAGAGGTATCTATCATTTACTTTGATAAAAAATGATTGATATTTACCTGAAGATACTTCTGATGCTACATCGTATTCTCTCAATGCGGACATTATGTCAAACGCTGGTGGGCTTTCTATTTTCATGTGTAAACATGTTAATTTCAGGTCTGAAATTAACATGTTTTACCGTATTAAACGCAAAAAACCCTGATGTTTCCACCAGGGCTTCCATAATCTCTATTTCAAATCAGTTTACTTCAATACACCTAACTGCTTACCAACTTTGGTGAAAGCTGCAATGGCTTTATCTAGATGCTCACGATCATGTGCTGCTGATAATTGTACACGGATGCGCGCTTGCTCTTTTGGAACTACTGGATAGAAGAAGCCAATAACATAGATTCCTTCTTTCAATAATTCATCTGCAAACTGCTGAGACAATGCCGCATCATACAGCATAATTGGAACAATTGCTGAATCGCCATCTTTGATATCAAATCCTGCTGCTTTTATTCCTTGCTTAAAGTAGTTTACGTTATCCTCAAGTTTATCGCGTAATTCGGTTGTTTCGTTTAACAAATCGAACACCGCAATACTTGCCCCTACAATAGCTGGTGCTAATGAGTTAGAGAATAAATATGGACGTGAGCGTTGACGCAACATCTCAATTATTTCTTTACGACCAGTTGTAAATCCACCCATGGCACCACCGAGTGCTTTTCCAAGTGTACCTGTAATGATATCTACACGACCTAGTACATTCTTCAACTCAACAGTACCACGACCAGTTTTCCCAATAAATCCTGTAGCATGACACTCATCTACCATCACTAAGGCATTGTATTGATCTGCTAAGTCACAAATTTTATCTAGCTGTGCAACGTATCCATCCATTGAGAACACACCATCGGTTACGATGATTTTGAAGCGAGCTCCTTCAGCTTTCTTCAATTGCTCTTCTAAATCTGCCATGTCGTTGTTGGCATAGCGGAAACGCTGTGCCTTGCACAAACGAACACCATCAATGATAGATGCGTGATTCAATGAATCTGAAATGATTGCATCTTCAGCGGTCAACAATGGTTCAAACACACCACCATTGGCATCAAAAGCAGCCGCATATAAAATGGTATCTTCTGTATGTAAGAAATCTGCAATCTTCTGCTCCAATGTTTTATGGATATCTTGAGTTCCACAGATAAAACGAACAGAGCTCATACCAAACCCATGCGTATCTAACGCTTTATGAGCTGCATCAATCACTTTTGGGTGCGAAGACAATCCTAAATAGTTATTCGAGCAAAAGTTTAATACCTCTTCGCCAGTGCTAATTTTAATGGCAGCATCTTGCTCAGTTGTAATAATTCGCTCTTTCTTAAATAGTCCGTTTGATTCTATCTCTTGCAGCTCTTTTTGCAAGTGCTCTTTCAAATTTCCGTACATCGTAATTGCGATTTTATATGCCTAACAAATATGTAAAATACACAGCATAAAAAAGGCGAACCCAAATGGATTCGCCTAGATTATTACAGAATTAATTTACTTTCCGAAACGATATGCCATACCTAATTGCAACACATTTCCGTAAAAATTGAATTCGTCATCTTTATCTTCTCCTAAGTCTGTAACCCCAATAACGTATCGAAAATCAATTCCAAGTCCATTTGAAAAATCATAGCCTAAGCCCAAAGGAATTGAGAAATCCATCACTGACATGGCCTCAGTTACACGATTCTGACCATCATCGCCAGTTCTGGCTCTAACAATAATTCCTGGCTGAACACCTGCCAAGAAATTAAACCCAGAACCTTCTGCCACATAAACCTTAAGATACACTGGTAAATTAGCGTTGTATAAACGCATACGAATTGTGTAATCGCTCCATGGGAAACCTGACTTAAGAGTGTATTCTCCACCTTGCATAGAAAATAGTACATCAAAGCCTAAACTTAAATGGGGGCTTAAACCGATATTGGTAGTTTGGCCAAGGTAAAATCCCACTAAAGGACTTATATCTTCAACATCTCCTCTTATCCAAGATACGTTCATTCCAGCCTTAGGGCCAGTAAGCAGGCGTTGCGCGAAAGTAGAAGTAGAGGCTAGTAATGTAAAAATGGTTATTAGTATAAATTTCATCGTGGTTAGATATAAAAAGCAGGTGTAGAATTCTCATTCTATACCTGCATTCAAAATATATGCTTTAAGTTGTCTTAAACAACTCCTTGATCGATCATAGCATCTGCTACCTTCACAAATCCTGCGATGTTAGCACCAGCAATATAATCTACACCGTTGTCATGAGTTCCATACTGCACACAAGCAGCGTGAATGTCTTTCATAATTTGGTGTAAACGCTGATCTACTTCTTCTCTAGACCAGTTCAAACGCAATGAGTTTTGAGACATCTCCAATCCTGAAGTTGCCACACCACCCGCATTAGAAGCCTTACCTGGAGCAAATAAGATGTTCGCGTTTTTGAACTCTTCAACTGCTTCTGGAGTACTTGGCATGTTTGCACCTTCTGCAACAGCTTTCAAACCAGCAGCGATTAACGCTTTTGCATTGTCACCATCTAACTCATTTTGAGTAGCACATGGCAATGCAACATCTACGCTTGATACGATATCCCAAGGGCGTTTGCCTTCGTGGAATTCAACACCATACTTCTCTGCATATTCTTTGATACGGCCACGCTTCACGTTTTTCAACTCCATCAAGAATGCCAATTTATCAGCATCGATACCGTCAGCATCATAGATAGAACCTGAAGAATCTGAAGCAGTAACTACTTTACCTCCTAGTTGATTCACTTTTTCAATCGCAAACTGAGCAACGTTACCTGAACCAGAAACTGCAACAGTTTTACCTTCAAATGAATCACCAATATGGTTCAACATTTCTTGAGCGAAGTATACTGTACCGTAACCAGTAGCTTCTGGACGAATTAAGCTTCCACCCCAGTTGATACCTTTACCAGTTAATACTCCTGTAAACTCGTTAGCTAAACGCTTATATTGACCGAACATGTAACCAATCTCACGACCACCTACACCGATATCACCAGCTGGCACATCTGTGTTTGGCCCAATGTGACGGAATAATTCGCTCATAAAAGACTGACAAAAACGCATTACTTCGTTATCAGACTTTCCTTTAGGATCGAAATCTGATCCACCTTTACCACCACCCATTGGAAGGGTAGTTAAAGAGTTCTTAAAGATTTGCTCAAATCCTAAGAACTTCAAAATACCTTGGTTTACAGAAGGGTGGAAACGAAGACCACCTTTGTAAGGTCCGATAGCTGAGTTAAACTCAATACGGTAACCACGGTTAACTTGAACGTTTCCTACATCGTCAGTCCAAGGAACACGGAAAGAAATTACGCGTTCTGGTTCAACGATTCTCTCAAGCACTTTGTGCTCTTTATACTTTGGATGTTCTTCAACAAATGGGATGATTGTTTCCACAACCTCCTCAACAGCTTGCAAAAACTCTGCTTCGTGAGCATTTTTCGCGCGCACTTGCTCCATGAATGCATCAATTTGAGCTTGGTACTGACTTGCTGACATGTGTATATAAATTAGGTTGAAAAATTTGAACAAATGTAATTTTTAATTGGCTGCTTAGTACCCTGCATCTAACGAAAAGCAAGATGCATGACGAAGTGCCCCTTAACGAAGTGAATACACTTTTCCTGGATGTACTAAAATTTGGCCATTCAGCTCTAAATTAAGTAGATGAATGGATAAGGTACTGACTGGTGCAGAAAGTGTTCCTGCTAATTCATCTAATGATAGTTGTTCTTGCTGACGTAATAAATGAAGTATCTGTTCTTCTTCGGGAGTGAGATCGAATAGTAACTTAGGTTGTGTAATTGTTTTACTTGGTTCATTCCAATTCATATACTTACAGATGTCTTCTGCACTTGTAATCAACTGAGCTTGTTGAGAGGATATCAAGTAGTTGCAACCTTCGTAATTCTGATCATTGAACCTACCTGGAAATGCAAATACGTCTCTATTATACCCATAAGCCAGTTCTGCAGAAATCATGGAACCACCTTTCCGTTTAGATTCTACCACAATGAGAGCATCACTCATACCAGCAACTATGCGATTTCGTTCAGGGAAATTGCCTTTATCGGGATTTGTTTCTGAAAGAAAATCTGATACCCACCCTCCTCTTTCAAGCATTTCAAGTGCCATTTTTCTGTGTTCTGGAGGATAAATTCTATCCAAACCATGAGCCAACACACAAACAGTTGGTAAATCGTTATTCAGGGCTTCTTGGTGAGCTGATCCATCTACTCCATGCGCCAATCCACTTACTATTAATGTATTACTTCCTTTAAATCCTGCTACTAGTTTTTCTACCGCTGCCCTACCTACTGAACTTGCCGATCGAGTTCCTACAATGCTCACAACTCTATCTGGATTCAGATCTACGTTGCCTTTTACGAATAATACAAACGGGGCATCATTGCAATGACGTAATCGTCTTGGAAAACGATCATCTAAAATTCCAACTACCGATACATCATTTTGCTTTGCAAATGCTAGCTCTTTACTAGCCCTGTCAAAAGCTGCACTTCTATTTTGAAGTACATCAAACATTCTAGGAGTGAATTGAGATTCTAGCAGGAAGGATTTTTTGGAAGCATGAAATATCTCTGTGGCACTTCCAAAATGCTGAATCAACCTGCGACCTATGCGATCACCAATTCCGTCAATTAATTTTAATGAGATGAGTGCTTGCTCTTCTGTAGATGGATACATCCACAAAAGTTAGCCAATTTTAGGTAATGGCACATAGGAATCATCTCCTGAGATCATATCAAACTCTTTGTTGCGCCACTTAATACGTGCTTCTTTTACTTTGTCTTTACTTGAAGAAACAAAGTTCCAATCGATGAATCTTGGCTCAGGTAATACTTCGCCACCAAACACCAATAAATGAGTTCCTTCAGACACCTCCAATTCACATAAATCTTTTGTTTTCGAAATCAGTAAATTCCCTTCTGAAAGTGTTTCTCCACCTAGGGTTACTTCGCCTTTCACTACGTTGACTCCAATTTCGCCTTTTAGTTCACCAGCAATTTTCAACTTATCCGACTTAGTGGCTATCAAATCAATTAAGAAAAGTGGACTATGAACTGGAACTGGTGATTTCTTTCCATACCCTTCGCCAGCAACTAAAGAGAACTTGAACGATTCTGTTATCCAGCTAGGTATTTCATCAGCAGGAACATGATGAAAAGATGGATTTATATCTTCTAACTCTTTTGGTAAAGCTATCCACATTTGGTAACCATGAACAACATGTGTTTGGCCATTTCTTAAATCTTCTGGCGTGCGTTCAGTATGTACTATTCCATTTCCGGCTGTCATCCAATTAACCGATCCAGGTGTAATTCGCTTTACAGACCCAATGCTATCATGGTGCATAATTTCACCATTAAACAAATAGGTAAGGGTACTTAGACCTATATGTGGATGCTGGTTAACGTCCATGTATTTTTCTGGACCAACTTCTGAAGGCCCCATGTGATCTACGAAAACGAATGGACCTACCGATCTTTTACTTCTAAAGGGAAGTAACCTACCCACCATAAAGTTTCCAATATCTCTACTTCGTTCTTCAATTACTATATGGTCTTCAGAAACACTCATATCAATAACCTTTAAAACCCATAAGCTGGGTTGTCTGGATTAAACGTTTGATCTGTGATAGTTGGGTTTAAGGTAATTGATGTGTATTCGTACTCACTGTATAATCCTTTATCATCATAATTAATCATAAGCCACGGCATAAAGTGATTTACGTCTAAATACAAAACAGTTTGTTTAGCATAAGAGTTCGGAATTCGGATGGTTTTACCTGGTTCTGCATCGTCAAAATCATCAACATTATCGTTACACTCCACCAACTTATACTCGCTTACATTCCACATCATCGCGACATCTCTAATCGTCTCATCCTTTTTGAGTGTATGTATTACATAGTCATACTCATTGTTCTCTACAATAACCTTATAACATGCATGTCCGTTAAACTCTATTAGTGAATCGTATCGTACAGTTTCTGCTAATCGTGATGAGTCATTTTGCGTTAGCATCGTATGTATTACTTGCCCTAGGTATGTACCTCCAGCTTCATGAATCGTATTATGACGCCCTTTTCGCATAAACATAGAAAATGGAGATAAACTGACATTTACATAAGGAAAACCATCTGGACTTACTAAAACCTTGTTATCATTTTGGCCTGTTCTGTACAAGATCTCTGGTCCTTTTTCACCGTTTTCATTAAAAGATTGCGCATATAATTGGCGTGGATGAAAAGAGATAATCATATCAGAATGAGAAAATTTTAACTCTCCATCTACCCTTTCTTTACCGATCATTACACCAGCAAAAGATTCCATCTCTTGAATGGATTTCACCATATTCTGTAGGTACTTTACTCCTTGATTCTGAGCAAATATTGAGTTTGTACAGCTCAATGTTAGATAGCTAAAAAGTAGGATTGTAAACCGATTGATCATGCTTCAAAAATAGCAGATGGAGCTTTTTACACAACCAGTAAACCTTCCGTGAACAGTTGGAAAGTGCTACTTTAGCAGCGGTGACAGTACTTTCTACTCATATAGCAGCTTTGTTGATGGAGCACGATTGTGTAATTGTGCCTCATTTTGGAGGATTCATTGCCAATGCAGTGAGTGCTCAACACAATCAGGTAACGCACAAGTTTACTCCTCCTTCTCGTAAATTTTCGTTTAACAGCCATTTGAAACATAACGATGGACTATTGATTCAATCGTTGGCTGAGAAAAACGGTGTTACGTATCAAGAATCGGAACAAACAATTAAAGAAGAAGTTGCTAATTGGAATCAGCAATTACAAGTTGGCGAAAGATTAAATTTAGAAGAGTTAGGTTCTCTGCATCAAACGAAGGACGGTCGTTTAATTTTTGAACCAAATACTAGTAAAGCTAACAGTAAAGCCTCATTTGGATTGGAAACATTCCATAGAATGCCTGTTGCTCCTACACCAGAAAAGAAAAGCACCCCAGAGAACATTCAACCAGCGATTGAAGCCATTCCAAGAAAACGCAATTGGTCTTACGTTGCAGCTGCATTAGCATTGCCAATTGTAGGTTACATGGGATATGTAGCTACTCAAACTGGTTTGTTTAAAGCAGATCAACAATTTGCAGCAGCAGAGTTGAATCCGTTTGCTAGTACCTACTGTGCTTTGTACGAAGAAAGAGGTATAATACCAACAGTTAGTACCATTCCAGAAACTGAAGATAATTGGTTACAGTTAACGTCTGATAAGGATATAGTTCCGTTGTACCTAACCGATGATCATTCAGAAGAAACAGTCATTTGGGTTAGATTAAATCACGCTAAAGCTTTGGCTGAAGCATCAGCAAATATTCATTTAATAGCTGGTTGTTTTGGAAATGAAATCAACGCTAAAAACTTAGTAGAAGATCTAAGAGTTGCTGGTTATCCTGCTAGTATCATCGATTATCATAAAGGTTTATATCGAGTAAGCGCAAGTGGTTTTTCTACACGTAAAAAAGCCGAAGAAGCTTTGAGTTCTATTCGAACTTCAGTTGCCCCTTCGGCCTGGTTATTAGTTAAATAACCTCTGCTGGATTATTAACTCCCTGTAGTAATTTTTACGTCTCCAAAGTTCACATCAACTTTAACTGGTTTTCCTCCTTCACCATTCGATCCACTGATGCTGTTAGAAGTAATTCGTTCGCTTTTGTTCCACTTTCCAGATGGAACACTAATATCTCCGTACGATGCTTTTGCTTCTAAATCAATGATTGAGCCAGATTCAAATCCAAGTCGTGCATCACTATATGAACCGCTGTATTCAACTGAATCGAATGACTTACTGATTTTATTCACTCTTATATCACCATACATCGTTTCACAATCTAGTTTCATTGTTACTGTGCCTACATGAATATCCGTATACATGGCATCAATATTTAATTCTGCAACTGCATTTATTTCGTGCTCATCGTATGCGCTTTTCAAATTCAGTCTTCCTACTGAGTTGATCGAAGATTCTGAGTACATGGCATCTAGGTTCAATAACTTCACCTTTCCAATTTCATCCATCTCTGAATAGCGGAGCTTTAGATCTAAATAGGTAGCTTCTTTCAGGTTACCCTTTCCGTACTGAATTTCAACCTTATTTTCTTTACTATGGAGCGTACCTAAGTATACATCTCCATAACTTACATCAATATCTGTTTTGGCTTTACTCTCGTTAATTCGCACATCGCCATACATGTTACTGATTTGTAACTCGTTGGATATGGGAAATTTCACCTCCCAATTGATCTCCAGATTCTGATAGTTAGAACTAGGAATTACTGTTTTGGCTTCAAGTCGATCTGCCGAGTGTGAAAACTTCACTTCAATGTTTTCGATCTGGTTTAGCACTTTAGACTCTTTTCCTTCTAGACTAATATTGATGGTAATCTGTACTTCATTACCCTCGTAAGCCGTCATATTGATGTCGCCATACTTATTAGACAAATTCAAAACTGCATCGCTATTCATGGTAAACGACTTTTCAATCGTTTTATCTACACTCTCCCAGCTTCTTTTGGCAAATGTTGGGGTAGCAAGTATGATAAAAAGTACAATGAGCGATAATGGTTGTTTTAGATAATTCGCTTTCATGATTGTAATTTTAACTGTGTTGTTCTTCTAGGCGTTTTTTGGTTTGGTACTTGGCAAAGAGTCGCTCGAGTAGCTCTAAGCGCAAGCGATAATTCTGAATCATCCCGGCAATAATTCGTTCGTTATCTCTATTGTTGTTGAGTTCTAACTCTAATTTTTCGTAATCCTTTTCTAGCTGATCAAGTTGATCAATGAACCCTTTTAAGTCCGGATCAGTAGCTGCAATTTCAGTAGCACGTTCTTTCTTTTTTGCTAGCTCTGCTACTAAATATTGCTCTGCAGATTTCATTTCTGGTGATACTTCTTGTAACTCCATCTTTTGTTCTGCTAGCTCAGGTTCAGCAACATCTTTTAGATTCCAAACACTAATTCCTAATGTCATTAGAATAGCCAAAGAAGCTGCCACTACCATCCACTTGAATCGATCTGAAACTCTCCTTCTTGATTGTTCATTTTGGCTTTCCAGAGTTTGAAGCCTAGCCATAAACCTGTCTTCGTGTCCTGAAGGCGGGTCAAACTCTCGAGGCTCCTCTTGTTCTATATATTTTTTCAATCGATCACTCATAGCGATACGGTTTCTAATTCTTGTTTTAATTTCTTTCTAGCTCTCGTATACTGTGATCTAGAAGTAGAGCTTGATATTCCCAGTATACTCCCAATCTCTTCATGATCATATCCTTCGAGCAGGTAAAGTGATAATATGGTTCGGTATCCATTTGGCATCTCCTGTATGGTATTTGTGATGCGCTCTACCTCAAATCGCTCCCAATCTTCTTCTGTTTCTATAGACTCAACGGAATCGTTCTCGTTTAAACTCGTCCATTCTAACTCTTTTAAGCGCAGTTGATCAATGCATTTACGTACAGTTATTTGCTTGATCCAAGCGCCAAACGAAGATCCATCTTGGTATAAATGGAGTTTACTAAAGGCCGTGAGAAAAGCTTCTTGCATCATTTCTTCTGCATCCATTTGATTGCGCATTAAACGAATCGCACTTGTATACACCGCCCTATTATACAACTGATAAATTTTGAGCTGTGCCTGCTGATCGTTTTGCTTACAGCGATCTATTAGATCTTGATGGATATGATGCGTTGGCGATTTCACACTTGAAAAATAATGAAGAGGAGCGCTGTTCTGGCAGCCATCTCCACTTCATTGCTTGACTAAACCATTATCTGTACTGAAATACGGGTACAGAAATAGCAGTGCTGCACGAAGCATGAAAAAAATTAAACTCTCGGAAACTTTTCTTCGAAAAATTGAAGAGTACGCTGATTGAATTCCTTTGCCCGCTCTAGGTTACAGACATGCCCACAACGATCAATAACTTCTAAAAAAACTCCATGATATTTTTTGGTATACTCTATTGCTGGGGTTAAAAACACGTGATCTTGAGAACCCATTACAATTAAATAAGGTACATCTAGCTTTTGCGAAAACATGCGTTTTAAGTTCTGATTAATCCCTTTTGTTATACGTAACCAATTCAAAAACTCATCTTGTTGAATTTTCTTGGCTTCACGGATGAATACTGAACGTGAATTCTTGTGATTGTTTCTAGGTAAAACGATATGAGCTAGTAACTTGTATAACGTATGAAATGGTAATACACGAGAAAGTGCAATACCAGATTGCAATAAAACGTTGAGTTTGAAATTGATTTTAAAGATTCCTCCTACCAATACAACCGATCGAACAGTTTGAGGCTTTAATTCTTCAATGGCTCTGATAATCACAGACCCTAATGAAACACCCATGAAATGGCACTTCTCAATTTTGAGGTGTTCTAATAAATTCAATACGTCTTTTGCAATTCCGTGTATTGTGTATTCTAGTTGCCCAATAAAGTCTCTCACTTTAGATCTACCATGATCACGCAAATCGACAACCAACAAATTAAAATGTTGTTTGAAATCATCGATTTGTTTGTGCCATGTTTGAGCACTTCCACCAGCACCATGAATTAAGACCATCCAATCAAAATTTGGATTGGCCACATAGCTATCGTATTGAAGAATGAATTGCATTCAATATTTATTTAACTATCTGCAAAAATGAACATTCAATATTTCTTTTTTCATATTAAAGCTTGTTTGATTTGTTTCACAAACAACAAATTAACTTAACTTATACAACCAATATATATTGAAAATCAATCCACTAAAAAATCATAGAGAGTAACTAACATCACTTATTGACTAAAATCCTTCATGATTGTACCAATCAGTGTTTTTCACAGCACTGATCTAATTCGCAGCTATTTACTTAATCCTTCTTAATCTTTACATCATGAAACAAAGTTTTCTTTCTGCTTTGAGCATTCTAATAATGTTCATTCCGACCTATGTATTCGCACAAACCATTGAGTTAAAATCAGGAACAATCCTATTAGAGAATATGATTCCAGTTTCTGAATTAAACCCTAATCAACTTGATAATCCTTCAACAAATAACAGGCATTATGTTTTCCTAGTATTCGATAAAATACCAACCACACTGGAAAAAGAACGAATCAAAAATACGGGTATCACCCTTCTTGATTACGTACCAAACAATTCATTTATCGCAAGTATTCCTGAACAATTCGGTTGGAACACCTTATCGCTATTTAACATCAGTCATGTAACACCTATTAAACCTGAAAATAAATTATCCCGAGAACTCGTAATTGGAAATTATCCCGAGTATGCGTTAGAGGGTAATGAACGAATCAAATTAGTTGTATTTCCTTTTGAAGATATCTCAACAGATGGTCTATTGGAAATTCTAAAATCTAATAACATTAAATTGGCTGATTTAAGAACTGCTAAGAGAGGAATAGCTGTTTCAGTAAGTATATCAGCCATCATTGATTTAGCTAAAATTCCCGAAATCGCATATTTAGAACCTATTGAAGCTCCTGCAATTCCGGAAGGAATAAGAGGAAGAACCAATCATCGGGCAAATTTTTTGAGTACAGCACCAGGTAGTGGAAATGATGGAACAGGAGTTACCTTGGCAATAGCGGATGACGGAGGAGTGAATCATGAAGATTTTAGAGGTAGAATTACCGACAATACTGCTTCTGCCGGTGGTACACATGGAGACATGACTTCTGGCTTGGCTGTAGGTTCTGGAAATATAGATCCTACTAAAATAGGAATGGCTACAGGAGCCTACCTTCATTTGTATGGAATAAGTGGTTATCCTCATGTCATTAGTGCAATTGCTAATTTATCTACATTGGGAACCGTAATTACATCAACATCCTATTCGCAAGGGTGTGGAGGTCTTTATAATGCTACGTCAAGAGACATTGATCAGGATGTGCACGATGAATCCGTTTTACTACATGTGTTTTCAGCAGGAAACAGTTCTAGCAACACTTGTAGTTCTGTTTATGGCTCTATCGTAGCTCCAGACGGACGCTATTATGGAAACATTACTGGTGGAAGAAAAGCAGCTAAAAATGTAATAGCTGTAGCAAATGTATTGAACTCTGATACCAGAGTAAGCTCAAGTAGTAGAGGACCTTGTGAAGACGGGCGTTTGAAGCCGGACATTTCTGCAACTGGAGCATCGCAATCTAGTACAGGTCCTGATAATACATATCTGGGAGCAGGAGGAACATCGGCAGCAGCACCAAGTTTGGCAGGAGCAGCTGCTATGTTATATCAAGCCTATAAATCGGGTAACGGAGGTAGTAACCCTAATTCAACGCTAATAAAAGGAGTATTGTTGAATACAGCAGATGATTTAGGTCGTCCAGGACCTGATTATGATTTTGGATGGGGACGTGTTAACACCAGAAGGGCGGTAGAAGTGATTAACTCCACTCAATACCTATCAGGGTCAGTATCTAATGGAGGAAATAACTCACACACAGTTTCAGTTCCTTCGAACATAAGAGAATTGAAAGTGATGGTGATCTGGCTCGATCCGGAAGGGTCTACAGTTGCAGCAAAAGCTTTGGTAAATGACCTGAACATGACGGTAACTACTCCATCTGGGCAGGAATACAATCCATGGGTGTTGAGCAGCGCTGCAGATATTGATAGCCTTCAAAAAAATGCTTACCGTGGAATTGATAATGTTAACAATATGGAGCAAGTAACACTTGAATCTCCAGCGTCAGGAAATTACACTGTAAAAGTAAGTGGGAATGCTGTTCCTTCAGGTCCACAAAATTACTTTGTAGTATACAGCTACATCAAAAATGAAATTGTAATGACTTATCCAAGAGGAGGAGAGTCTTTTGTTTCCGGAGAAACAGAAATATTGCATTGGGATGCACACGGACAAACAGGAAGCTTTACACTTCAATATTCTACCAACGGAGGCTCTTCCTGGACAACTATTTCATCAACGGTAAATGGTGCAAATAGATATTATAACTGGAGTGTGCCAGCAACAACCTCAGGTCAGGTTAGAGTAAGAGTTACAAGAGGAGGTTTGACAGGAAGCTCTCAAAATTTCAATGTAATGGGCTTACCAAGTAATATAGCGGTCAATTCTACAGGGACTTCTACAGCACAGGTAACCTGGAACGCTGTTTCAGGAGCTAATACCTACGATGTTTACTCATTGGGTAATAAATACATGCAAATTATAGGTACTACAGCCGGAACTTCTTACAATTTATCAGGTTTATCTGCGAATGATGAAAATTGGTATGCGGTAAGAGCCAGAAGTACTACAAACGGAATAACTGGACGCAGATCTGTTGCAGAAAATTATTCGCATTCTACAAATACAAATTCCTGTACGGATTGTACCAATGGAACTTATTCAGTCTTTCCTTACAATGAAGGGTTTGAATCAGGTCTTGGGTTATGGTGTCAAAATGGAAATGATGATATTGACTGGACAAGAAAATCAGGAAGTACAACATCTGCCAATACAGGCCCTGCTTCTGCTAGTGAAGGAGCTTACTATATGTATATAGAAGCATCATCACCTAATTACCCGAGTAAAAGAGCGATTTTGGAAAGCCCTTGTTTTAGCCTTCCAAGTGGAGCTGCAATTACTATGTATTTTGATTTTCATATGTACGGCTCAGATATGGGAACCCTAACGTTGGAAGCTTCAAATGATAATGGATCAAGTTGGAATGTCCTTAAAACGATCAGTGGAGATCAGGGAGATGGTTGGAAATCTACATTTGTAGACTTGACAACTTATGCTGGAAGCAATACCATTTTGAGATTTAATGGAGTCACAGGTAATAGTTATAGAGGAGACATGGCTATTGATAGGTTGAAAATTGAAGCTACAGTTAGTTCATGCGCATCAGCTATTTCATCATTTCCATATACACAAAATTTTGATGGAATGACCTTATGTGGTAATACCTCTTTTTCTTGTAATGCAGATGGAAATTGTACACTTGGATCGGATTGGATAAATACAGATGGAGACGATATAGATTGGAGTGTGGATAATTCGAATACACCATCTTCTTCAACAGGACCTTCATCAGATCATACATCAGGTTCAGGAAGATATTTGTATACGGAAGCATCCAGTTGTTTTAATAGAACAGGAATTATTTATACTCCTTGTTTTAATTTTTCTTCTGCAGCAGCTCCGAGTGCTTCTTTCTGGTATCATTTGTATGGTAGCAATATGGGTTCTTTGTCTGTTCAGGTAAGCACAGATGGAGGAGATACCTGGTCTGGTAATGTTTGGACATTGTCAGGAAACCAAGGAAATAGTTGGAATCAGGCGACAGTTAATTTGGCTTCTTATGCTGGTCAAAGTTCTGTAATTCTTCGCTTTACTGGAGCTACAGGCTCTAGTTGGCAAAGTGATATGGCCATAGATGATTTTGCAGTGAATGCAGGCTCAGGAGAATCTGCTGAAAGTGAAGATGAATTGTTGGCAACGAGTATCTCAGAAACGAGTTCTAATAATTCCGTAAGGTTATTTCCCAACCCAGCTAAAGAAACTATAACCGTTCAATTCAATTCAAATGAACATGTTATACTAAGCGTTTATGACATAGTTGGTAATCAATTCAAGTCATTTGAGACAACCTTATCTGAGCTAGGAACTCATGAAATGAATATCTCTAATCTTCCTACAGGCACTTATATATTGAGATTCCAAGCAGATAGTAAAACTCAAACAATTCTCTTCAATATTATCAGGTAATAATCATTCTTAAAAACAAAAAAGCCTCGCTTTTCAGCGAGGCTTTTTTCATTCTTATAAGTAATGCTTCAACAAATTCGAGTTTGCTTTTTTACGTAAGCTACGTAAGGCCTTCTCTCTAATTTGTCTGATTCGTTCTCTTGTTAATCCAAGACTGTTGGCTATTTCTTCCAACGTCATTGGAGTTTCGCCATTTAAACCGAAGCTCAAACGAATAACGTCTGCTTCTCTTGGCTTCAATGATACCAAAACACGCTCAATATCTCGGCAAAGAGACTCGCGTAATAGATCATCAGATGGGTTAGTTGAATTATCGTTAGATAATACATTCAATAAGCTGTTCTCTTCACCTTCAATTAAAGGAGCATCAACAGACACTTGCTTTTGAGCATATGTAAATAGGTCTGCAACGTTTTCAGAAGAAGACTCTAATAATTCTGCAATTTCTGTATTAGATGGTGCACGCTCATGCTCTTGTTCTAAGCGAGCAAATGCATTCGAAATTTTCTGAATCGCACTCACTTTGTTCAATGGTAAACGAACCACACGTGAATTTTCTGCGATTGCTTGCATAATGCTTTGACGAATCCACCAAACTGCGTAAGAGATAAACTTAAATCCTTTTGTTTCGTCAAAACGCTTAGCAGCTGTTATAAGTCCAATGTTACCTTCAGCAATTAAATCTTCTAATGTAAGACCATGCCCTTGGTACTGCTTAGCAACTGAGATTACGAAACGAAGGTTTGCATTTACCAAACGATTCAACGCTAGCTCATCTCCTTGCTTGATTCGAACGGCTAATGCCACCTCTTCATCTGGAGTAACCATTTCTTCTTTAGAAACATCACTCAGATATTTATCAATGGATTTGGAATCACGATTGGTAAGCTGCTTGGTAATCTTTAACTGACGCATATTCTATTCTCTTCGTTAAGGTACAAGTGATTAAAGTACAAATTTCTTTAACACCAACAAATCAACTAGTCTAAAAGACCGACCTAAAAAGGACTGCAAAAGTACAACTAAAACTAATGCAAGTAAAATTGATTTCGCAATCAGCCTCTTAAGCGATCTAGTAGATCATTTAACTGTTTGGCTTCCTCAACGTCAAGTTTAGTGAATTGTTTCTCAAGTTCCTCGAATTCTAGATCAATTTTACCTAAAAGTTCAAGTCCTTTTTCAGTTATGAGAACATCACGTTGTCTGCGATCGTATTTGCTTACTGTTCGCTCTATTAATTCTTTATGAACGAGTTTTTCTACCAAACGAGAAGCGTTAGAGTTCTTATCTAGCATACGGTCAGTAATAAGACCCACACTAGCTGGGTTAGGATATTGACCACGAAGAATGCGTAACACGTTGTATTGTTGCTGACTTATACCATAAGGCTTTAACAATTTATGATGTAAGCTACCAGCCCAATTTGAAGTAAACAATAGATTAACGATTACTTGCTCGTATACAGACTTAAACTTTTTCTGTTTAATTTCCTCTCCTAAATTCATGAAAGTCAATTTCGTGTCAAATATATGTATAGACAATTAATTAGTATAGCTAATTCACTACCATCCATTTTTTAACCAATGAAACATCTTAATATTACCATCAGAGGCACTGTGCAAGGCGTGTTTTTTAGAAAGTCTGCACAAGAAGAAGCTTACCGATTACGCGTTGCGGGTTTCGTCCAAAACGAATCTGACGGATCTGTTTACATAGAAGCAGAAGGAATGGAAGAAGACCTAGACGAATTTTTAGTT
>DIYR01000065.1 GCA_002429085.1 Flavobacteriales bacterium UBA6049
TCTTTGGGATTCAAGCTCTATGGATTAGGCTAGCTCTCATTTTGATTACCTTCATGCCGACCGGCACTGGAGTTATTATTTATATAATTCTATGGATCTTAACTCCCAAAGCGAAGACAACAGCCGAAAAGTTAGAAATGAAAGGTGAACCTGTCAACGTTTCTAACATTGGCAAGAAGGTTGAGGATGAACTAAAAAACGTAAATCAAAAGCTCAGAGAGGATGATGCACTTCGTAACGCGGGATCTTCTATTGGAACTTTCATTGAAAGAATAGCGAGTTTTATTCTCAGAATCATTGAACTAGCTATAAAAGCATTTGGAAAAATTATTGGTATACTAATGCTATTTGCTGGTGGTGTAGCTTGCTTAGCTATTATTACTGTTTTCACCGCTCTCGTATCAGGAGCTGCAATTAACATCGGGGACGAATTCGGTTACTCTTATAATCAAATTTCCCCACTTTTCTTTGCTAACTCCTGGGACGCTTACCCTGTACTTATTGGAGCATTTCTAACTTTCTTAGTACCAGTTTTAGCAATATTATATGGAGGCGTTTCGCTAGCAACTAGCCACAAGAACATTCCAAAAGGAATAGGCTGGGGCTTAGCTGGTTCTTGGATAATGGGAATAATACTACTATTCTATTCTGTTGCTCATACTGGTAGCCAGTTTTCCCAAAAAGCAGAGATAAAAACCCTTCACACTTTAGATTTCGAGGGTGACACATTATTCCTCACATTAAATGAAGCTAGCATCGAAGAACTAAGTGGTCCTAAAATACTGTCAGAAAATCAAGTGAATTTTCATTATGATGAAGAAACAGATGTAATCTCATTAGGAGACATTGAACTTGATGTAAGTCAATCGAAAAAAGACTTCTTCTCACTAACTCAGTACAATTCTTCAAGAGGAAACGTATATAATCAAGCTGAGAAAAGAGCTGAAGGTATCATGTATCAGTTTAAAGAAAATGACAACACTGTTTCTTTTAATCCTTTCTACTCTTTCCAAAAAGTTGACAAGTGGCGAAACCAAAAAATAGACCTCACTCTAAATATCCCCGTTGGAAAAACTATTTACCTGGAGCCTAACATGATCGACTTTATCCACGGTATCAAAAACGTAACTAACACCTACGATGACTATATGGTAGGACATTATTGGACTATGACAAAAAATGGATTAGAATCTCCAGATTTCACATCAAAAAACGATGAAACTTCTGTAGGTGGTGATGAATTTGAAATTGATATTGAAGATAATCATATTGAAATAGACATGTAAGAATATTCCGCTCAGTGGCAGTTTAACGTTTACATATTTGGTTTAGTCAGGCAATTTGGGCAATTGCTCTGAGCGTGTAGAACGGGACATAGTTTTTTAACTTATGTCCCGTTTCTTTTAAATAACTTAGAGTAAACCTTAACCTGATGAAGCAAGTATTGACATGTTTTTTTGTCCTTCTTGTTAACCATCTAACCGGACAAGATCTGTTTATAACAAATAGATGGTGCCACGAAGAAATACCAGTGATTCGAATTGATAGTATTCATGGATTAACACCGCCTTATCTCTATTCTTTTAACAAAAGAGCCTTCTCAAAATCACGCAGTTTTACTCCAGACACAACAGGTGAATTTTCGATTATTGTAACTGATAGCCTCCATGATACAGTATATACTTCAGTAAAACTGCAGAAAAGCGGCCAACTAACCATTTCAACTACATCTACTCCTGCATCTTGTACTAATAGAGGGAATTTCACTATTCAGCAAGTACTTGGAGGCATCCCTCCTATAACCACTTTTATTAACGGAGAAAACACCCTTTACTCCTCCAAAGATGGAACGGTACGAATAATTGACAACGCTGGCTGTCAAGCAACTTTTGAATTCTCAATCCCACGTATTTGTCCAAAACCATACACAGGATTTTCACCAAACGGAGATGGCTTAAACGACACTTGGGAAATTGAAAATATTGAGGACTTAGACCAGGTATGGATTAGAGTAACAAACCGATTTGGTCAAGTGGTATTTGAATCTGAAGGCTCCTATTCACCTTGGGATGGAACTCCAAAATTTGGTGGAAAACTTCCAACGGGAAGTTACTATTATCAAATTCAACCACTAGGAAAACATAATGCTGAATACTCCGATTCTGGCATCTTAATTCTATCCAGATGAAAAGCCTTTACCTTATAGTAATACTATTCTCATGTTCAATAGTAAGTCATAGTCAAACAAGTTGGCAGTTTGCACAATTTCAATTAGATCCATACATGCTAAACCCTGCGGCAGCAGGAATACAACCCTGCCACACTGTTACTATCGGCCATAGAAGACAATACACCACTCTAGAGAGATCCATGAGCACCAGTATTATTGCGTATAATATGAGTACAGAAGAAAGTGGTCTCAAAAAATTTAAGAAAGGATGGCATGGATTTGGAGGACTAGCTGTTGAAGATCGCTTTGGAAGTACCAGTTCATTCACCTTCTCTGGTGCATACTCTTATCACCTGCGATTACGAAAGAACCAAGTTTTCTCAGCAGGTACTTTTTTAACCGTAAACCGATTAGCCTTTCAAACCAATCAAGCAAGGCTTAAAGATCAAAACGACCCTGCATTTGAATATGCCCAACCACTCTATCTATTTCCTCTTTTCACACCTGGATTAACATATTCATCACCTACGTGGTACCTGAGTTTGAGTGTTTGGAATTTATTCAAGTCAAAGATGTCAGGATTCAGTAATGATATTGGTTCTCCAGCAGATCTTGAACGAATGATCTATGTTGGAGCACAGAAAACATTCATTGCAGATGATTACAACAGCTATCATATTGGAAGTCAACTAAGGTACACTGGTATGGCATTGCCATCAATAGATATTCAGGCAGGATGGACATTTGATCAAAACTTCACTACTATGCTGGGTTACCGAGTTCAAGATGCAGTAATGGGTATCATACAATTTCGATTCCTAAGAAAGTTCAAATTTGGCTATGCATACGAATACAACTTATCTGCATTCTCAGCAGTTGGTCAACACACACATGAAATCGCCATTTCTATAAATTCATGTTTTACAGACGAACCTTTTGACCCAAGGAGGTACTGTCCTGCATATGCTAAAGCACACTAAGTCAAACAGTAAGCTACCTTAGAAAAAAAGTGCATTTTTCTTACTTTTGCACCACCCTAAGAAACGGGTTC
>DIYR01000061.1 GCA_002429085.1 Flavobacteriales bacterium UBA6049
GGTCGTGGTACAGATATCAAGTTATCAGACGCAACTAAAGAATCTGGTGGTTTAGCGATTATTGGTACAGAACGTCACGATTCTAGACGTGTAGACCGTCAGTTACGTGGTCGTGCTGGTCGTCAAGGTGATGTTGGTTCTTCTCAATTCTTCGTTTCGTTAGAAGATAACTTGATGCGTTTATTCGGATCAGATCGTATTGCGAAACTGATGGATAGAATGGGGCACGTAGAAGGAGAAGTGATTCAGCATGGAATGATTTCTAAGTCTATCGAGCGCGCTCAGAAAAAGGTAGAAGAAAACAACTTTGGTGTGCGTAAGCACTTGTTAGAGTATGATGACGTAATGAACCAGCAGCGTGAGGTAATCTACAAACGTAGACGCCATGCATTGTTTGGAGAGCGTTTAAAAGTTGATATCGCGAATAGCATCTACGATTTAGTAGAAGGCATCATTGGCGATTACCAACCAGTAAAAGACTACAACGGGTTCAAGCTAGAATTGATTGGAACTCTACACATAGAAACACCAGTTTCTGAAGAAGAGTTCTTGAAAATCAATGCACAAGACTTAATAGATCAAGTATACGAGCGTACGATCCAAAACTACTTGGAGAAGTTGCGTAAAACGGCACAAATTGTTTACCCAGTTGTAAAACAAGTGCACGAAGATCCAAATGCGAACTTCATCAATATGGTAGTTCCATTTACCGATGGTAGAAGAGGAATTCAAGTAGTGGCTAACCTCGAAAAATCATTCAATACAGAAGGTCAAGAAGTAATGGATGCGCTAGAAAGAAGCGTAACTCTTGCTATGATTGATCAGCATTGGAAAGAGCACTTACGCGAAATGGACGACTTGCGTCAATCAGTTCGTGGTGCGGTATACGAGCAAAAAGATCCGTTATTGATTTATAAGTTCGAGTCGTTCGAGTTGTTCAAGAAAATGGTTCAAGCCATTGGTAAAGAAATCATCTCATTCTTAATTAATGCACAATTGCCGCAAGCAGAAGGACAAGCACCAGTGCGCGAAGCAAAAGTGGTTGAGCAGAAAACAGACATGAGCAAATTATCTGCTCGCAAAGATGAGTTACCATCAGAGGCAACAGGAGGTCAGAAATACAACGATCCGAGTGCTAATAAAGAACCAGAAAAGAAAACTCCAGTAACGGTAGAAAAAACAATTGGTCGTAACGAGCGTGTAGAAATCATCAACCTAATGACAGGAGAAGTTAAAGAGTTGAAGTTTAAACAAGCAGAGCCGTTGTTACAGTCTGGTCAATGGAGATTAAAAGAAGGTGCAAAGGCGTAAGCCAAGCTTCTTAATAAGATAGAAACGCGATGTGGTTGTAACTGCATCGCGTTTTTTTATAGCACTGGTATAAAAATTGGATATTTATACCTCTCCTAATCTAGGTTCATGAGGTTCATTTTTTTACTTCTGTTGTTCGTTCCATTGGTATCGCTTGGGCAAGTGTTCAATCGCTTTTGGCCTAATTCTATGATTGAGTCAATCAACAGAAACCCTCAGCAATCAACAGGAATCATCAACAGCGATACGCTTTTTAATTATCAGCAAACAGAATCAGGAGCCTATTTCTACAACTTAAGAGCTCAGTATAAGCTTACAAGAAATGCAGACCAATCTTTTCAAATAGGAGTGTTTTCAAGAGACTCTGTTATTTCTACTACAGCTCCGTATTACACAAATTACTACACTCAAGATTCTGTTAAATACCTCATGCTTGTTAAACAAGCTGATTACAGAGATTCAACCGTCTATTTTCCAAATGGAGTGGTGGCATATAGAGAAACAATTTCAGATACTTCTTATGCTATACATAAAGGCGATTCAACCGAAAAAAATACCATGTATACGTATGTTGAGCATGGAAAACAGAAAGTTTATACCGTTACAAAAGACACCTTGATTTACGGTGTTCCAGGTGGAGTGTCTTTCGAAATCAGAAATGGAGATACCATACGGTATAGCCTAAAAGATCAGAATCAGCGGATATATACCCAGATAGGTGAATGGAAAACAATTCAACATCAAGTAAAAGGAACCGATACCTTGATACTTGAAACCTATCAAGGCGATACAAACATTCTTACTATTTACAAACAAGATAGTATCTACACTTATGGGAACTGGAAAAGTGCTTCACCCTACCTCTATGCAGGCGATAGAATTACTGGAAATAGTGTGCTCGAATATTTCTATCAAGGTAAAGTGAGAAGCAGATTAGTTACCACACAAACTAAAGATGGCTACATCAAAAAAGAGTTTGATTTTAAAGATGACAAAGAGGAACTGGTTCGAAAGGAAGTTAAAACCCCAACAAGACATACGGTTCTTTCATTCAATAATGGTAAGCAAATCACCAAATCGGTTTCCGAGTGGGATGGAAGTACATTGTTAAAAACAACTGTGTGGCATAAAGGCGAAAAGCAAGTGTATTACCCACAAGACTTAGTAATTGAGAACCCTCAATGCGGGTTTAGAGTTCAGCCAAGACCAGATCAGCTTATTCCTCTGGTAGACTCTGTACATGTCCGTTTAAACGGAGAATTACTTGAACATGCATACTACAATCAACTATTCTTTAAAGTTGACGACAGATGGATGGATTTAGAACTCTTTGAAGACTATTTGGTAAAAAGCTATGTAAGGTCAATAGAGTCTCCAGAGCAAGGAATAAAACTCGTTTTCAAAGCAATTGAAAGTCAATCTAAAATGCGAGCAAATGGGCCTTATCGTTGGAAAGAATTGTTCGGTAGCAATGCTAAGCCAAGCGAGTTTACCTATGGTTTATCCATTGATGGGAAAGAGAGAAGAATTAAATCGTTAGACGTAACGCTATTCATGGGTTTAACAGCTACTTATAGAAGCTCAGATAAGTACATTGATAATGCGTGTAAGTAGTATTCTTCATTCTTGAATAGTTTCATTTCGCATTTTATGGTTTTCAAACCACAGATGTAATTCCCAATTCCAACTTTAAGATATTTTTACACTCTTCAGATAACAATACCGTATGAAAGCGGTTTAGGTACAAACTCTCTTATATGTTAGGTACATACATCAAAGGATTCTCCAAACTCACCAAAGCAGAAAAAATCGATTGGTTGGCAAACAACTATTTCGAAAACCCAGAAGAGGGGAAGGCCTTGCTACAAAACTATTGGCATGCAGATGCGAAAACGCAAAAGCTGCACGATGAATTCATCGAGAATACGTTGACTAATTACTATTTGCCGTTTGGTGTAGCTCCAAACTTTAAAATAGATGATGAAATCTTTACCCTGCCAATGGCTATTGAAGAAAGCTCGGTAGTAGCTGCTGCGGCAAAGTCAGCATCTTTTTGGTTCAATAGAGGCGGTTTCAAAACCGAAATTATCGGAACCAAAAAAGTAGGTCACGTTCACTTTGTGTATTACGGAGATTCCAACAAGTTGTGGGAATTCATTAACGAGATTAAGAATAAGTTCTACGAAGACACAGCAGATATCACCGAGAACATGCGGAAGCGTGGTGGAGGAATTCAAGATATTATGCTGATCGATAAAACCTTCGAAGAGCCAAATTACTACCAGTTAAAAGCAACGTTCGAAACCGTTGATTCAATGGGTGCGAACTTCATCAATACTTGTTTAGAGCAATTTTCTCAAACGTTACAGCGAGAGATTCAAACCTCTGACAGGTTTACTGAAGAAGAGAAGCAGATTCAAATCATCATGTGTATCCTTAGTAACTATACACCAGAATGTTTGGTGAGAGCTGAGGTAAGTTGTCCAATTGAAGAGCTAGCAACAGATGATGTTTCGGCAGAAGAATTCGTTCAAAAATTTGAGAGAGCAGTTCACGTAGCTCGCATAGAGCCTTACCGCGCAACTACGCATAACAAAGGAATTATGAATGGAATTGATGCCGTTGTAATTGCAACTGGAAACGATTTTAGAGCCATTGAAGCAGCTTGTCATACCTATGCCGCTCGCAGTGGTCAATACCGTTCGTTAACCGATTGCGAAGTGAAAGATGGTGTTTTCCGTTTTTGGATTGAAGTGCCATTAGCATTAGGAACGGTTGGCGGATTAACCAAACTGCATCCAGTAGTAAAACTAGCGCATGAGATGTTAGGCAGACCATCAGCCAAAAAATTAATGGGAATGGTAGCAGCGTCTGGTTTAGCACAAAATTTTGGTGCATTGAGAGCTTTGGTAACTACTGGAATTCAAAAAGGCCACATGAAAATGCACTTGTTGAATGTCTTGAATCAATTGGGAGCTACAGAAGAAGAAAAGCAGCAAATGGTAGCTTATTTCAAAGACAAAGTGCCTCATTATAACGAAATCGTAAAAGGTTATAACGACCTTAAAAACGCATGACACATTCGTTTAGAGCCAACGGAAAGCTCTTACTAAGTGGAGAATATACCGTGTTGGATGGTGCGAAAGCATTGGCCATTCCAACCAAGCTGGGGCAAACACTGAGCGTTACCCAAGAAGACTCTAATCAGAGAAAGCTATCGTGGAAGAGTTTTAACCACGATGGCTCACTTTGGTTCGAGGCATTGTTCGATAGAAATCTTCAAATTCTTCATGCAGATCAGGTTGATGTTGCCGAACGACTGCAAAATCTATTAGTAAAAGCCATTCAAGCTAATCCAGATTTTTACGCTGAGCAATATTGGTATGAAGCAGAAACACACTTAGAGTTCAACAGAGAATGGGGCTTAGGATCAAGCAGTACGTTGGTTAGTCTAATCGCTCAATGGGCAGAGGTTGATGCCTTCGAACTATTGCAGAATACTTTTGGCGGAAGTGGATACGATGTAATGTGTGCCACAGCCCAAAATCCGATTACTTTTCAACTGATAGATGGTAAACCAATTGTTCAAGAGGTAGATTTTGATCCAGCTTTCAAACAAGAGTTATCGTTTTACTACACAGGAAATAAGCAATACAGTAACAAAGAAGTAACGCGTTATCGTGAGTTGGACTTTGATAGGGCAAAAGCTGTTCAGCACATCAATCGTTTAACAGATAGCTTTCTTGTTTGTAGTTCCATACAAGAGTTTCAAAAGCTCATAGATGAGCACGAAAATTTGATGAGCGAAATACTTAGAATGCCAAAAGCAAAAGAGTTATTACTTCCAAATTATAGTGGAAGTGTAAAATCACTAGGTGCTTGGGGAGGAGACTTCGTACTGCTTGCAGGGGAGCGTATGGAAGGAGCTATTCCGTTTGATGAGATGGGTTATTAAAACCCGACAAATGGGATTATCTGTTAAGAGAATTAATGACACAACACATTAGCTGCCCAAGTAGCCATCAGAAGGTGGGGCTTCGCTTTTCCCATAAAACCCAAAGATTGCACATAGCCTCGCGCTGCATTCAATAACTTATTGCTCGGAAAGCTAGGATCTTCGTTAAAGTCCATATCTACTTGATCAACAACAATTCCACATTCATTTTCGATGAATTGAGCAATTTCAACCGAGCGTTCTACTTCGTTCCACAATCTAGTCCACATATCGTTGATTCGTGGTAACTTTTCCTTGTAGTACAATACATGGGCACCACGCCTCGGAAAACGAATAACAACAGTGGTGGCATATACCGTAAAATTGCTGTAGTTCTGGCTGTCACAACCTACGTGAACTTGACAATCTGGGTGCTTAGCAACAAAATCTACCAAGTAGGGTTTAAGGTCTACCGACTTATGCCGGGAAAGTGTTTTGAATGTTTTTGTTGTTTCCATCTCGCATTCAAGTTAACAACTATCTCGTAAAAAAGATGTGAATGAGGTACTTAGCACATAGATTTAATAATTCCCTAAGGTTGAATTATTCATGTAAGCAGCCATTTCACAATTAAAGCTTAAAACACATTTTTGCATCATGAATCTATCAAACGAATCGTTTGTTCCGAATTGGAGTGGAAGTTTATCTGAAGGAAAAGCGGCATGGAAAAGCCCTTCAAATATTGCTTTGGTAAAATACTGGGGAAAGCACGGTATTCAACTACCAAACAATCCTTCGGTGAGTTTTACTTTGAATAATTGCAATACGCAAACATCTCTACAATGGAGCCCAAAAGCAGGAACTGATTCCAAGCGTACTTTCTTATTTGAGGGAGAGAAAAATCCAGAGTTTGGTCAGAAGTCATTCTCGTTTATTGAGAAAATAGCTGATTACGCTCCATGGTTGAAGGAACTTGATTTGATAATTGATACGAAAAACACCTTCCCACATTCTAGTGGAATTGCGTCTTCTGCTAGTGGAATGAGCGCTTTAGCTTTAGGGCTAATGAGTATTGAGGAATCGTTAAACGCAGATTTATCTCAAGACGAGTTCTTTCAAAAAGCATCTTTCTTAGCGCGCATTGGCAGCGGAAGTGCTAGCCGTTCGCTATATGGAGGTTTAGTTCAATGGGGGACTCACAAAGAGAGCATAGGTTCAGATTTATTTGGAACAGCGTATGAGCATCCAGTACATGACGTTTTCAAAACATACAGAGATACTGTTTTGCTTGTTGATAGAGGCCAGAAGCAAGTATCAAGTACTGTAGGACACGGTTTACTGAAAGATCATCCGTTTGCCGATACTCGATACCAGTTGGCAGGAAAAAACTTAAGTGCATTTCGGCCAGTGTTCGCTAATGGAGATATTGATGGGTTTATCGATATTGTTGAAAGAGAAGCGTTGATGTTACATGCGTTAATGATGACATCTAACCCATATTTCATTTTGATGAAGCCCAATACACTGGCTATTATCGAGCAAATTTGGGCTTATCGTAACGAATCAAACATCCCAGTAAGTTTTACGTTAGATGCAGGAGCCAACGTTCACTTATTGTTTCCGTCTGAGTACGAACAAAAAGTATCTGAATTTGTTGATTCAGAGTTGGTTGGGTATTGCCAAAACAAGCAGTATATTTGCGATCACGTTGGTAGTGGCCCGGAAAGGTTAAACAATGATTAAGGACGCACTTTTCTTTTCAAAAATCTTGCTCTTTGGAGAATACGGAATCATTCAAGATTCCATGGGACTTTCTATTCCTTATGGAGCGTATAGAGGTGAATTGAAGTTTGGTGATCAGGCTTGTTCTGAACAAGCAAAATCAAATGGACATTTGTGCGACTACTTGGCTTATTTGAAGCAAGAGTCAACAGGATCATTAGAAACCCTTCAACTTAATCTAGCTGCTTTTGAAGAAGACATTCAAAAGGGAATGTATTTCGATTCTACTATTCCTCAAGGATTTGGTGTTGGTAGCTCAGGAGCTTTAGTTGCGGCTATTTACGATCGTTATGTCCAAAATAAAATAGACAGTTCAGAAACTGAACCTACCAAAGATCAATTGATTCAGTTAAAAGAATCTTTGGGTAAAATGGAATCGTATTTCCACGGAAAAAGTTCTGGAATTGATCCATTGATCTGTTATTTGAGATTACCAATATTAATCAAGAGTAAGCAAGATATTGGCACTGTAGGTATTCCAGAAAGTGGAGTAGGTGAGGGAGCTATTTTCTTGTTGAATTCTGGTCAACCTGGAGAAACACAACCAATGGTAAACATCTTCATGGAGAAGATGAAGCAAGAAGGTTTCCGTAACATGGTAAAACACCAGTTCAAGAAATACAATGATGAGTGTATCAAGAGTTTCTTGAAAGGAGATACAAAACCATTGTTTCAAAACTTAAAGGAATTATCAGGGTTAATTCTAGAGAACTTTAGCCCAATGATTCCAAATAGATTTACCAAAGTTTGGAAAGAAGGGTTAGAGTCTAATGCATACTACTTAAAGCTTTGTGGATCTGGTGGAGGAGGATTTATCCTTGGATTTACAGAGAACTTGGAGGCTGCTAAAGCCAAACTACAAGGACACGAACTCGAAGTTATTTACCGATTTTGA
>DIYR01000138.1 GCA_002429085.1 Flavobacteriales bacterium UBA6049
ATTGCAATGTCTCTAATAGCAATTGTAGGAAGTCCACTTTTTAATTGTGTCCAGTTAGTACCACCATCATGTGTAAAGAAAACGCCAAACTCAGTTCCAACAAACAACAAATTTGGGTTCTTATGATCTTCAGCTATGCTGTAAATAGAACCACGTTCTGGAAGGTTATTACTAATCGCAGTCCAAGATTTTCCTTGGTTTGTACTCTTAAATAAGTAAGGCTTAAAGTCTCCATTCTTATGGTTGTTGAATGCAGCATACACAACATTTTCATCATGTTTAGATGCTTTTAAATCATTCACGTATGTGTTAGCCGGAACTCCACTAAAACCAGAAAGTTTTGTCCACGAATCACCACCATTAGTTGTTACATGCACCAAGCCATCATCGCTACCTACGTAAACCAATCCTTCTTTTACCGGAGACTCATGCAATGCAACAAGGTTTCCGTAAATAGTAGTCGACTTGTTTTTCATAACTGCATCAACACTCCAAACTTGCCCCATTACAGGTAGTTTGTTACGGTCTATTTGCTGCGTTAAATCATCTGAAATTACTTTCCAAGAGTTACCTCTGTCTGTACTCTTAAATACTTTGTTTGCTGCAAAATAGAGGGTTTTGTTATTGTGTGGTGAGATCAATAATGGAGCATCCCAATTCCAACGATAAGCTTCGCCCTTTGGAGGAGTTGGCTTAATACCTACTGTTTCGCCTGTTTGTTTGTCGAAACGAACCAACCATCCGTATTGAGCTTGCGCATATACAATGTTTGGATCTTCTGGATCAACCTGACTTTCAAAACCATCTCCTTCGTTGGTTACAAACCAATCGTAGTTATCAATACCCGAGTTTTTATCTGTTTGTGACGGACCTCCTAACGAGAAGTTATCTTGTGTACCACCATATACATTGTAAAACGGAACAGCACGATCAACTGCTACCCTGTAGAATTGAGTAATAGGTAAATTTGGGAAGAATGCCCATGTTTTGGCATTATCGAAAGTTTGGTATAATCCACCATCGCATCCCATCAAATAATGATTGGTGTTTTCTGGGTTAATCCACATACAGTGGTTATCAACGTGTTTGTTTTCTTCGCCCAATTTCTTGATTGTTTTACCACCATCATAGCTTACATGAGCCCACGTATCCATAAAAAATACCTTGTGTATATCGTTAGGATCGCAATACAATTCTTGGTAATAGTTACCAGACGTTACATAATCGTTTTGTTTGTTCCAACTCTCGCCTCGGTCTGTTGATCTAAAGAAACCGCCTTTACCATCTTCAGCCTCAATAATGGCATATAACACATCACTATTTACAGGAGAAACGGCCATACCAATACGCCCCATGTTTACTCCAGGTAGTCCACTTGTTAGTTTTCTCCAGTTTTCACCACCATCAGTAGTTTTGTAAATTAATCATCCTGGTCCACCGGAAATATAGGTGTATACGTGCCTTCTACGTTGATGAGCTGTTGCATACATCACATCTGGATTTTGAGGATCGAGATGAATTTCGTTGATACCAGTATGTTCGTCAATTTCTAGAATGAGCTCCCAGTTTTCACCACCATCGGTGGTTTTATACAACCCTCTATCTCCACCAGCACTCCATAGTGGACCATAAGCAGCTACATACACCACATTAGAGTTTGCAGGATGAACCTTAATCATGCCAATGTGCTCACTGTTTTCTAAGCCCATGTTTTTCCAAGATTTACCACCATCTAAACTGCGGTAAACTCCATCTCCGTAAGCTACAGAACGTTGGTTATTGTTTTCACCTGTTCCAACCCAAATGGTATGTGGGTTAGATGGATCGAGTGTAATACAACCAATTGAGTAAGAACCTTCACCATCAAAAATAGGAGAGAAGGTTACTCCAGCGTTTTCGGTTTTCCAAACACCACCACTAGCAGCAGCTATATACCATTGGTTGGTGTTGGTGGGGTTTACAACCATATCGGCAATTCGCCCCGATGTAAGAGCAGGTCCTATCTCTCTAAATGTTAGGGCGCCAACTTGACCAGAAGTGAAAATAGGTTTGGTTTCTTCAGAATCTTTGGCGAAGCTGTTTACGCTTGCAAGACCCATTATAAGTCCAAACAGGATATGTTTTTTCATAATAGAATTGTTTCAAAATAGATTGAACGGCAAATTAAAGAATGTGTTTAAACAGTTGGTTGTAGGATGGATGAAAGTGGTTTCTTTGCGGACAAATGGAATCATGGCTAAATGGTGATTTAAATCACTGAGCTGTAACGATATCGGACACATGAAAAAACAGGTTGCATTCTTTTTCGCTTTGTTACTTCAAGCATCATTGCTAACTGCTCAATCTTCTAAGAGCCAGGTGATTGGTTTTTATAATCTAGAGAATCTATTTGATATTATTGATGATGAAGGGGTGAGAGATGGAGAATACACACCTACAGGAAAGAAGCAGTGGACAGCAGAACGCTATGCTAATAAGCTTCAGAATATGTCTTTCGTATTGAATGAGTTAGGAGTTGAATACCAGAAAAAAGGGGCTGCAATTATTGGTGTGTGCGAGGTAGAGAATAGAGGAGTACTAGAAGATTTAGTTGCACACGAAAATTTGAAAAAGAAGAAGTGGGCTATTATTCATGGTGATTCTCCTGATAAAAGAGGAATTGATGTGGCTATGCTGTACAACCCAAAATTGTTTGAGCCTCTTTTACATAAATATGTGAATCCTAAAGTAACGCGCGAAGGAGAAGAAGTATTTACTAGAGATATCTTATTGGTTACAGGTATTTTGAAGGGAAAAGATACCATACATGTATTGGTAAATCACTGGCCTAGTCGCTGGGGAGGAGAAGAAAAATCACGTCCAGGTAGAATACAAGCTGCTAAAATGAACAAGCACTTAATGGATTCAATCAGAATGAAAGATGCTAACGCACGTATCATCGTTATGGGAGATTTGAATGATGACCCTACGAATGTGAGTGTAAAAGATGAGTTAAAATCTCAAGCTGAATTAGCTAATACGAAAGAAGGCGAAATGTACAATCCATTCGAAAATATTTTGGCTGGAGATGAGGGGTCACTCAAATATAGAGGCGAGTGGAATTTATTTGATCAAATTCTAATTTCTCCTTCAGTAGCAACTTCTGGAATGTTTCGATTTGTAAAAGCTGAGGTGTATAATCGTTGTTATTTAATACAACAGAAAGGAAAGTATTCTGGAAATCCTCACAGAACATTTGGTGGCAAGAAATACTTAAATGGATACAGCGATCATTTACCAACAATGATCGTATTAGACGTAAATTAATCGAGTAGTTTTTGACGTAGGTAGAATTCCAATTGCTCATTGGCTTTTTTCAAGCGCTCCATCAAGTCTTTGTTTTCTTCTCGTAAACGGAAAACTTCATGGGCGTTTTCAATATTTACTTGAAGTTCATGGTCATTCCAAGGTTTGGTAATGTATTTATATACCTGCCCTTTATTAATGGAATCAATTACAGCTTCAATATCAGAATAACCAGTTAAAAGCATGCGTATAGGATCTGGGTATTCCTCAATAATTGATTGAAGAAACTCAACACCTGTTTCGTTTGGCATGCGCTGATCTGTGATGATGATTTCAACCTTTTGCTCTTTCAAAATTTCACGGGCTTCGCTAGCAGAAATAGCTGTAAATACTTTGAAGATTCTTCTGAAACTCGCTTTAAATGACGTTAAATTGTGTTCCTCGTCATCAACGTAGAGTACATTTATTTTTTTTGAACTAAGGTTACTCATTGCCTAACTATGATCTTTCTGCTAGTCCCAAAGAAAGGTTAATTCTTTTTGGGAAAACAAAAGTAATTCAAATCTTAAAGGATTTGAATCGAATAATAGAACTTCTGAACACTCAAAGTTTAATTTCGCCAAGAATAGTTTAACAGGTGTAAACTCTATTTAATCGTTTTATGGAAAGTCATTCATACAGACCGCTCCTCTTTGATGCAGAGAGTGAGTCTGAAAAAGTCACGGGGCTTATTCAAGACCAAAGTCCCACAATAGTTGACACATTTAAAGATCAAATACAGGAATATGTTCGTGTTGCTGAGTTAGGAAAAGAAAATCCTAAATCTGCAGAAGAGCTATTTCCAGAGCCAGAGTCAAAGGCCAACTGGGTATATTATCCTTGGAAAAATACGCTTGTTAAACTCGTAAAAGAAGACTTGTTCAAAGTCATAAGAACAAGTAGAAATAAGCTGAAGATTACAGAGGAAGAGCAGAGATTATACGAGAAGGCCACTGTTGGTGTGGTAGGATTATCTGTTGGTAATGCCATATCTGTAGCTTTAGCAATGGAAAGAGCCATAGGAACACTTGTGTTAGCTGATTTTGATTCATTAGAACTTTCGAATATGAATCGACTTAAGACAAGTGTTTGTGATTTGGGTTTGCCGAAAAGCATCATTACGGCAAGACAAATTTCGGAAATCGACCCATATTTGAGAGTTATTCTTTACAAAGAAGGAATTACCGAACAAAATATTGAATCCTTCTTATCCGAAAATGGTGGGATAGATATTTTGGTAGAAGTTTGTGATGGGTTAAAATTGAAACTAGATCTTAGAAACGCTGCTAAAGCCAAAGGTATTCCAGTTTTAATGGATACGAATGATAGAGGCATGTTTGACGTGGAACGATTTGATATTGGCCCCGAAAGACCTATCTTACATGGGATGATAGAAGATCTTGATCTTAAATCACTTAATTTGAAAGACATGAACGATGTGCTGCATATTGTGCAACGCATCGTTCCGGTAGAAACCATGAGTGATCGATTAAAACTCTCTATGAGTGAGGTAGGGAAAAAAGTTGTGTCCTGGCCTCAGCTAGCAGGAGATGTTATGTTAGGTAGTGCTGGTATAGCTTTTTTGGTGCGAGCAATATTGAGTAAAAAAGAAATATCGTCAGGTCGTTACTTTATAGACTTTGAACAGCAATTTAGAAATCAAGTAGATGTATAGAATCCGAGTTTTCCGTGCCACTCAAGATAAAGAATCCAGTGTACTTTTTGCGGAAGGTCAGGATAACGTACTGAAAGATTTCGGTATCGAAAAAGTGACCTCTTCAGATAGAAGTTGGATAGATGATCCAGAGGTGTACGTATTTCTCGTTGAGAGTAAAGATGGAAAAGAAATCTTTGGAGGCTCTAGAATACACAAAAAAGTAGCTGGTGCTCCTTTACCTGTTGAAAATGCTATTGGGTTTATGGATCCTAAAATCCATGAAATGGTAGGTAAAGATGAGTTGTTAGGAACCGGAGAATTATGCGGTTTATGGAATACCAGACAAGCCAGAGGAACAGGAGTTAGCCAAGTTTTAACCAAGGCAAGTATTGCCAAAGCTGGTGTAACTGTAGCAAATCTAATAGGTATAAATATCTTGTGGGTGCTATGTGCTCCATATACGGTTAAAATGGTTGAAAGAGCTGGTTTTAAGCAGATTACTGAGCTTGGGGAAAATGGAATATTTCCATACCCAAAAGAAGACCTTCCTGCTACCGTTTTAAGACTAGCTGATGCAGATGGATTAACAGAGGCAGAAGAGGCGAACAAATCAGAAATATTAGATTTGAGAAATACACCTCAACAAAGCAAACTAGAATCAGGTCCAAAAGGAGAAATGATAATAGATTACGAATTGATTATTAGAGATATATGATGGATAAGCTTCTGTTAAGTATCTTTATTTTATTACCGCTATCTCTTTTAGCCTCTCGTCCGTTTGATGGGTCTAAGTATGATGGACCTTCTCTTATAGGGAATTATTGCGCGGTGTTTGAAGGAGGACTTAACGACTCTACAGAGATACTGCATAATGATGTAGAGTGGGTAAACGTAGAAACTCCAATTGTTCCGCTAGAAGTACCAGCAAACGGAAAATGGGTAAAGGCCGATTTAAGTAATATACCTAACGGTAAGCAGCGATATTTACTTGAAGTAAACTTGCCAACGCTAGATACCTTATTGGCATACATAGTTCATGAAGATCAGATTGTAAGACGTTTTTCTTATTTCGAATCATTGCCTTTTGATTCAAGAGACATTGATCACCAAGCATACTTAATCAGATTACCTAAAGGTATTCCCAATCTTGAAGTGTACTTCTATGTTTCTAGTGTAGAGCAAGTTAATTTACCTATTACGTTCGCATCTTATCCAGATCAATACGTTGAGGCAACCAAAAGAGATTTAACCTTTGGTGTGTATGTTGGAATCATACTTGCCATGTTCTTTTACAATACCTTCATTCTATATAGCACAAAAGACAAGAGTTACGTCTACTATGTGCTGTACATCATGTTTGTAGGGTTAGTTCAGGTGTCACTTGGAGGATATGGTTTTAAGTATATCTGGCCTGACTCACCTGGTTGGCAGCAAGTAAGTGTGAATTTCCTCAATTTAGGAACAGCCTTTTTTGCGTATCTATTCTTTCAAAATTTCGTTAGGCTACAATCCATAATGCCTAAGTGGAAGTGGCCATTCTATATGGCTATTGGCATGTACGTAATACAGTTCATTTTAGCCTTAATGGGGTATGGAGCTAATGCATATGCCATGATGAATTTAACGGCTTTAATACTTTCATTCTTATTCATTTTTGCCTCAGGGGTAGCTATCTATAAGGGAAGTAGGCAAGCCATTTTCTTCATGATAGCTTGGTCTGCATTTTTGGTAAGCGTCATAATTTTTGTTCTAAAAGATGTTGGAGTAGTTCAGTATAACTTGTTTACTGCAAATATTCTTCAAATAGGATCGGGATTAGAAGCAGTGCTTCTCTCCTTCGGTTTGGCTGATCGAATAAGTACATTACGAAGAGATCGTAACGAAAGTCAACAAAGAGCACTTGAAATATCTCTTGAGAATGAGAGAATCATTAGAGAGCAAAATAGAGTTCTTGAAGAAAGAGTAGCCGAAAGAACTAGTGAGTTAAATCAAGCATTACTAGATGTTAAAAATGCTCAAAGTCAAATGGTTGAGCAAGAAAAAATGGCTTCGTTAGGTCAATTAACAGCAGGTATAGCACATGAGATTAATAATCCTATAAACTTCGTATCAGCTAATATTAATCCATTAACCAGAGATTTAGATGATGTTTTTGAGCTAGTAGATCAATATGATAGTATTAGTTCGAAAGAAGAATTTGAAAACAAAAAGCCTCATATAGAAGACTATAAAGATGAGATTGACTTTACTTACGTAAGAGAAGAAATTAGTCAGTTAATTTCAGGTATTAAAGATGGAGCTAAAAGAACTGCTGAAATTGTAAGAGGCCTTAAGTTGTTCTCTAGAACAGATGAACAAGACTTAAAGAAGATAGATTTAATAGACGGGATAGAATCTACATTAACACTCCTCAAAAGTTCTATGGTTGCCGGGGTTAAAATAGAGAGAATCTATGAACCAGTAGAAAGAATTGAGTGTTACGGAGGTAAGATGAATCAGGTTTTCATGAACATCTTAAGTAACTCTATTCAAGCTATTCAAGAGAAACAAATGAAAGCTGGTGTGATAGTGATTTCTACCAAAAGTTATGACGATCATGTAACCATTACATTCAAGGATAATGCAGGAGGTATTCCCGAAGAGAATATGTCGAAGATATTCGATCCGTTTTTCACTACAAAGCCAGTAGGTTCAGGAACAGGATTAGGTTTGGCAATTGCAAAAGGAATAGTAGATTCGCATTTGGGGAAAATAGAAGTAGAATCAACGGTAGGTTCTGGTACTAAGTTTACCATAACTTTACCTAAAACACAGCCACAGGAGAATGATTAGGTCTGCTAAAATGCCAAACACTATTCTACTACTAGATGACGAGTATAACAACTTGGTATCTTTTAAAGCTACTTTCAAGGAGAGATATTCCATTCTAACAGCATCCTCTATTAAAGATGCTATGGACATACTTGAGAATAAACACGTAGATGTATTTATTTCAGATCAACGTATGCCAGACGGAAATGGATTAGATACTATTCAAGAGGTTCGTACAAAGTATCCACAGATAGTGTGTATGCTTATGACAGCTTACGATGAACTCAAATTGGTTCACGAAGCAATTAACCAAGGACATGTTTATTATTACATAACTAAACCTTGGAACGAAGATCAACTCAACCTCGTATTGGTTAAAGCACTTGAAAAAGCAAAAAGCGTTCAAGAGTTAAATTATAAAACTGAAGCACTAGAAAAGGCTTACTACGAACTAGACAAATTGGTGTACAGTGCATCTCATGATATGAGAACACCGCTGAGTAGTATCCTTGGTTTATCACGTTTGATTCGAAGAGAATTTCAAGGTCAAGATTCTGCGTTAAAGTATGTTGACTTAATTGAGGAAAGTACCGATCGTATGATTGGAGTCTTAGATGCGCTAAGTGAATATTCTGAGTTAAGAATCAACGAAGTAGTAGATAGCACCATTAACCTGAAGCGTTTAGCTCAAGATGTTGTTCAGACAGCTCTAGAGCGCAATCTAGCAGATGGTCAGGAGGTAAGAACCAACTTTAATTACTCAGGAAACGACTATTTGTGGTTACCTATG